>DATMPC010000058.1:0-300000 GCA_035567895.1 Terriglobales bacterium | reverse complement strand
AGTCGAGCACAACTCGCTTTGGAGTGCCGCCTGATTTCCCAATATGCTGCGCTTCCTTCTGGTAAAGCTCATAGATGGCGGCGTCATGCCGTAATTCCCGTTTCTTAACGATTTCTGAATAGACTGCCTGGGCCTGGCTTGGACGGAGGTGTACTTCGGTGACGGCTTTGCCAGTTCGAGTGAGTGAGACGTAGCGGCTTTTTCCTGCCGAATCTGGGTGGATTTCTACGAGACGTTGGTCTGTGAGATTGCGGAGGTCTCTTCGGAAGTGCTCTTTATCGCCGTGATAAACGTGCTTCTGCAGGGATTCGGCTGTGATTGTGCGGAAAGCTCCAACATCGCGTAGCACGGCTGACTGTGGAGAATTCAAGTGATATTCGCGTCCACGCAGCTCATAGGCAGTCCGAGTTTCCTCGGACGGGCGGTTGTCGTGGGTCGGTTGCGGAACCCGGTTTTCGCCTTCCCTGGGTGCTCGATCGGCCTTCAACTCATCGTCATCGCGTGAGCGATCCATGTTTATTCCTCAGACCGTTCACGGATTTCAGCGGAGAGATCGTCCTCGCCGATTCTGAGTTGTTTGTCTACGTAAACCAGCTTCTGGCCTGTGTGTTTGAGGAAGAACCGGCGCGCTAAGAGAAAGAAACTCGCGAACAGGTTGCCAAAGAGCAGGACCGCATACAAAGCGATTGCCCATCCGTAATCGTGGAAGATCGGTTGCCGGTAAGGAATCAGGAATTTCAGGCGATCCATCAGGACAAAACAGAACGCCATAAAGAGAACCAGCGCGAGAAGTAGTGCATTGGCGATCATTGCTGCGCCTCTCGATACTGAGACGTAGCAATGTGTCTGCCCGATTCGGGGCAGTTGAAAGGAACTAATGGTATTGAAATTATTGAATGGCTGGCAGGCGAGTCGCGCCGAAATACTACAACTCGTCTCATAAAACACGCCGCTGGAAGATTAACAGGTGTAATGGCGACGCTTCATCAACTACCCCACGGTTTCCAGGATTCGCCGACGATTCAGACGAAAAGTGACGCAAGCGAGTGACGAACGCAACGGTGCTGCAAAGTCGGCGCAATACTGGCCACGACGGGCGCCGAAGAAAGCGAGATTAGTGACCCTGTGACATGGAGTTCCCTCCGCCGCTCACGCCGCTGATAGGCGAATGAGTGGCTTAATCGTGCCGCCATTTTCGCTGTCTTTGGCAGCCTGTTTGATTTGATCGAGGCTGTAAAACTTCGTCAGTTCCTTGAACGGGAAGGGTCATTGCGCGTTGGGTTCGATGAGATGCGGAATAAAAACGTCGGGAACGCTCTCACCCTCAACTCGCTGAGTGCGACTCCGGCTTCGCCTTCCTTCAAGATCGCAACGATCTGTGACTCGGTAAACCTCGACTTCCTCACGACATCCCCCGGACCGGGAGAATCTATTTACTTACCTGTATCCGAGCCGGGGGAGCCTACGATTTCGATACGGCAATACCGCTACCGAGAGACCAGTCTTCCAAACCAGAGGTCATGGAGAGACGGACCATGACATCGTCACGCGCAATTCCCGGCGAGGCAGCTAGTTTGTCCGAAAGACGCGCCAGTAAGGCCTCCTTTTCGCCCCGACGCCGCGCGTCTGACTCGATGTTAATGATCACGAAATTTTCCGAGCGAGACCCTTTAATCCCGAAGTTACGAGCGTAGATCAGATCGCCCGGCTCAAGTTGCTCTATGATCTGGAACGTTTCCTCCTTCTGCTGCACATAAGCCTCGATGAGCGCCTCGTAAATGCTGTCCGACATCTTCTTGATATAGTCGGGCGACTTCCCCTTAATCATCGTCACGCGAACCAGTGGCATGAGAATCCTCCTTAATTGCTGCTCGTCGGTTTTGAGACGGTAGTAACGTCTCTCTCAAATCGACGTTTATATTGATGTGTTAGAGCACTTGGTAGCAACGACACATTTCCCTTAAAATCTGCCAAGCTTCCCATGCGAGCATCATCCTCTCGTCGAATCGTTTTCACCGCCTACGACGGAGTCTCGTTGCTCGATCTCTCTGGTCCGCTGGAAGCGTTCACCGTCGCGACTGATTTCGCCCTCAAAGAACAGCGCACAACTTACGAATGCATTGCTTTGTCTGCGCGTGGCGGACGCGTCAAGACTGCAAATGGCGTTGAACTGAATACAAAATCAGCGCGCAGCGTCTCGGGCAAGACCATCGATACGTTAATTGTCCTTGGCGCGCTTCGTGTGGAGGATGTCACTCGCGATCGCGCTCTTGTTCAATGGGTCAGGAAAACTGCACCTGCCTGCAGGCGGATCTGCTCGGTTTGTGTCGGTAGTTTCTTGTTGGCTGCCGCAGGAATCCTCGATGGACGGCGAGCGGCGACGCACTGGATGCATGCGTCACTGCTGGCCAGTCGTCATCCTAAAGTAACCGTAGAGCCAGATGCCATCTACGTTCACGATCGCAAGGTGTGGAGTTCGGCGGGCAGTAGTGCCGGCATTGATCTGGCGTTGGCTCTGATCGAGCAGGACGCGGGACACGAGGTCGCGATCAAGGTGGCACGGATTCTTGTGGTTTATCTCAAGCGTGCGGGCGGCCAGTCGCAATACAGCGCTTTGCTCGATGCCCAGGCGCACTCTGACTCAGACCAGTTCAACGAGCTTGAACAATGGATCGCAGAACACCTGAGAAGCGATCTTCGCGTCGAGGCGCTGGCCGATCGCTTACACATGAGTCCGCGCAACTTCGCGCGAGTTTACATGCAGACACGTGGCCGAACGCCGGCGAAGGCCATAGAAGCAATTCGCCTGGATACAGCACGTCGGCGGCTTGAAGAGACAACAGACCGTATCGAAACCATTGCCGAAGGTTGCGGCTTCAGCGGCGAAGAGCAAATGCGCTTGGCTTTCGTTAGAAGCTTGGGCATTTCTCCGCGCGAGTACCGAAAGCGTTTCGCATCGGCCTCATGACTGGGACACATCGAGGATAGTTACTATAAAGTTCTGGATCGTCGCCAAGCCGGAAGGAATCCAGACGGACAGCGGGCGATCAGTACCGGCAAGTCGGCAAGTATTTACAAAACGAGCGTCGAATCACGCTTTTCGAAGTCGGTCGCTTTATGAGACAGCTTCTATGCGAGTTGGGATTGAGGGGAAGCGATATTGCTTCTCAGTAGGCCGGGCCGAAATCAGGCTGGATGACGCCAGTGACCGTCTCCACATGCCGGTGCCAGCCTGGTCGCCGACTCTCCGAACTTCTTCCATTCCTCGTTGCTTATCAGGGTTGATCGCACGATTTCCAGGTTACGACAACCCTCAATTGACCAAAGATTCCTCTTCACATGTTTGGACAATCGATGATTTAGCCACGGGCTCAGTGTGATTCTGTCGATACAAGAAAGCGGAATAGGAATATCAATGCTCTTCACCTTTTCGCGTGATTCGTAAATTATTCGAAACTCCTTCTCATGCTCAAACGGATAACGCTTCCAAAATGGAAGGTCGCGAATCGTCAGTCTCGTGCGTCGCATTGCGGTCAGCGTTAAGTACTTGACGACCCCGCTTCGAATGCCCGTTTGTTTTGCGACTGCATCAAGGAGTTGGTCACGCTTAAAAGTGATGCAGACGCCGCTTGACCCATTCGCGAATACTCGCCAGTGGTGGTAGGTTTCGCTGGTTCGCGTGAAACAGAGGGCCAAAACGGACTGGAATCCATTCTTTTCTTGATAGAGCTTAAGAAAGTGCGAATCATTCTTGTCGTCCCAGGTTTCTGGATCTAAGAGTGTGATTCGCTGTTCGCTCAGGAGGCAGATGAGGGCGGGGATATTCGTATAACGCCGAAGACAGTTTTTTGACGTAGTCAAAGTAGGTCCCCAGGAGAATGAGGTTATGTCCCGTGCTTCAAAACGTTTCCCTTACCGCTTAGGTTTCTCTCGCGTTCTGCCCGCTCCAGTTCTCCTCTGATCCACTCCGCAAGTTCGGAGGGCCAAAATCTGATTGCTCCCTTGACGTGAAAGCATGGAATCAGGCCAGCCGCTGCCATCTTGTAGATGTGCTGTGGCGTCACCCCAAGAATTCTTGCCACCTCAGAAACTTTCAGAGCCTCGTTCCGCTTTTCCAGCATTTCGATGAGTTTCATGATCGCCAAGCTTTTGAAGAGCCCGTTCGCTCATTGCAAAAGCACCTCCAATGCAAAGGTTCTGTTTTGAAGACACTCGTACCTCAATAGAAAGACGAGTATTTAGACACCATTTGAAATTGATAGTCGTGTGGGTGGTCTAGCGGCCCAGGACGGAGTTCCGCGGGCAGACAAATCCAAACCCGGCAGCCTGTAAAGAGTTGCGCTTGTGTTCATATAAGTGCCCAACCGGTATCACTCGCGGCTGGATACCTATTACAGACCTGGGAGTCTGAACTTCGGGCACTTGCTGGTATAGGTACGAAAGAATCGTTCCAGCAGATTGGGTGCAGGAACTGCCATCGATTCGAGTTCTACTTCGGGAAGCAAGGTCGGAATTACGACGGTAACCTGCCGAGGTCGCCGGAACTCCGACGGTTTCCTAATAACGAAAAGGCAAATCCTAGTCTCGCTCACGGCGCGAGCCCCTCTTTGCAATTCCGTCGAGTCCGCGAACAACGTCGTCATGGGAGCTCCGAATGTTCGGCAAATGCGAAGGAGAGTCCGCAAGGCGATAGGCTTTTTGGCTTTAACCTTTGCCCATTTCGTAGGATTTCGACTAATTCACTTGCGAGGTCGTCCCGTCCTTTGGGGCTTATACGTTTCCACTTCACGACGATTTAGAAGCACCTTGCCCCCGATCTCCAATGTGCGGAAACGTCCCTTCTGGATTAGCCGCCCGATCGCTTGTGGAGAGACGCCACGGATACGAGCCGCTTCGGACTGTGAGACCCAATCTTCTGCGTTAATCGCCTTCTTAGAGAAAGTGGTTGAATGTTTCAACCCATTTCGTTTATGCTTGGGCATGGACGTTTCGCACTATCCTCCCTGGGAAGTGTGACGCTGTTCCGGTTGAAGCAATTTCAGCTCGTGTTCCAAGGGGACGGGTCGGTGCCATCAACACCGACGCGCCCCTGATCACCATTACCTCTCTGGGAGGCAACGATGGCTGCAATAGAAAGTAATCGGTTCGTCTCCTTGGCGCAACCTGACCGCTATTTTCCCGTTTTGCACCACTTCTGCTGTAGTTTACGCAGAAACCATCCGCCGTAGTCTTCTACGAAATCGACTCGCCAACGGTACAGCCATCGGGCAAAGGTTGAGATGTGTGTCTCGAATCGTCTCAACCAGCTAGCGCCGACGGTGCTGCTTCTGCGGTTTGAATCACGAAAACACCCGACTGCGGGGAGAACAGGAGTGCGTGATGAGAAACAAAGTCAAAGTGGTTCGGGTCGGCAATACGGAAATAAAACCCATATCGGCTCGCGAGCACAAACGCCTGGAAAAGAGAATCGCGGCCCGGCACGAAAAGCTGCGAAAGAAATATCCGGAGATCCACGGAAAAGTAATCGATTGGATCAGCCACGGTGTTGAGGAGAACTCCCTGTACGTCAATGTGCGATTCAAGGACAAGACGCAATTCTCCTTGAGCTTCATTCCTGAGATAACAACTCACTACGTCGATCTGTCGGACATTAGCACTGGCGATTTCAAGATGATTCGCGAGTATTACAGTCGGCGGGACCTATGACCAAACGTGAGAGGGCGAACGCGCACGCTCGACTGTTCGGCAAGGCTGTGCTGACAATGCGAAAGGAATTACGGCTGAGCACTGAGGAACTGGCCGAACTATCGGGGATACCGCTGATTCTTTTGGGCCGGATCGAGACTGGTACTGCCGGGGGCGACGAATGGGGGTTGCGCGAAATCTGTGCGCTTGCCCGCGTTCTTGATGTCACGGTAGAGAAACTCACGGACAGGTGGGAGCGATACATCGAAGAAGCTGGGGAGGCATGGTGGAAACCGGTATGGCGAGACAAAGTCAGAAAAGATACAGGCCGAAATTGAACGAGGACACCTTCACAGACGGGATTAAGGGCAAAGTGCTCCAATCCGTAAGCATTTCCAATGAACTGGACTGCCGTTACATCTCGCTAGAGTTCGAAGACAAAACCGAACTGACGATCTCGTTGGATACGCGCCTCACCGGAAAACTAGAGCTTTTCGATTGCAGGACAGGCGATCAAAGACTCATGAAGAGAGTCGGGCTGATGCCTGACGACGTTCCGTCGTGGCGTCCCGCAGAGAAAGGAAGATGAACCCGTGGCACTTAAGCGAAAACGCAAGTATTTGAGCGCTCATCGGGGCTGTCCGGGAGGTCCAAAGTGCCGACATTGCACTTGGGACACTGTGCACATTAGCGTCGATGGCCCGCACGCGAAATATATAAAGGGCCATCGTGGACAGTATCGAGGAGATATCGACAGCGCAATCGATGATTTTCTCACCACTCTGAAGCTTGATGCTCGTCAGCTTTTGCGCGAGTGCGCAAAGATTACGCCCGTTCTGGCGCAGTTCCATTTGGATTTCAGTTAGACACGATAAGTCGTTCAAGCGGGTTAGGAGGCGTGCCGTGCCGCACAAGATCGTCGAAGTCGAGGGAGTAGCAGGTAAAACAGTTCAGAGAATCACAGTCACCAACGAATTCAACTTTCGCGATATCACTGTCCGTTTTTCCGACCACACAGCAATTCATTTTTCCATTCGTCCCCGAATTGATATAGAACCGCAAATACTGGATTGGAAGACTGGAAATGGCGAAATCGTGCGCGAGTACGACGTGATCTACCAGCATGACAAGTGACGAGCAAGGAGCGGCAGAACTGTGGGATACAGAATTGTGAGAGCAAAAGGTGAGGGCACGGAATACCCCGACCTGAGAGGCAAAGTCATCAAGCAGGTAAGATTCGTCAATGACGAAAACTGCACCGCCCTTAATTTGGAATTCGAGGACAACACACTAGCGAGTTTTCGCTTGAATGCCAAGATAGCTTTGTCCCTACCGCCTGAAATCGCCAGATTGAAGGACGGAGACCTCGTCAAATGGAAGAAGCTGAAAGCACAACCCGCCACCCTGAAATTCCGTGAGAGGAACGATTAGCCATGCGCGTTGGTCATTTAGTGCCAACCCCTGGCGGAAACGATTGCGATTTCTGTACGTCTGGTCCTGTTTTCAAGCTCTATGAGTGCTCCAATTTCGTTTTCAACAATTTGCCAATCTTCCAGAAAGATTTCGGAGTGTGGGCAGCCTGTGCGAGATGTGCTGAACTGGTTGATTCCGAGAACTGGACGGATCTAACAAAACGGGCCGTGCGCAAGTTCGCAAAGCGGCATGGACCAATTCCGAGGTATGAGGCGGTCCGCCTGCGCGAGCAGCTTCAGCAAGTTCACCAACTCTTCCGAGAACACAGAACGAAGCCGTCGATAAATTAGTCGAAGCATCTCGCCATAGTTCACGCGTCCGTCTGGCTCAAAGGCTCCCTCCTTGGCCGTGAGTTCCTGAATCCCAAAGTGGCACTTTCAACATCTTCAATCCTTTTCAACAGCGTGGCGTAGAGCCGCATTTCGCCTGCGCGGAAGTATCTATGAGCAGCTTTGGAGCGTCTGACGTGTTTGAAACGCCCAGTAACGATGCGCGTTTCGTGGATGTGCAAAATGAAAATGCTTTTCTCACTTGTTCTGTTACAAAGCGGCAGTAGTCCGTGGGAGTCGGCAGTTCAGCAGCTTCAAACAGCGTTCACGGGAACAATTGCCAAGGGACTGAGCCTGGTTGCGATCGTAGTAGGGGGTCTGATGTTCGCCTTTGGTGAAGGTGGCAATAAACGAGTGTTCGCTGGAATCGTCTTCGGCGTTGGCATGGCAATAGCAGCGGTGAACTTTCTTAGCTGGCTTTTTCCGGGGTCTTAGTGGTGAGGAACCGTTATGGAACTCGAACGGAGAATGAATCTCGTTTACAAGGCTCTCAATAAGCCACTGACCATCCTGGGAGCAGAGCGGAAGCTGTTCTTCGTCGCACTGATCATGGGCGCGGCGACGTTCAATCTGTTCGGCAGCCTCTTCGGTGGACTGCTGATCTTCGGCAGTTTGTTTTTGATGGCGCAATGGGCCACGCGGACGGACCCGCAGATTCTGCGAATTCTGCTCAACTCCAGCAAGTTTCGCCGTGAGTACGATCCGGCGAAGTACGGCGAGCAGAGCGTGCAGGTGATCGACCATGCTTAGGTTGTCGAAGATCGTCAAGAACTACAGAGAGACGGGCGCTCTCAGTGAGAATGTCAGCGTCTACGGCTTTCTTGACGATCACGTGTTTCTGACCAAGGCCGGCGATCTCGGGTTGGTGCTGAACGTCGAGGGCGTCGATTACGAGTGCCTGGACCACAAGCACACTGACGGTTTGGCGAAGCGTTTGGAATCAGCCCTGCGGCTGCTTGGGACGCAATTTCGCGTTTATCAATTCTTGTTTAAGTCCAGACACGAACAAATTCCTCACGGCAGCTACAGCAATCCGGTTGTAAAGCAAGCGATTGACGATCGCGCAGCCTACTTCGACAAGAAGTCGGCAGAGCTGTATTCGCTGCGCATTTGTTACGTGATTTTGTGCGAAGGATTCCGGTATCAGGCCAGATTGGGCAGAACCCTCCAGAACCTTGCTTCCGAACCGAAACAGGCGGTCGAGGAGCTCAAAGGGTATCTGAGCAGCAAGAAGCAGACAGTTCTTATCGCGGATGCGATCGAAAAGCAGCATCGCGCGCTGCTCCATCAGATCCGCAGCTTCGTTCTGCAGGTCAGCGATTTCGTGAAGATCGCGCTGTGTGAGAAGCAGGCCGCGTTCACAGTGCTTAAACAACTGCTGAACTTCTCTCCCGTAAAAACTGAACGTGCGCGGCTGAAGTACGACACGCACGTCGATTACTACCTCGCGGATTCTGCTCTTGAATGCTATCCGGGACACCTTCTGATTGACGACTACTACGTGAAAGTCCTCACGCTGAAAGAGCCTACCGCCCAAAGCTGGCCTCTGATTCTCCGACAATTGTTTGAGGTCGGGGCCAGCTACCACGTCGTTACCGAGTGGAAACCTCGGGACAATACAGCCTCGCGCAAGCGCATTCAGTCGATGCGCCGCCACTTTCATAACAGCAAGACTTCGTTGTTCAGCCAACTGAAGGCAGACAACTCAACGAATCCTGGTGATTTGCTAGTGGACGATTCGAAGGAATCGCTGGTGCGCAACCTTGGTGAGTGCCTGAAGGAGATTGAACTGAACGGGAACTACTTCGGTGAGTTTTCTTTGTCGGTCGTGGTCTATGACCGGAACCTAGCCGCAGTGGAGAAAGCCTGCTCTGAGTTCTACAAAGTGTTCTCTATGCACGATGGTCTGCTGTTCGAGGAGCGGTACAACCTGCTCAACGCGTTCTTTGCGACCATACCCGGCAACCGGCACTTCAATCTGCGCTATCTCTGGCTGCTGAATACCAACTATGCCGATTATTCATTCCTGTTCACACTGCACACGGGAGAGCGTCGGAACAAGCATCTGGACTCAGAATACTTGGCCGTCCTCGAAACCAACTATGGGACGCCGTACTTTCTCAATCTGCACTATCAGGACACGGCACACTCGATTGTGCTGGGCCGCACGGGATCGGGAAAATCGTTCTTCCTGAACTTCCTCATTACGAACCTGCAGAAATATTCTCCGTACACGTTCATTTTTGATCTGGGCGGAAGTTTTCGGGGTATTACCCAGCTCTTCGGTGGCGCGTATCTCAAGGTGAGTGCCGACCGCTCGGCCTTCACGGTTAATCCGTTCTCGCTGGAACCAACGCGGGAAAACCTGAATTTCCTCTTTGCGCTGGTCAGAGTCCTGGCAGAAGGTCGCGGTCTGAATCCTCTGACTCAGGCTGAAGAAAAAGACCTGTACGCGCAGATTCAGAACCTGTATGAGCTTCCTCCGAATCTGCGCACGTTGGGCGTTCTTGCTAACACATTGCAGAAATCGACTGCCAATAAGCTGGAAAAGTGGGTCAGTGGCGGCCAATACGGGCAAGTCTTCGACAACGAGAAGGACACGCTCACGCTCTCCCGTTTCCAGTGCTTCGACTTTGAAGGCATGGATCGCTACCCCGAATTGATTGAGCCGTTGCTGTTCTACATCCTGCATCGGGCCAATGCGTCGATTTATGACCCGGACGCAACTACTACGTTCAAAACTTTCTTCATTGATGAAGCATGGCGCTTCTTCAGCCATCCGACGATTCGCAATTACATCGTCGAGGCATTGAAAACGTGGCGCAAGAAGAATGCCGCGATGATCCTGTCCACGCAATCTCTTGACGAGTTGGACAAGTCGGACATCGTGAACGTGGTCATCGAAAGCTGCGCGACCAAGATTTTCCTCGCAAATCCGGACATGGATCGCGAGTGGTACCGGAACACCTTCCATCTGAACGACAACGAAATCGAGATGATCTCGACCCTCGTCCCCAAGCGGCAGGCCCTCGTAAAGCGGCCTGATCTTACAAAGGTCGTGAATCTCGAAGTCGATGAAAAGAGCTACTGGCTCTATACAAGCGATCCGAACGACAGCTTCAAGCGGGAGCAGGCATTCCGCGAGCACGGCTTTGACAAAGGTTTGGAAGTCCTGACAAGGAGTTCGCTATGAAAGCAAGATTCGCAATTGTCTTCGTCGCGTTGCTGGCGGTGGTCTCTGCCGCTGCCCAGAATCGCGAAGCTCGCACCGTCAAGTACTCAGCCAAGGACATCGTTTTGATCAATGCGAAGCTGCGGTACACAACCCTGGTCGTTCTGCCTCAGAACGAAAAGATCCTCGATTTCGTCACCGGAGATAAGGATTTCTGGGTCGTCGAGGGGACGCAAAACTTCTGCTACATCAAGCCCGCCAAGCAAGGCAGCAGCACAAACGTGACGCTGATCACGGCGGCGGGTAATGTGTACTCGCTTCTGGTGAGAGAGGTAGGAGAAGCGAATGAACCTGACTTCAAGGTTTTCATCGAGCCCAACGACCAATCCCTCCTGCAGGCCATGAATGCGCCACCGAAGTTTGTCTCGTCCAGCGAAGTGGAAGGATTGCGGGCGCAGGCAGTGCTGGCAACTTCCCTGGCCGAGAGGGGGAAAGAATCATTCCAGGCGGAATACCCGATTAAAAACCTGAAGTTTGACTACATTTTCGAGAAGAACAAGAAACCGTTCATGGTTTCGGCCATTTATCACGATGACAAGTTCACCTACATCAGGTCGTCTGCCGAGGAAAAGCCGACGCTGTACGAGGTGAAAGATGGATCGCCCAATCTCATCAATTTTGATTTGAAAGACGGCGTTTACGTAGTACCCAAAATCCTCGACTCAGGATATTTGGTCATCGGCAAACACAGACTGGATTTCAAAAAACAGGGGTGATGTCGTGCCACAAACCAATGAAGTAGAAAACACGGCGCCCAATGTGCAGGACAAGCGGAAGCCTGCGCCCGGCGTGCTGCCCAAGAATGCTCAGTCATGGGTGGTGATCGGACTTACCGCGGTGATCATGCTCCTGCTCTGGGTCTCCGGCCCAGCTCATGGTGCCAAGGCAACGAAGAACTCCGACGCAGGGAAGGCTGAGACGGTGAGCGGCCTTAGCTCTGGCGATATTGCTGCCCGTCTCGATCAGGAGAGGCGAGAACAGCAAACCGCTTCGATGCTTCAGTCTCGTTCTCCGGGCCAACAAGCGGGCCGCGTCGAAGCTGGGTCTCCGGCTGGCGACCAACAAAGCGCTGTGCCTGCCGAGCAGGACCCAATAAAACAAGACATACGGCGGCGACTGTACACCTCGCTATTTTCGTCCAGCGTTTCGCTGAGCTACCGTCCAAAACAAACGAGCGAAACGGAAACGTCTTTAGCAGATGCTTCGTCACGATTGCCGCTGGACCTGTCTGGGCTGCAAATACCGAACTTCGCGGCTGTGGGCACCGCAGGAGCGCCTTCGACGCAATCCACACCTGCACAGGCAGAAATGCCGCATAAAAGAACGAATCCAAATTTTAATCAGACGATCGGGAAGGACTACGTCGTCTTCGAAGGAACTGTTCTTGAGACCGCACTTGTCACTCGCCTGAACGGAGAGTTCTCCGGGCCGATTATTTGCATGCTGACCAACAATATTTACTCACATGACGGTCAGCACCTGCTTATCCCTGCCGGCGCAAAAGTGCTGGGTGAAACCAAACGGGTGGAGGGCTTCGGCCAGACTCGCCTGGCGGTCGCTTTCCATCGACTCATCATGCCGGATGGCTATTCGGTCGATCTCGATCAGTTTCAGGGCTTGAACCAGATTGGAGAGACTGGACTGAAAGATCAGGTCAATCATCACTACTTCCAAATCTTCGGCGCATCCATTGCGGTCGGTGCAATTGCGGGATTGGCAGAAGCAGGTACAAGTACGAGCAGCGTCGGCTTGCCTCAAACCACAACTGACGCGTACCGGCAAGGCGTGGCCGCTAGCCTTGCGCAGTCTTCAACGCACATTCTGGACAGGTTCTTGAACCTGCTCCCAACCATAACCATTCGAGAAGGCCATCGGGTGAAGGTGTATCTGATGCAGGATTTGCTCGTGCCCGACTACAACCAGCACACGATGCCTTCTGATTTGTGATTAAAGGAGTCTAGGTATGAAGTTCAAATTCGCTCTTGCATTTTTCCTCGTGCTTTCTGCTGCCCAATCAAGCTTCGCGCAGTTTGGAGGGGTCGTTTATGACCCGACCAACTACAAGAATGCCGTGCTGCGCTACCTGCAATTGCAAAAGCAATTGCAGCAGCTACAGCAGTCGTACAACGTCCACATGCAGCAGTTCATGTTCATTCAGTCTCAGGCTCGCCAGATGCAGAACATGGTGGCCCGCTATCGCGCCATTCCCTCCCTCTGGACGAATTTGAGCGCGGCTAACACGCTTGGAAACACTTCTCGTTGGGTGAACGGCATCAATACGGGAAGCTACAGCACCGCTCAGCAAGGCTACGGTCAAGTCAATCTGTCGCTGAGTGACCCTACAGGCGTGAATACTTACGACGGACTGAAGCGGGCTTATGGTCTCGAAGAGCTGTCAGACGGTTCCACCATCAACAACATGGCCACGATTGGGCAGTTGAGAAACAACGCCCAACAGCTTGAGAGTCGGATCAAGCAACTCGAAGACGATTCGCTCTCTTCTGATCCTGATCTCAACACCCAGACTGCCGTTTTGAACAAAATCAATGCGGCAAATGTCCTGCTGGTGCGCAGCCTGCAGGACACGAACAAACTGTTGGTTGCGATGCTCGAACAGCAACTCCTGACTAGCGAGCGCAACCGTACGTCGAATGTAGGCAGTATCAACACGGAACTCTATCGCCAGCAGCACTTCTCGGATCTGATGAGTTTCACCAGTTCGATGCCGAACCGGCTGCAAACGCCGAGCTCGAAATGAGGAAATGGGGCATTTCATGTTGGTTCCAGTCACAGATCCGTTCACCTCTCTCGAAGACGGCATTCGCGGTCTGCTGACCTCGCAACTCGACTTGTTCGTCCAGATGGGCCACAACCTGTTTCGTGGGTTTGCCACGATTCTGATTGTCTGGTTCGGCGTACAGGCTGCCCTCTCCAGCGCTGAAGGGGGCGAAGGCTTCAGCTTCGCCCGCTTCAGCCGCCTGCTCCTGGTCGTCGCCTTCGGTTTTGCAATGGTGACCTACTACAGCACCCCAATTCCGGGAATGGGCTACAGCTTCTCGGACCTGGTGATTCAAGAAGCCTCTTCACTTTCAAACAGCATCGGGATCGAGCAAGGCCGCTTGGTCGAGACGAAGGTCACTGAAGTTGAACAGGGCCTCGAACAACCGAGTTCTGTGAATCTGCACGAGATTCTGACGTTCGTCGTGCTCTATGTCATTCTTGCGGCTGTTCAGGCCGTAATCTTCATGGTGATTGGTTTCGGGCTGATTGCCCAAGCAGTTCTCCTGTTGGTCGGGCCAATCTTTATTCCATTCTTTGTTGTTCCCAAAATGGACTGGCTCTTCTGGGGCTGGTTCAAAGCCTTCCTGCAATATTCGTTCTATCAAGTCGTCGCTAATGCGTTTGTGTTCATCTTCGCGAAGCTGCTGCTGGCGTTCTTTGCGATTGACACGGGCGGAATGACCGTCGATCAGTGGATGACGGCGTTTCCGGCAATGTTCATTTTCCTCCTGATTGCTATTTATGGATTGCTGAAGATTCCGGCCTTAACCAATCACCTCTTCAGTGGTGCGGCGGGAGCTGACTCCGGTTTGGCGGCGGCAATGGTCGCCTACGTCAGTCGAGGTTGATTTTATGGTTGCCGAAGCGAAGCCGGATGCCACATTCAGCGCCGCGAAACAGCTCTATGCCGAGCAGTTCGGCGACGCCATTGTTACCAACACGTACTTGAAAATTGCTTTGCTGGCGATGGCCCTCGTCGTTGCCGGTCTGATCTACACCAACGTCAAGACCGTTCGCATGGTCCAGAACTTCAAGCCGCTGGTGATCCGCATTAGCGACATTGGTCGCGCTGAAGCGGTGTCGTACGACACGCTTGGATATAAGCCTCAAGACGGGGAGATCAAATACTTTCTCAGCGAGTTTTGCCGTCTGTACTACAGCCGAAATCGATACACGATTCGAGACAATTTCAAGAAATCGTTGCTCTTCATGGAAGCTCAACTCGGGAACAGCGTTGCCGAGGCATACCGGAAGAATCACACGATAGACGATTACCTGCAGAACTCGACGAGCCGGCCAGACATCGACATCGAGGTTGAGAAGGTCTCAATCGAAGACTTGCGAGCGGCTCCCTACAAGGCGACGGTCGATTTCTACGAGATCGCCTATTCGCCAGTCGATCATGCCGAGAGCAAGCGCACGCTCTACACGGCGCACTTCGTCTTCCTCTTCCGCGATTCAGTTCCGAACGAACTGATTCAGGTGAATCCGCTCGGCCTGGCAATCACTTATTTCCGTGAAGATGAGGCGTTCAAATGAAGAAACCTAATGTGAACCACAATGGAAATCATGGCCAAGTGGAGGCTCGACAAACGCTCTCCTCCGCCGTCCAAGATGATGCATTCGAGCCTCTCTTGGACAGTGAGGAAGCCGCTGCACTTTTGAAAATCCATCCGAAGACTCTGCAGAAACTCGCGCGCAGCGGCGAAGTGGCGGCGATCCAAATCGGGAAGTTGTGGCGGTTTCGCGCTTCCGCATTGGATGACTGGATCAGGAAAATCGTGAGCTAATGTTCTGTGTATCTCAAGCGAAAAAATAGCGAAAACTGGCGCAAATCGCGTTATGATGAATCTCGCCAGTCTGTGCCGTTCAAACATGGAGGATTTTGAATGTTTGGACGGACACGATTTCAGCAAGGCTCTCTTCAACGCGAGTCGCGTATGAAGGGACCTGAGGTTTGGATTTTCCGTTGGTATGAACCGACGCCCGATGGAAAACGCAAACGTCAGTATCGCGCAATCGGAACTGTTGACGAATATCCAACAGAATCGGCAGCACAGGCGGCTGCCGCTGCATTGCGGTTAGAGATTAACGTCGAGGCCCCTAGAACCGTATGGAAGCCTGTATCGGTAAGGGACCTCATAACCCACTACGAAGAGAAAGAACTCAATCTTGACTTGGTTGATCCAGAAGAGCACGAGAAAGCCCATTCAACAAAGCAGGGCTACAGGATTTATCTCGAAAGCTGGATACGACCTCGCTGGGGCATCCTGGGGATTAAGGATGTCCGTACGGTGGCCGTTGAGGGTTGGCTGAAAACGCTGACGCTTAAGGACGGCAGCAAGATGGCAAGAGGGACCAAGGCGAAGATCAGGAACATCATGCACGCTTTGTTCAATCACGCGATCCGGTATGAATGGCTTCCGCAGAATGCGAATCCAATCAGCAAGGTCCGGCAGAGCGCGAAACGGGAACGTATCCCCGATGTGCTTGAGGTTACTGAATTCCAAGCCTTGCTCCAGGAGCTTTCTTTTCGCGAGAGGACGCTGGTGGCGCTGGATGGGATTACAGGTTTGCGGCGCGGCGAGTTGATTGGTCTCAAGTGGAGTGACATTGATTTTGAGAAGCTGCAAATCAATGTGACCCGGTCGGTGGTGCATCAGGTAGTTGGGAACTGCAAGACTGAGGCATCACAGAAGCCGGTTCCGCTGGAGGCTTCGGTCGCCGAAGACCTTTGGCTGTGGAAGCAAAGCTCACTCTACAATCGGCCCGAGGACTGGGTGTTCGCTAGTCCCTGGACCAAGGGCAAACAGCCGCTGTGGCCTGACAGTCTCCTCAAGCGCTGGATTAAGCCAGCGGCGAAGCGGGTTGGAATTACGAAGAAGGTGGGATGGCACACATTCCGCCACACATATTCCACGCTGCTTCGCGCCAACGGTGAAGATGTCAAAGTCGTGCAGGAGCTGTTGCGGCACGCAAACAGCAAGATCACGATGGATGTCTACACTCAAGCTCTCTCACCGGCCAAGCGCGAAGCGCAGGGCCGGGTGGCCAGCAGTATCCTTCCTAAGAAGGTTGTGAGTGCTGTCGGCTTATCGGACAGTTTTGGACAGTAGCGCCCAAAACGGAATTCCGATAAGTGACTGAAAAGAATGGCGGGGACGACGGGACTCGAACCCGCGGCCTCTGCCGTGACAGGGCAGCGTTCTAACCAACTGAACTACGTCCCCGCTGCTTGACCGCCCGCCTTGGCGGGAACTCTTGGAAGGTGAGCGGAACCTTGCGCCGAAACCTGGCGGCTCCGACTGCTCTGATTGTAACAGAAAAGAATCAGTGCGCAGTTCGCTCACAGCACGTCACCGCCTGCCTAATACGGTCTGGAGCAACGACCGATACTCATGATTCGAGCATCTTAATTTGGGTCCAACCAAATCGCTGTTGTAATCTCAAGTCGAATGAGTGTCGTGCAATCATCTCCGCCCCGAGTAGCCGAAGACAGAGCTCCTGGCGAGCATCTTGCGGGCCTTCGCGCGGTCGCAGCGCTGGAAAGTTTCAAGGGCGTGCTGGCCTTGCTCGCAAGCTTTGCGCTGTTCACGCTGCTGCACAAGGACATCGGGGATATTGCGGAAAAGGTGATCGAGTCCCTGCACCTGAACCCCGCACACCGTTTCGTTCAGGCCTTCTTGAATGCTGCTGACCGGGTGAGTGACAGGAAGATTGTGGCGGTCGCGTGCGTTGGATTCGCCTATGCGGCGATCCGATTCATCGAGGCTTACGGGCTGTGGAACGCCCGAGCATGGGCAGAGTGGTTCGCCATTATTTCAGGATCGGCTTATTTACCGCTGGAGGTCGTCGGACTGATCCGGCATCCGAATGCGATGCACTGGACGGTGCTGATCGTGAACATTCTTGTCGTGCTGTACATGATCTACGTGCGCTGGGACGTCTTACGACACACACACGGCACTGGAGATCAGCAAGCCCAACCCGATGCCTCGTAAAATACGCTGCAAGAAAAATGTACAAGATCTGCCCTGGAGGGCACTCTTTAAAGACTGTCATCCCTCAAAGCCGCAACGGAAAATCGTGATGAATCCCAGAACCTAAGAGCGGCTTTGGTCCGCCGCGGCGGATGCTGTTTGCGCCGAATAGAAAAACAGCAGATCCCCCGCGCCGTACCAACTAGGGCTTGGAGGCACAACCCACATCGCAGCGGCGGGATGACAGGTCTTAAAGGATTCGGTCTCTTAGCTGACTCGGAGCGCGGGCGGTTATCTTTACGTCCCTTTGGCATCTCCACCAGCGAACTATGTTCGCTGATACCATGAATCGCTATTCGAATGCAAGGAAAATCTCAATTTGGGAAATCGCATTCTGCCCGACGTACCTCGGGCAAAGAAAGAATCCAACTGCGAGCAACGGATTGTGATTGGCCAAATTCACTGCTAATTCACTGTTATTCACTGTTCCGGAGCGAACGACGGAATTTCATGAAGCTTGTAACCGATTGGTAGTGGAGAGATTCGACGAAACTATCCGTTGTTCACGGATGGGAATTCCAAAACATTCACTGATAAATTCACTGTTCTCGTACAAGCAAGACACATCGGCTGAATACCGTCGGTCGTCGGCAGGAATGTCTGGAAAAAAATCGGCGCCCAGTCTAGGGCACAGACGTATCGCGATCGACGCGTAGACGCAGACCGCAATCCGCGGGAAGCTCCACCTGCTTGCCGCTCGTCGACAGCACGTAGCCTCCTCCAGAAAGGTTGCCGACGGCAACTCCTTTGATTGGCGGACCGAACGCACGTGAGAGAACCGTATTAGCTCCAATGGCGCTGCTTGCGGGTTGCGAGGCGGTATCGCCTGAGGGTCGCACGGGTTGAGGCTTGTGAACCGACAGCAACGTAGCGTTTATCGGAATATCGGTTCCGTTCGCAAGCTGCACGTTGGTGAACCGCAGGTTGAGGTGTCCGATGTCCTTTATCGCGTTTGCCACCCTCTGGTCATTGGACTCACTGATCTGTCCGTTCACCTTCGAACCCATAGGAACGATGAGATTGCCGCTGGCATCAACCACGGGAGCTGTTACGGTCGCGGTAAAGCGATCACCAACTCGCGAAGTCTTGGTGGAAAGCGGTGTATCGAGACTTGCACGGATCGTCGTTCCTGAGGAGATGCGACCTTGCATAACATTCGGAGCGGGACTGACCTGGTCCAACCTGGGCTGTGTCCCTTGCACTCCAATGGGAGCCGGAGCGTGTGTGTCGGGCGGCATCTGTTTCTGTGGCTGCGCTGGATCATGCGCTGCCGGCGTTGCGCCTGGTGCGGCAACGGTTCCTTGCTGGCCCGAATTAGCTTGGGAGAAAACGAATGAAACGCTGATGAGTAATAGAGCAGGTAAAAGCAGTGCCTTCCGCATCGACAGCCTCTTCTTCAGGAACTTAGAACCGGAACGACGCTATGTAGGTTGGCTGTTTGGTGCGGAACAGCTCGAATGAGCTTAACAGGTGAGCACCCGCGTTGTGTTGAAGCGAACGCGCAAACAAACCTAACGCGACAAGCTGGAGCTCTGCTGCACGCTCGGAAGCAATCTCAATGCGCCACGCGTTGCGTAATCAAGCACACCGGCGGGCCTCACGCCAAGCCAGATCGTGATGATCGCCGTAATCACCAGCGCAGCCGTGAGTCCGGGAGCAGCTCTCAACTGCAGCTTCTCCTCGCCCGGGTGCGGTTCGTGCATATACATCACGACGATGAGGCGCAGGTAGTAATACGAAGCGACTGCGCTGTTCACGAGGCCAATCACCGTTAACCAGACCAGGTTGCTCTTGATCGCGGCATTGAACACGTAGAACTTGGCGAAGAAACCGCCGGTTGCAGGAAGTCCAAGAAGCGAAAGAAGGAAGATGGTCAGCGTTATAGCCAGGACAGGAGACCGTTTTCCCAATCCGGCATAGTCTTCGATGTTCACGTAACGCTCACCGCTACGCGCGAAGTGGGAAACCACCGCAAAAGCGCCCACGTTCATTGCGGCGTAGGAGGCAACGTAATAAATGGCTGCGGCGATTCCAATGTCTCCACGAGCGGCGAAAGCTACGAGAATGTATCCGGCATGGGCGATCGATGAATATGCGAGCATGCGCTTCACATTGTTCTGCAAAAGCGCTCCTATGTTGCCCAGCGTCATCGAGAGGGCCGCGCAGATCCATACTAGCCAGAACCAGGCTTTGCCCACCTCAATCGTTGCTGCGCCGAAGAGAATCCGGAGCAGTACGGCGAACGCGGCCGCCTTTGGTCCCGTAGACATTAGCGCGACCACAGGAGCAGGAGCGCCTTCATAAACGTCGGGAGCCCAGATATGGAAGGGCGCGGAAGAAACTTTGAACCCGATGCCGACAAACATCAGCGCCACCGCAACGTACGCGAGACCATAGCTCACGGGAGTAACAGACGCTCCGACTGTCACCTGCCCAGACTGGAGCGCGCTTGAAATGCTGTAAATGCTCGTCGACCCCGTGGCGCCAAACATCAGCGCAACTCCGTAGAGAAAGAAGGCGGTGGCAAATGAGCCGAGAAGGAAATACTTGATCGACGACTCAACGCTCGTCGCTGCCCTGCGGCGGTAGCCCGCCAGAACGTAAGTAGCGATCGACGAAATCTCCAGGGCGATGAAGGTCAGCACAAGCTCGACCGCCGACGACATCAGCACCATTCCCACGGTGCCGAAAAGAATCAATGCGTAATACTCGCCTCCCTGAATTTGCTGAATCTCGAGATACTCGAACGAAGCGAGGATTACAACCGCAGAGATCGCGCAGATGAGGACGTGAAAGAAGACGCTGAATTCATCCACGCGAATCATGTTGAACCATCCCCATCCGGGATAGTTCGTCTGATACAGAGAGGCGACCATCGCCGCCAGCGTGCCAACAAAGGAAAATATTCCCAGGGATTTGTGACTGCCGCGCGCGGGCATCAGGGGCTCGATGATCATCACGACGAGACCGCAGATGCTCAAGATGATCTCCGGCAGAATGCGGATGTAGCTCAGATCGGGATTCGGAGTCATTTACCTGTTTTGCCCATCGCAAGAATATGTGCAGCTTTCGCGTCTGACTTTGGTGCAGAAGCCGCGCTCACGGAGCTCGGCCGCAGTGATTGTTGAACCGAGGGATCGATCATGCGTATCCACAGCGGCGAAGCTACGCCCATGACCAATGCCATCGCGACCATCGGAATCAAGCTCAGGCGCTCGCGTCCATCGGCATCTGGGAGTTGAGCGTTCACCGGGTGAGTGATTTCGCCATAAAAAGTTCGCTGATAGAGCCAAAACAGATAACCGGCGCTCCAGATGACTCCCGTGGTGGCAATGATTCCATACCATGACCACGCACTGAAGGCTCCGCTCAACACGAGAAATTCTCCAACGAATCCGTTGAACAGCGGTAAGCCGACTGACGACAGCATGATCATCAGGAAAATGGTGGAATACACAGGCATGGGCGTTGCCAGGCCGCCGTATTCCTTGATCTCGTAGGTATGTCGCCGTTCATACAACATGCCCAATAGCATGAAGAGCGCGCCCGTGGAGATGCCGTGATTCAGCATCTGGTACACCGCACCGTCAACTCCAGCCTGGGTGAAAGTAAAGATCCCGAGAACGCAAAAGCCAAGGTGGCTGACTGACGAGTACGCCACGAGCTTCTTCATGTTCGGCTGCACCAGAGCTACTAGTGCGCCATAAACAATTCCAATTAGCGCCAGAGTGTTGATCCAGGGAGCGTGCTCATGTGCTTGAACAGGGAAGAGCGTGGCGTTGAAGCGCAACAATCCGTATGTACCCATCTTCAGGAGAACGCTGGCCAGCAGCACTGAGCCGGCCGTCGGAGCCTCTACGTGCGCATCCGGCAACCACGTGTGGAATGGGAACAACGGAACCTTAACGGCGAAAGCAATAAAGAAGCCTAGGAACAGGAATTCCGCCGCCCGATCGAAGCCCGCGATCGACCCGCTCTGGATCGCGTTCTGAATGGTCACGTAATCGAAGCTGCCGGTCTTGACGTAGAGCCAAATGATTGCAACCAGCATGAACGCCGACGCAATCATGGTGTAGAGGAAGAACTTTATCGCGGCATACACGCGGCGTTCGTGACCGTACATACCGATCATCAACGCCATCGGAATCAGCGTCGCTTCCCAAAAAACGTAGAAGAGAAACAGATCGAGCGAGACGAAGACGCCGATCATCGCCGTCTCGAGGATCAGCATCAGCACGAAGAACTCTTTGATTGGTCCGTGAACGGACTTCCACGAAATCAGCACGCAGAACGGCGTGAGGAACGTGGTGAGCAGCACCAGCCAGACAGAGATGCCATCGACGGCGAGGTGATAGTGAATGTTTGGCGTCGCGATCCACTGTGTATCAACGCCGAACTGGAACCCAGGAGCGCCGTGGGTCCAATGCGTTGCCAGGTGCAGCGAAAGGACGAATGCCAAAATGGAAATGACCAGCGCCGTCCACTTGATGGCCCGGTCGTTGCGCGGCATGAACATTAAGAGAACTGCCCCGGCTAGCGGAACAAACGTAACGAGCGTAAGGATGAGACTGTTCATGCGTGCAACCCCATCCAGATCATGAAGCCGACCACGCAGGCCGCTCCCAGCGCCACCCATCCTGCATAGGAGCGGATACTGCCCGACTGCATGCGTCGCGTTACCGAAGAGGCTCCTTTGGAACTCGTACCCGCGCCGTTCACTAAAGCGTCGATAACTCCAACGTCTACGCCACGCCATAGGACAGTTCGCGAACCATCCACGATCGGATTCACCAATGTCGCGTAGTAGGCCTCATCAACCCAGTACTTGTTGAGAAGGGTGCGGTAAGCGCCCTTCATACTGGCGGCGAGTCGATCGGGGAGCTCCGGTCGGCGAACATACAACAGATAAGCGAGTCCAAACCCAAGAAAGGCAGTGGCGACCGATGCTCCAGCAAGCTCAATTTCGAGAGATTTGTTCTCTTCAGGACTCTCGGATTTCTGTGGTTCGCTTGGGAAGTTTTCGACAGAGCGCACGGGCTCAGAGCTGGTGTGGAAGACAGGCGTCAGGAACTGATCGAATTTGTTGTGACCGCCAAGAGCTTCAGGAATTCCAAGCCAACCCACCACGACAGCTCCGATAGCCAGAACCACCAGCGGTCCAAGCATGATCCAAGGACTCTCGTGAACATGGCCGCCGTGGCCGTGGTTCGCATGTCCAGCGGGCTGATGCCCTTTGTCCTCGTTGTGGACCGGCTCACGACGCTCGCCGAAGAAGGTCAAGAACCAGAGGCGGAACATATAGAAGGAAGTCATTCCAGCAGTGATCAATCCGATCAGCCAGAAGACCCAACTTCCGTACGTCTTATCGGAGAATGCCTTCCAGAGAATCTCATCTT
Organism: Terriglobales bacterium; assembly: GCA_035567895.1. Taxonomy (NCBI): domain Bacteria; kingdom Pseudomonadati; phylum Acidobacteriota; class Terriglobia; order Terriglobales; species Terriglobales bacterium. Next base: position 277,064 of record DATMPC010000058.1, on the reverse strand, counting down.
TAGAGAAGAATCCGCTTAGCGGTGGAAAGCCGGTGATGGCGAACGTCGCAATTGTCATCGTCCAGAACGTCCACGGGATTAGCTTCCGCAAGCCCCCCATGTGGCGCATGTCCTGTTCTCCGCCGAGCGAGTGAATCACCGCTCCGGCGGCAAGAAAGAGCAAGGCCTTGAAGAACGCATGCGTCACGAGATGAAAGATTCCGGCAGAGAATGCGGCCACTCCGCAGGCCATGAACATGTATCCAAGCTGCGAGACCGTCGAGTAGGCGAGGACCCGCTTGATGTCGTTCTGTACCAGTCCAATGCTGGCAGCGAAGATCGCCGTTAATGCGCCGATGATCGCAACTACGCGTAGCGCGACGGGAGCATGCAGAAAGAGCACATTCGAGCGCGCGATCATATAGATACCAGCCGTCACCATGGTCGCGGCGTGAATCAGTGCCGAAACGGGAGTCGGGCCTTCCATTGCGTCCGGCAACCAGACGTACAGTGGAATCTGTGCCGACTTGCCAGTCGCCCCAACCATTACGAGCAGAGCAGTCGCCGTAAGCACTCCAACGCCGGCTTCAACCGGAAGTGAGGAAACTGCTTTGAAGACCCTGTCGTAATCCAAGGTTCCAAATTGCTTGATCAGCAGGAACATTCCCAGAAGGAAACCGTAGTCGCCAACCCGGTTTGCGATAAAAGCCTTTTTACCGGCTTGCGCTGCCGATGGCCGGAGAAAGAAGAATCCGATCAGCAAATACGAAGCTAAGCCGACGCCTTCCCACCCAACAAACATCAGCAGATAGCTGTGCGCTAGCACCAGCGTCAGCATGAAGAACATGAACAGATTGAGATAGGAGAAGAAGCGGTAGTAGCCCCCTTCTTCGGCCATGTACCCAACCGAATAGATGTGGATAAGAAAGCCGACGCCGGTCACGACCAGCAGCATCGTGACTGAAAGTTGATCGAGATAGAAGCCGTAGTCTACGCGGAAGGCGCCAGCTTCAATCCAGGGGAAGAGCCGCTCAATGTGGGGGATTTGTGCTTGCGATAGAGAAGCAAACTGGGTCACCACCCAAACCGCGTAAGCGAACGCCGCGCCCGGGAAAAACAACGCCACCGTGGACACCAGGTTGCGGGGGAAGCGCTTGCCGAAGAGGCCATTGATGGCCGAGCCAATGAGCGGCAGGATCGGGATCAACCACAGGTTAAGATTGGGACTCGAATTCATAGTTTGAGCAGGTTCACCTGATCAACATTCAAAGTTTCGCGCGTCCGGAAAACCGACAGAACAATCGCTAATCCAACGGCAGCTTCCGCCGCGGCTACCACCATCACAAAGAAAACGAGCACCTGTCCGCTCACTTGATGCCAGTGGCTGGCAAAGGCCACAAAGGTCAAGTTCACGGCGTTGAGCATCAGCTCAATCGACATAAAAATGGTGATGATGTTGCGCTTGATCAGAAACGAGGCCACACCGATGGCGAACAGAATCGCGCCCAGAATCAGATACCAGGAGAGTGGAATCATTGGCGCTCCTTCCGGGCCAAGACCACGGCTCCCATGATGGCGATGAGCACCAGAACAGACGTGATCTCGAACGGCAACAGAAATTCGCGGAACAGAGCGATGCCAAGCTCCTGCGTGGGCACGTAGTATCCGCCGATCTGTACTTGTCCAAGCTGGGAGCGGGAGCCGGAGAGAGTCCAGCACATCAGTCCAAAAAAGACGACCAGGCCGGGTACGCCCAGGAACAGAGCAACGCGATTGCCGCGCGTGCGCTCTTCTTCGCCGGCATTGAGCAACATGATCACAAAGACGAACAGGACCATCACCGCACCGGCATACACAATGATCTGCACCGCGGCAACAAATTCCGCACCGAGTAGCAGAAACAGAAGCGCCAGCGATCCCATCACCACGATCAGTGACAAAGCGCTGTTCACAGGATGGTGCTGCAGCAGGAAGTTGAGCGCTCCCGCCACACAAATTGCGCCGAAGATGAGAAACAAAATCGTGTGAAGCATTTCCGTTCAGAACCTAGGACCGCAAGGCCAGCACCAGGCTGGTGACCACAACGTTCGCAATCGCAAGGGGCAGGAGAAATTTCCAGCCGAAGGACATCAATTGATCATAGCGGAAACGCGGCAGCGTTCCGCGAACCCAGATGTATACAAAGATGAAGAAGAACACTTTGGCAAAAAACCAGAACAACGGTGAAATCATCAGCCAGATTCCCGGCGCAGGAAGGTGCAGCCCCTCGAACGGGCTATGCCATCCACCGAAGAAAAGCAGCGTCGCCAGGCAGGCGACGGTAATCATGTTGCAGTACTCGGCCATGAAGAACATGGCAAATTTCATGGAGCTGTACTCGGTGTGATAACCAGCAACCAGTTCCGTTTCGGCTTCCGGCAGATCGAACGGAATACGGTTCGTCTCGGCATAGGCCGCCATGATGTAAATAAAGAAGGCGATGAACTGAAATCCGCCAAGGAAATACCAGTGCAGGAGCGATCCTGCCTGCGAATCGACGATCTGCCGCAGGCTCAAGGTTCCGGCAAGAAGCAGCACGCCCACAAGGGAGAGGCTAAGCGCCACTTCATAGCTGATGAGCTGCGCGCCCGCTCTCAGCGATCCGAGCAGGGAATACTTTGAATTGGACGCCCATCCCGAAAGCGCGACACCGTAAACGCCGAGGGAAGTGATGCCCAGGATAATCAGCAAGCCGATATTAATGTCCTGAATTCCAGTACCGTTCCAGAACGCCGTCGTCTGCAACGGAATGTGATATTTGCCAATGTCCCACGCCCCGCCGAACGGAATGATAGAAATCGAGAGGAGCGAGAGAACCAACGCGATGATCGGCGCCCCCAGGTACAAGGGCTTGTAGACGTTGTCGGGAATCACGTCCTCTTTCAGGATGAACTTCAGACCGTCGGCAAGCGGCTGAAGCAGACCGAAAGGTCCAACGCGGGTGGGACCCCATCGGTTCTGCATATGAGCAATAACTTTGCGTTCCAGCAGCGTGGTATAGGCCACCGCTGTCAGCAGAATGAAGAGCAGGAGAGCGATCTTGATGATCGCAAAGATAATGTATGGAAGCAGTTCCAATTTCGTATCCGCTCTGAGTCGTCATGCGGACCGGGTGAAACTCGGCCGATCCGGTAAGCGAGCCGTCACGCTCGCGATTACTGAGACTTCAAAACCCAAGGGAAGCAAACAGTCTAGTCGGCCGGAATCTCTATTTCGACCGGAGTGGCGCGCCGATTCTCGATGATTGAATTCAGAGTCTTCGAGTACCGCCCGAGCGTGCCGGAGGTGAACAGCGTGTCATCTGCCGGAAGGATGCTCTCCGGTGACGAAGGTTGTGAGATCGAACTGAATTCTGGAGCATGCGTGTGGACATCAGCGCCGGCAAACAGATTCAGCCGTGAGAAGTTGTATCCAGGTACAAGCCGCTGAATCTCGTCGAGCAAGGCCTCCGGATCGAACGGGCTCAGCTTAGGTTCCAGGTTTTGCGCGTTAAGCCATACGAGGTGTTGGTCGGCTTCACCGGACTGAGCGCCGCGGCTCTGTCCCATATCGGCACGAACGCCTTTTCCGAACGGAACGAGTTTGTGCACATCTGCTCCCATGCGATCGGCGATGCGGATGATCAGCTCGAAGTCGCTGCGCACGCCAGCTAGGTCGCCGGCCTTCCTCAAGAGCTGCAGATCACCATACGTATTGGTATAGCTGCCTGCCTTCTCATAGGCATTCGCCGCAGGAAGGACGACCTCCGCGGTGGTTGCGGTTTCTGTCAGAAACATGTCCTGCACTACAACGAAAGTATTCTTCAATGCGAATGGATCGATGCTGTAACGCGAAACCGGATTCGATCCGACAACGTAAAGCGCACCCAGCTTTCCCGATTTCGCAGCACTGAACATGCCTTCGATATCGAGCCCGGCCTGTCGGGGCATCGACGAACCGTACTCCTTTGAAAACGCCGCGCTTGAGAGAGCAGTGAATCCCGGGAGCAAATCGGGATATAGGCCCATGTCAGCAGCGCCGCGAGAATTCGCGTAGTCGCCAAGACAAATGAACTTGGCGCCCTGACCCGCTCCCCAATTTACGAGAGTAAGAACGTCGCCGCCACGCAGCTCAGAGCCAAAAATGACGATTAGCTCTTTTTCGTCCTTAACCTTGTCGCGGAAATCGCGTAGGGCCTCGCGAGTAAGACTGCCAGATTGGAGTTGGTTCGCGACGGAGTCATCGCCAGTCAAGTAACGAACCATCAAGCTTTCACCGCCATCCACGGGAACTTGCGCATAGGCGTGAGCCTGCCGACGCAGCTTGATATCGCCCGAATTCACAATGTAAATGCGGCCGTTATGAATGCGGAGATTGGTACGCAGATTCCACGCCAGCAGGGGATGCTGCTCGGTGGGATCGCTCCCGATTACCAGGACAGCAGGAGCAGTCATCGTTTCGCGCAGCGTTGCCGTTACGTTCTGCTTGCCGGCAACTGCCTTCGCGAAGGCTGGATAATCGGCTGTGCGGTGATGATCGATGTTGTTTGTGCCCAAAACGGAGCGCGCGAACTTCTGCAGGAGATAATTCTCTTCATTCGTCGTGCGGTTCGAGCCGATCACGCCGATCGCATTGCCGCCTTGCGAATCACGAATTTGCTTGAAACGATTGGCAACATGATCGATAGCCTGTTCCCATGAAACCGGAACCAACTTGCCATCGCGTCGGACCAGCGGGTGCGTGATTCGGTCGTCAGAATTGGCAAAATCGAAGGCGTAGCGGCCCTTGATGCAGAGGAAGTCACCGTTAATTCCGCTCTTGTCGCGGTTGTCGCCGCGAACGATCTCCATTCCTCCCTTGGAACGCCGAACGCCGAGAGTTGTCTTGCAACCATCGCCGCAATGCGTGCAGATAGTGCCAACATGGTTCATCTCCCACGGACGCGTCTTATAACGGTACGCGCCAGAGGTAAGTGCGCCGACAGGGCAGATGTCGATACACATGCCGCATTCTTCGCACTCGAGGTGATCCTGTTTGTTGGGAGCGATCAGAGAGTGGACGCCGCGGTGCTGAACACCAAGTGCCCACACGTCCATGCCTTCACCGCAAACACGCACACAGCGATAGCAGAGAATGCAACGCGGCCGATCGAAGAACACGACAGGCGACCACTGCTGTTCCTCTTTGTGTTGCTTGGCCTCCATGTACTGCGACTCAGCCGCCCCATATGCGAAGGTCATGTCCTGCAGTTCGCATTCGCCGCCCGCGTCGCACACAGGACAATCCAGAGGATGATTCCCAAGCAAAATCTCGACAGTAGCTTTGCGGGCCTGGTGGACTTCCGGAGTGTCACTAGCCACAACCATGCCCTCGGTGATCGGTATGGTGCACGCCGTTTGAAGCTTCGGCATCTTCTCGATGTGCACCAGACACATGCGGCAAGCACCCTGGACCGAAAGGCCGGGATAATAGCAAAACGCAGGAACCTCGATGCCGGCAGTCTTACAAGCTTCAATCAGAAGCGTGCCGGCCGGGCCTATGACCTTTTTGCCGTCGACGGTGATCGTTACATCTGCCATTAGATTTCGTATTCCTGTGCGCCAGAATTACGCCAATGCCATTTCTCGGCTAGCAGGTTCAAAAGGACACGGCCTGCCATCGAGGTGATCCTCAAATTCCTTTCGCCATTTCTTGACGATTGAAATGGTCGGGAATGCAGCGGCATCTCCGAGTGCGCAAAATGTTCGTCCGGCCATGTTGTTTGCCAGGTACAGCATGTGGTCGATGTCTTTTTTCATGCCGCCGCCGTCATGGAAGCGCGTGAGCGTTTTTTCCAGCCAGTCCGTGCCTTCGCGGCACGGGATGCACCATCCGCAACTCTCGTGCTGGTAAAACTTCATGATCCGCAGCGCTACTTTCACCATACAGGTCTGGTCATCAATTGCGACTACGCCGCCGGAACCGAGAAACTCTCCTCGTTTGGCGAACCAGTCGTAGTCCATCGTCGCCGACTCGGCTTCTTCGCGCGTAAGCAGAAACGTGGAGGATCCACCGGGAACGAATGCCTTCAGCTCACGCCCGTTCGGAATACCACCGCCAACGTCATAGATCATCTTCTTCGCGGGATACCCAAGTGGCAATTCGTAGACACCCGGCTTATTGAAGTGGCCCGTAAGGCACGTCAGACGCGTGCCTCCATTCTTTTCATTAGGCCCGAAGCTCACATACCATTTGCCGCCGTTCAAGATGATCGGTGGCACGGTGGCGATGGTCTCGACGTTGTTAATCACGGTCGGACCGCCATAGAGGCCTTTGATAGCAGGGAAGGGAGGCTTCAAACGCGGCAATCCACGTTTCCCTTCGAGCGACTCCATCAGCGCAGACTCTTCGCCTACTTCGTAAGCACCAGCGCCGGTGTGGGTCAAAATGTTGAATTCGTGTTTGCTGCCAAAAATGCTCTTGCCGAGAAAGCCATTTTTATATGCATCGGCGACCGCCTTCTCCATGATCTCTAATAGATAGCGATATTCGCCGCGCAGATAAATGAAGCCAACCTTCGCGCCGACCGCCAGCCCAGCAATGATTGTGCCTTCAATAATGGCGTGGGGATCATATTCAGCGAGCAGGCGGTCCTTGCAAGTGGCGGGCTCGCTCTCGTCGCCGTTGACGAGAATGTATTTGGGAGCTTCCGACTGCTTGGGAACGAAGGACCATTTCATTCCAGTTGCGAATCCCGCACCTCCGCGACCCCTCAGCCCGGACGCTTTTACTTCATTGATGATGTCGTCAGGCTGCATCTCGAGCGCCTTACGCGCCGCTTTATATCCATCAAGTTCAATGTAGCGATCGATCTCTTGCGCGCCTTGCCCGAAGCGCTTGGAGATGATGCGTACCTCGTCCGCGTGAGTGACCAGGGGCGTCTGCGTGTAGATGGTCTTCACTGTTGGGTCTTCTTTTGATAGGTGTCGAGGATCCTGTCCATCTTCTCAGGCGTTACTTCTAGGTGGAAGTCGTAGTTTACCTGCACGGCAGGCGCCCAACTGCAAGCACCAAGGCACTCGACTTCCTCAACCGAGAACGTTCCATCTCGGGTGACTTCCTTTTGATCGACGCCGAGCTTTTGCTTGCAGTGTTCGAATACCTCCTCCGCCCCGCGCAACATGCAGCTGATGTTCGTGCAGACCTGCACGACGTACTTTCCCGCGGGCTTTGTGCGCAAGAGTGAGTAATAGCTCAACACATTGCGTACTTCGAGTTCGGTTACTTCGACTCGCTTGGCGATGTCTGAAATGACCTCATCGGAAAGGTACCCAACTTCGTCTTGCGCGTAGAGCAGGAGTGGAATCAAAGCGGAGCGCTTCCAAGGATATTGCGCAACGAGCTTTTGAAACCGCTGCTCAAGTTCTGGAGAGTATTGCATCAGCGATCGATCTCCCCCAGGACGATATCAATGCTTCCAATGGCCGCTACGACGTCAGCCAAAAGCCTACCCACACAGAGCTTCTCCAACGCCTGCAGATTGGCAAAGCACGCCGAGCGCATGTGGACACGATAAGGTTTGGCGGTGCCGTCACTGCGAACGTAATAGCCCATCTCTCCGCGCGGCGACTCCACGGCTTGATAAACCTCGCCAGCCGGAACTGCAAAACCCTCGGTCACGATCTTAAAGTGATAGATGAGGGCCTCCATCTGCGTCTTCATCTTCTCGCGATCCGGCAAGATCACTTTGGGAGAATCGGCCTTGAACGGGCCTTCAGGCATTCCCTCCAAAGCCTGGCGAGCGATTTTGTTGGATTCGCGCAGCTCCTGCACGCGGAGCAGATAGCGAGCGTAGACGTCACCGTCGTTTGAGACAGGCACCTTGAATTGAAATTTCTCGTAGCCCGAATAGGGCATATCACGGCGAAGATCCCAATCGACGCCGCTGCCACGAGCGCTCGGACCGGTGACGCCGAGCGCGATGCAATCGTCAGCACTGATGTAAGCCACGCCCCTTGTTCGCTCGACCCAGATGGGATTGGCTGTCAGTAAACCCTCATATTCGTCAATGCAATCCGAAAACTTATCAATGAATTTCTTTACCTTAGCCCAGAAGTCGAGCGGCGGGTCAAGCGAGACACCCCCAATACGGAAATACGAGGTCATCATCCGCTGACCGGCAACGTTTTCGAAAATCTTGAGCACTTCCTCGCGCTCGCGGAAACAGTAGAGGAATACCGTCATAGCGCCGATGTCGAGCGCATGCGTCCCAAGCCAGACAAGATGGGAATTGATTCGCGTAAGTTCGTTCAACAGAACGCGCAGATACTGCGCCCGGGGTGGAATCTCAAGTTGCAGCAGCTTCTCGACGGCCAAACAATACGTGAGGTTGTTGGTCATCGGACACAGGTAGTCGATGCGATCAGTAAGGGGAACTACCTGCTGGTAAAACTTGGCCTCGCAAGTCTTCTCAATTCCCGTGTGAAGATATCCGATATCGGGAACGCATTTGACGACGGTCTCGCCGTCGATCTCGAGAAGAAGGCGCAGCACGCCGTGCGTGGATGGGTGCTGCGGGCCCATGTTCAGGATCATGGTGCGATCCTGCGCTGGTTCGAGTACCGGTGTGGGATTCAGATGTGCCATTTAGCGATAGCCCTCTACCGGATAATCCTTGCGCAAGGGATGGCCTTCCCAATCCTCGGGCATCATGATGCGCCGCAGGTTCGGATGACCCACGAATCGGAGACCGAACAGATCGAAGACTTCGCGCTCGAAGAAGTTCGCCGAAGGCCACACGCCCGTCAAGGACTCAATAGATGGATCCCCACCCGGCACCTTCGCGATCAGGCAAACTCGCTCTTTTCGGGAATGGGAAAGCAGGTTGTAGATGACCTCGAACCGCGGCTCTGACGGAAAGACATCGACGCAAGTGATGTCAGAAAGGAAATTGAATTTAGTCGTCGGATTGTCGCGCAGAATCTCGCACGCGCGCCTGATGTCCGCCCGGTTGACGTATATGGTCAGCTCATTACGATCAAACCTTGCTGAATCCACCAGGGAAGCAGCTTGTAGCGCCGCGGCCGCCCGCTTGTCTTTGAGTTTGTCAATTTCGGTGATTGCAGACTGTAGCGCCATCTAGAAATCCGTTTTCTCCGTCGTATTCCAGTCAAGCGCACCCTTCTTCCAAATGTAGAAGAAACCGACCAGGACAATGCCGATGTAAACCAGCATCTCCCAGAATCCGAACATGCGCGCGCTAAAGTCGCCAGGGGCAGCACCGAGCGCCGGAGCAATCGCTGCCGGCAGCTTGCGGTAGATCACAGCCCACGGAATGAGGAAGATCGCCTCGACATCGAACAAGATAAAGAGCATGGCGACCATGTAGAACTTTACGGAGAATCGTTGACGCGCATCGCCGGTACCAACCATGCCGCACTCGTAAGCTTGCATTTTGGTGCGGCTGTAGCGATGCTTCCCAACGAGCGCAGAGAGAACCACCATGCCTCCGGCAACCAGGCAAGCCACCACGATCTGCAACAGCATAGGCAGGTAAATGACGTAGTAAGGTAGAGGCTGGTTCGGCATAGAGCCCGTTATATAATGCGCGCCAACACTGACGCTGAAACATTTGACTATAAGTTTCGCTGCGACAGAGTGTCAAGCGCAGGACACGAAATGAAACGCTCGCGAACCATTGTCTCGGCGCGAGCAACAGATGAAAGTGAATCTCGTATGCTTCGCGATCACAGGGCCCGATGATTTTTGGTTTTAACACTGACGTAAAATACGATCAGACCGTGTACCACGTGCAGAGTGAAGCGCGAAAAGCGGACTTACTGCTGCAAACAATGGTGTTTGTCCAGGGGCATTGCATCGGCAAGTACGCGTCTTCGTACGCTGAAGCAGTTGGCAATCCTGGATTCGCCGAGGAACACATTCACGATTTGTTAAAGAGACAGCATCGCGAGGTGCTCGAGGTAATCAAAGCCGGTTCGATCGAGCAATTCTTTCGCGATCAGACGGAAATCCGCGATGCTGAGGGTGTGAGTCTCGCTGTTACGTGGCTGAATTCTGATGAACCGGTCGCGAGCAAAAGGCTGACCATGCGGTTGTTGGTCAGCGATGCCGGTGCTGCCGTAGATGGAGCTCTAGTCACCTCGCGATTGCAATATCCGGCTGGTGTGCCGATTCACTCGCAGTCAGTGAGCGAGGCTGATGGGCGCGTGGCCATCGAGTTGAACCTCGAAGAACTGGACGGAGATGTGCGCGATCCAGTTGTGTTCGTGCGCGCAACCCATGGGGAGCGCTCGGTAACTCGCAAGTACCGCCTGAAAGTCGAGAGCAGCGTTCTCAGCTAGAGTTCTGCCTGCGCAAAGCACACTAAGTTCAGAAAGGGAATTGTTAAAAAAGAGGGAGGAAGCACGAGCGTGCTTCCTCTGTCGTCTTACTTAGAGGTACCAAGAAACGTTATTAGGATTGATGTTGAATTGCGAGTTCAGCAGCTTGAAAGAAGCAACTACCGAACGCTAAGAAGGAGGCAACAGGCGGCGATCCAGCTCCAGAAGGCGGCAGTATGTACGCCGATCCGGAAGCAAAGGCTGTCGAGTAGCTTGTTGTTCTCAAACATCCAGATTTACTCCAATTAGGGATCTGATAAAGCGGGCGGCGAGCTTTTGCTGCCTTCTGTTACTTAAGCTGGATGAGCGGCAGATGAGAACGCGAAAACAGGATCAGAGGGCACTTTGGTAACGGGAATTCTGCCTAAGCGCGTTCCAAATCGACACTAAGACTCGGGAGTGACGGCCGCCCAGGTACTCCCGTGTGGGCGTATCTATTGCTTCGGAGGAGTGTTGTTCAGTTCTTCGAGCTGTTTGAGCTTCTCCCGAATGCTTGGTGAATTTGGAGCATTGGGTGCGATGGCCAGATAAGCTTTGGCCTGTTGTACGGCGCCCGCAAAATCCTGTTTCCGCGCAAGGATATCGCCAAGATAGAGAACCGCCATCGGTCTCCTATGCTCGTTGTCGAGCGACAAGAACTTGCGAATATTGCGTTCCGCATCATCCATCTTGCCCAAATTGAAACTTGCGACTCCGCTAAAGAAGTACGCTTCTGGGTATGCAAGTGGGGCGAGTCTGTTCACCTGGTCAGTGAAGCGGATCGTATCCTTCCAGTTTTGCTGGTTCGCAGCAATCACCGCTAAACCGAAATATGGCTTCGCATATTGGGGATCGGACGCAATGGCCTGCGAGTAGTCTTTAGTCGCCTGGTCGAGTTGTTTCGAACTCTGGTGAATCATGCCAAGCAGCGCCCACGCCGCTGCGAACTTGGGAAACTCCAGTACAGCTTTGTCGAGTTCCTTCTCGGCGTCCTTGAAGTTTTCCTTGGAAATTGCTTTCTGCGCCCTTTCGTAAGCCTTCTTTGCGTTATTCGGCGCCTGCATGGTTGTGAGGCTGATTGTCGTGCCGCTGCCTCCTCCAAGGCGCTGCATGGTAATGGTGTCCATCCGTATTTCACCGAAGCTGCCCTCGACACGAATCATTACGGTGCTGGACTGGAACCCAGGTAGCATGGCCCGGAGCTCGCAGCCGATCAACTCGCGGGGATTAACTCCGCCCAATCCGCTGCCCGGATTTCCCGTGACGGAACGGCTTCCCATCCCGAACCCGCCCGAGCCGCCGCTCTCCGAAACATCCTGTAGCTCAAAATTCTGCCCCAGTTGAATCTGGTAATGTCCTTTGGAGTCGGTGTAACCCTCTTTATGCGCTGAACCGCCGCACACTTTCTCAATCGCGACTGGTTCAGGAGGCGCCGTTCCGTCCTGAAGGACTACGCTTCCGGAAATGTAAAGGATTTGCCTCTCGGTTTGAGTGTTGGGGAATCCGGTGCTGGGTTGAGGAAGAGTCGTTGTGCTCCCAGGTGTATTGGTTCGCGTTCCTCCCGAAGGAGTTCCGCCACCACCTCCGCCGCTTGGACGCTGTGCCGCCGTCGTGCAACAGAATGCAAAAACCAGCGGAAGTACGAGGGTAATGCGGGTGGAGCGTGTCATAAGCGTGCCCCCTACTCGAATCCGAAGCGACGAACCTGCTTTCTCGCTTAATGTTACGCCCGATTCAGGAGAAACGGACGAAAAAGTCTGAGCGGGACAGGAGGGACTTCCAGACGCATTCAGCAGCGCGAATTGCGGTTGGTTGAGAGACGGAGGACGACATCACGCAACTTGTCGTTGAAGTTCTTTGGCAGGGTTCCGGTGGGTTCGCGGAGACATTTCAGCCCAAAGAAAAAGCCAGCCAGCTGGCTGGCCTTGCTCAGATGCACTGCGTCTAGAAGGTGAATTTCGCGGCCAAGCGCATAGTTCGAGCACCCGTACGAGCGTAGTGTGGGTTTCCAAAATACGGAGCCGCTGCATTCGGCGGGTCCTGGACATCGAGTACGTTCATATCAAGCCCCGCAGACTCATTTGCATGATTCAGGACGTTGAACATATCTGCGCGAATCTGGAATGAACTCTTCTCCCCCAGGTATGGCACGCGGAAGTTACGGGCAATGCTCGTGTTCCAGGTCACAATGCCCGGCTCACGATAGCCGTTGCGCTGTATGTTGCCGATGCCAGGTTGGATTAGCCAGCGAACCTGCGATGCATCAGTGGGTAAGCCGCTGAATGCGTCGTAGAGATATCCCGGCGCAAACGGCGCTCCGAGAAACGCTCCATCGATGGCAGCGGTACCAGCAGGTGCATTGGGATTCCCGACATTCGGACGTCCGTTAAGAGCGTTGCCATCTCCGTTTGTATCGATTCCGCCGACGAATGGTGTATTCGGCAGTCCGCTTTGCAGAGACGCAGTACTCGACCACTGCCATCCGCGAGTCAGGTAAGCGATGTGATTCAGCAAATTGTTCGAGGATGAGAATCCGGGAACCTCATACACGTAAGCAATCGCGAAACGATGAGTCACGTCGTACGCCGACAGCCCATGCTCTCCCTTACGCGCATTACCGGCATTCAATTGGTCCTGCGGAAAAGGGCTGATTGGCGTGATCTGGTACACCTCTGATGCATCATCCCATCCACGACTCAGTGTGTATGATCCGCGAAGCATCAGGCCACGCGAGAAGCGACGTTCCAGCTTAAACTCCATAGCGTTGTAATTCGAAGATGCACGGTTGTCCCGGAAAACAGAGAAAGGCGCTTGTGGGGTGAGTTCGAAACGTGAGCCGGTACTTAGGTAACAGATTTCGTCCCTCCGGCTTGGGACGTTTACCTGAAGTAAGTTTTTGCACCTACGAGGGGAATGAAATTGGGTGCAAATTAGCGAATGGCGCGCCCTGAGAGATTCGAACTCCCGACCTTCTGATTCGTAGTCAGACGCTCTATCCAACTGAGCTAAGGGCGCGGTTTGCGCAATGAAACTTAGAAGAAAAGAGGTTCTTGCAGACAAAAAAATTATAGCAGAGTGATACGTCCAGTCGGTCGCTGACGTTGCCTCAATACTTGTGAATAAATGCTGTTCGGGCACGTTGCGCCAGAGCAAACATTTTTCACATTTAGAGTGTGGCATTTCCATTGCACCGCCCGAGAAAAACCTACACTAAGTCTTTCGAGTTCCAGAAAACTTTACCGACTCTGACGGCCCCGGCCATCGCTAAGTCCTGCATTTTGAATGGCTGGCTGGTTGGCATCGAGGATGCTTTATCCCGTAACAGACGAAGTGGCGCGCAACGGGACGCTCTTGAGACTTACTCGGCCAGAGGATCTCTTGAGCGTCTCTTTGCTTTTGGGCAACTCTTTTACCTAGCGCAGATAGCCACTCTCAAACGAGCTGAATCTTCTCTCGAAGATCCATGCCCGCGCGCCGCAGGATTGCTGCGACGGTTTCCTCGCTAAGGCGCGAAGCGTCATATTCCACGCGCACAATCTGCTGGGCTTCATCAAACTCAATTTTTCTTACGCCATAAACGTCGCGCGCGTAGGTCAGAGCGCGCAATTCGTTTTCTCCCGGCGGCGTGCCGTAACGGAAAGCTACGTCGAGCTGCGTCATTCAGGCGTTCTCCTCAAAGACTCAGCAATAACTTAACAGCAAGAAGATGTACTCGCGAGTTTGTATATTCGGAACCCGGTCCAGTCTTGGGCGATTCCGCAGTGCCGGTATATGGTACTCACAAACACCTCTGAGAGAGACTACCAATGAACTATCTCCTAAAAACCGAGGCTTCCGCTTACTCGTTTGCTGACCTTCAGCGCGAACAGACCACCATTTGGGATGGTGTAACCAATCCGGTGGCAGTCAGAAACCTTCGCAACATGAAAAGTGGCGATCACCTTGTGATCTATCACACCGGCGATGAAAAACGAGCTGTAGGCACCGCTTCCGTAGTATCAGTGGATTCATCCGACGCAAAAAATCCCCGAGTACAAATCAAAGCCGGCAAGCCGATTACGCAACCTTTGAGCCTGGCAGACATCAAGCAGAAGAAGGCGTTTGCGGATTCGCCGCTGGTGCGCCAAGGCCGCCTGAGCGTCGTGCCGCTCACCGATGAGCAATACAAGATCCTGACTGGGTCATAGATCACAGAATGCAAAGAGAATTGAAGCCGGTAGCGGACTCCGTAGTTGATCCTGTGTGCGGGATGCAGGTTGATCCTGCGCAAGCTCGTGCCAGCCGCGAGCATGCAGGCAGGCACTACTTTTTTTGCTGCAGCTCTTGCGCAGAAAGATTTACGGCCGACCCTGAGAAGTATCTCAACGCAGACCCGAAGGAGTCTCCTGCTGAACTAGTACAGTTAGGCAGAATCCCAGGTCGTCCCCCTGAACTATCGCTTGACCAAAAGGCACGTTCTGCGCCGCGAGCCTCACGCAAGTATTTCTGCCCAATGGATCCGGAGGTCATCTCGGTTGATCCGGGCTCTTGTCCCAAATGCGGAATGGCTCTGGAGCCGGAACTGCTCAGCACCACCAAGACTGAGTACGTGTGCCCGATGCATCCTGAGGTTATCTCCGACAAGCCAGGAGCATGTCCAATTTGTGGCATGGCGCTCGAACCGCGTGTTGCTGCGACCAGCTCTGTCGAGGAGGACGACAGCGAACTTCGGAGCATGCGTCTGCGCTTTTGGATTGGCCTGGCTCTCACCGTGCCTCTGCTGGCGATCAGTATGGGCGGAATGCTCACTTCAGGATGGCTGCACGAGTTCGACATGACACGAGTTTCAGCGTGGCTGCAGCTCGTGCTGGCTGCTCCGGTTGTCCTCTGGGGCGGCGCCCCTTTCTTTCAGCGAGGATGGAACTCGCTACGCACTGGCAATCTCAACATGTTCACTCTGATCGCGATGGGTACGGGCGTCGCTTTTCTTTACAGCTTGGTCGTGACAGTCCTGCCACAGAGCCTGCTGCCGGTGATCGCTCGCGGCATGGGAAGACCTGACGTCTACTTTGAGGTCAGCGCGTCCATCACCGTTCTCGTTTTGCTTGGACAGGTCATGGAGCTGCGCGCACGCAAACAGACTAGCGGCGCAATTCGTGCGCTCCTGAACTTAACGCCGAAGATGGCTCGCAAAGTTGAAGAATCAGGCAGGGAAGCCGACGTCCCGCTCGAACAGATCGCAGTAGGTGACCGTCTGCGCGTCCGTCCGGGCGAAAAGATTCCTGTAGACGGGCGAGTCGAGGAAGGGAAGAGCAGCGTCGATGAATCGATGGTCACCGGTGAGGCGATCCCGGTGCTTAAGCAGCAGGGAGACAAATTGATAGCCGGCACTGTGAATGGCACTGGATCGATGCTGATGGCCGCACAACGCGTTGGCAGCGAAACTTTACTGGCCCAGATCGTCGCGATGGTCGCCTCGGCACAACGGAGCCGTGCGCCAATTCAGCGCCTTGCCGATCGAGTTGCTGCCGTATTTGTTCCCACCGTAATCGCATGTGCGATTGCCGCATTCGCAGGTTGGTTCCTGTTTGGTCCAGAGCCGCGCTTTGCTCACGCTTTGGTCAGCGCTGTAGCTGTGCTGATTATTGCGTGTCCATGTGCGCTCGGATTAGCTACGCCGATGGCGATCATGGTTGGTACGGGACAGGGAGCTCGCAATGGCGTGCTCGTGCGCGATGCCCGCGCGCTTGAGGCCATGGAGAAAATCGACACGCTTGTGGTCGACAAGACCGGGACTCTGACGCTCGGGAGACCGGAAGTTACGGATATCAAGGTGTTCGGCAAGTTCTCCGAGGAAGAGGTGCTGCAGGCAGTTGCAAGCGTGGAGTCACATAGTGAACATCCCATTGCGGGCGCGATCATCCGCGCTGCGCAGGCTCGCGGACTCGAACTGCTGCCATTGTCCGACTTCGACTCGGAGACGGGCCGAGGCATCAGCGCAAACGTCGAGACTCCGCGTGGTCGCGAAGTGGTGATTGTCGGAAACGCGGAGCAGATGCTCAGAGCAGGCATTGACATAAACCTCGCCGAATCGTTCACAGAGCAATTGCGGGAACAGGCCAAAACCGTTGTATTCGCCGCCATCGATGGTCAGCTTTCCACGATCATCGCCGTAGCGGATCCGGTCCGCGAATCCACTCCCGAAGTAGTGAGGGAGCTCCGAATCCAGGGAATCAGAGTCGTGATGGCCACAGGCGACAATCGCGCAACCGCCAAAGCCATTGCGCGGCAGGTTGGTATCGAGGAGGTTGAGGCGGAAGTGCTGCCTCATCGCAAGGCTGAGCTAGTACGTGACCTACAATCGCGTGGCAACCGAATCGCGATGGCTGGAGACGGCATCAATGACGCTCCCGCTCTAGCTCAGGCCGATGTTGGAATTGCCATGGGAACCGGCACGGATGTGGCATTAGAAAGCGCCGATATCGCACTTGTTAAAGGTGATCTGCGCGGAATCCTCAAGGCGCGCCGTCTCAGTAACGCAGTCATGCGCAACATCCGGCAGAATCTGTTCTTTGCCTTCGTCTACAACGCGGCCGGCATTCCCCTGGCGGCAGGCCTGCTGTACCCACTGTTTCACATGACGCTGAATCCCATCTTCGCGGCCGCCGCCATGAGTTTGAGTTCGGTTTCGGTGATTTCGAACTCGCTGAGATTGAGACGCGTAGGCCTGTAGGTTGATTCGCCAAAGCAAGAAACAGCGAAAACAACAGGGGAGTTTTCGAATTCGGCGTCGAAATCGAAGAATTTTGCCCAAAATCTGCAAAATTTTCTCAAAACCAGGGAATTAACAGGGAATTCTGTGGATTTCTTCCCAAGCCACTGTCAAACATGCACTTACTAGTGTCCAACGCGGGATTCAAAAAAATAACAGGGAATTAGCAGGGAATTTCTGTCCCAAATTGGAACGACAGCCCTTAGGATTCAGTCCGCAGTGCTTCCAGATACGAAACGATCGCCGGGCTGGTCCACTCCACTGGTCCGATAAACTTGCGGCGGATGATGCCTTTGCGGTCGATGATGTACGTCTCCGGCCATCCCGACGTCCCATATGTGTCGCTGCTCTTCTGAGCAGGATCGTTGACAGTAATAAGGTCCACATTGTGATCGCGGACAAACTTCCTGTATGCATCCGGATCGTGGTCCGTAGCCACGGCGAGTACGGTCACCCGATCACGGAGAGTGTGCTGCATCTGGATCAGTGAGGGCATCTCTTCGATACAGGGCGCGCACCAGCTTGCCCAGAAGTTCAGGACAACTACTTGCCCTTTGTAGTCATGCAGTGAGATCGTGCGCTGCGAGTCCGAAACCGTAAAATCCGGGGCTGAACGACCAACCAGGTCCGGCCGTGCGCCTCGATCACACCCAGACAGCGCGAGAAAAACTGCAACGGATACGAGCCTTAGGACTCTGATAGATAGGGGAGCAAAGCTCACGCTACGTATAATAAATCCAGAGGAAACGAACTCAAGGCACAAGCATGGTCTACCTCACGCGGAAGGCTGAGTTTTCCGCCTCGCACTTCTATCACAACCCCAAATTGTCACCGGAAGAGAACCAGCGCATCTTCGGGAAGTGCAACAATCCGCATGGCCATGGCCACAATTACACCCTCGAAGTCACGGTAGCGGGCGAGGTTGACGAGCGCTCCGGCTTCGTCATGGACCTCAAGAAGCTCAAGGATCTCATGAACCGCGAAGTAATCGACGGCCTCGATCATCGGCACCTGAACAAAGAGGTGCCGGAGTTTCGGGACAGGATTCCGACTACTGAGAACCTTGCCATTGCCATCTGGAACCGGTTGTCGGGAAAACTGAACGGAGCGAAGCTCCATCGCGTGCGTCTGTATGAAACGGACGATCTCTTCGTGGACGTTTACGGAGAACCATGAAGGCTCACCTCACAAGACGCTACAAGTTTTCAGCCTCTCACCGGCTGCATTCTCCTCACTTCAGCGACGCGGAGAATCGCGAGATGTATGGCAAGTGCAATAACCCCTACGGGCACGGACACAACTACAGAGTTGAAGTCACACTTAGCGGACAACCCGATCCGGAAACTGGCATGGTCTGCAACCTCGCCGATCTGGATGGATTTGTCGATCGGGTTGTGATGCCGAGATTCGAGTTCAGCAATCTCAACGAGTTGGATACTTTTCGCAATCTGGTGCCGACAACTGAGAATCTTTCGCGGGAGCTGTTTCATCTCTTTCGTGATCAATTCGACCTTGCGAAAGTGGAGAAGGTTCGGATTGAAGAGACCATGATGAATTCCTTTGAGTACGCCGGCGGTCGAGAGTTGGGACCGGCAGCAGTTCCGGAACGGGCACAGGGATGAAGGGAGACCGAGTGAAGAGCGGAGCAGTAAAGCGCGTGATGACGATGCCGAAGACGACATTGCAAGAACAAAATGAGGCGGAAGCAGCTCTGGAGAAAGCCTATCTCGAGATCCTCGAGAACATCGGGGAAGATCCTGAGCGCGACGGCTTAAAGCGCACGCCAGAACGCACGGCCAAAGCCATTCGATTTCTCACCCGCGGATATCAGAAAGATCCAGCGCAGTTGCTGCGCGCGGCCCTCTTCGAAGTCGATTACGACGAGATGGTCATCGTCAAAGACATCGAGATGTTCAGCCTCTGCGAGCATCACATCCTTCCATTCTTCGGGAAAGTGCATGTCGCATATCTACCGAAAGGAAAGGTGATCGGGCTTAGCAAAATCCCTCGGCTCGTGGACGTCTTCGCGCGTCGCTTGCAGGTTCAGGAGCGGCTTACAAAACAGATTGCGGACGCCATCCAGGATGCGATCGACCCAATTGGCGTCGGAGTGGTGATCGAGGCTCGACATCTTTGCATGATGATGCGTGGAGTCGAAAAGCAGCATTCAGCTACGGTGACTTCGTCCATGCTGGGCGCCTTCCGCAACGAGCACGAGACACGAGAGGAATTCCTGTCGCTGATTCGGTCGGGCAAGCCTAACGGCTTCTGAAGCTTTGTCTGATGTCATTCCGAACCGCCGGTTTATGGCGGTGAGGAATCCCTATCAACATCGACACTGCTGATTCGAGCCACGCAAAGTACTCGCTACGGTCCTCTCGCAATATCGAGGAACAGCCAGCCCGCAAGCTTGGCATCCTCTAACGTGGTAGCAGGCCATAGGGATTCCTCCCGCCACAGAGCTGGCGGTTCGGAATGACAGAAGCACAAAGACTCGCCGTGGTGAAATACTTGCCGCTACCATGAACGGCAATCTCACAGGAAAGACGGCAGTCGTTACCGGCGGAAGTCGCGGTATCGGTTTGGGAATTGCCCGTGAGCTTGCGAGAAACGGGTGTCGCGTTGCCATCGCAGGTCGGGATCCCCAAGCGCTCGAAGCGGCGATCGAGCAATTCAAGAGCGAAGATTTGTCGCTCTCCGCGAAACGCTGTGATGTTTCTAATCCCGATCAAGTGCATGAACTTTTTCAGGCTGTGCGAGAGCGATTCAAGTCCCTCGATTTCTTGATTAATAACGCCGGCGCCGCGCACCATCTGGCAAATGTTGACCAGCTTCCGATCGAGGAATTTCGCCGGGTCATCGATACCAATCTGGTCGGGACATTTCTTTGCTGCCGTGCTGCTATTCCGCTCATGAACTCGGGAGCTATGATTGTGAACAACTTGTCGGTCGCCGCACATCAGGCGTTCGCAGGTATGTCGGCATATAACGCTTCGAAAGCCGGGGCCCTGGCGTTCACCAACACACTGCGCGAAGAGTTGCGAAAACAGGGCATCCGCGTGATGGCTCTTATTCCCGGAGCCGTCGATACGGATATCTGGCAGCAGTTCTGGCCCGATGCTCCTAGGGAAAAGATGGTCTCCACTCAGGACATTGCCCGCGCCGTGGTACTAGCCCTCGCCATGCCGCCGAATACTTCGATTGACGAGATTCGCATCGGACCTGCCAGCGGGACCTTGTAATCCTTGTCATTCCGAGCCGCCTGTATTTGGCGGGGAGGAATCCCTACTGTACCCGTGCACTCTCGTGACCGTAGGGACGCCTCGCTTCGCTTCGGCATGACAAGGACAGCTCACTCATACCTAAGCGCCACCATCGGGTCGACCGATGACGCCCGACGCGCCGGCAGCAATGCCGAAATCAAGGCCACACCGGCGATGCCAAGCAGGGCCAGCAAGAATGTCAACGGATCGGACGGACTCAGACCGAACAGCATCGATTTGAGCAAGCGCGCTCCAGCGAACGCCAGTGGAAGTCCGACACCTATTCCTACGACGGCCATGACCAGACTCTCACGCAAGATCATCCATAGCACTTGCTTCCTCTGTGCACCCAGCGCCATGCGCACTCCGATTTCGGCAGTGCGGCGGCTCACGCGATAAGCAAGAGTTCCATACAGTCCAATGGCTACGAGAAAAGCAGCCAGCGCGCCGAAGAAGACAGCGAGGCGGGAGAACAGTTGCTCACTGGAATACGACTCCTGCAACTGCTCCGTTTGTGTCATCGGTTCCAAAAGTGGAATGTCCGGACCAAACTCTCGCACAATTCTGCGAGCGTCATCCAGCAGGTAAGCCGGATTCTCCTTTGCCCGCAGCTCCACTTGCATGGTCGAAGCGCCTGGAACCTGCGTATACGGCACCCAAGCCATCGGTCGGGCCTTCTCTCGCACAGCCGTGTACTTCACATCGGGAACTACGCCGACAATCGAATACGGCTCGCCAAATTTGTCGCCATACGTCTCCAGGGCAATCTGGTGCCCGAGCGGGCTGCGCCCAGCGAGATATCGGTCGATAAACGTCTGGTTCACGATTGCAACTCGCGGTGAAGCAGCGGTGTCAGCCAGGCTGATGTCTCGACCAAGCTGCAACTGCGCCCCAAGGACTCGAAAATAATCCGGACCAACTGGATTCCATCTCACTGCAGGAAACTTTCCCGGCGTGGGATCGGCTCCATCCACGTGCACTCCGGTATTATTGCTCCAGCCTGCACCGATACGATTCCCCATGACGGTCGCAGACTCGACCGCCGGAATGGTCTTCAGCCGCTCCAGGAGGGTGGTATAGAACTGCGCGACCTGCTGATCTCCTCTGATGCCGGCCGGAGGATCGATGCCGAAGACCAGCAAGCCGGAGGCGCGGAATCCCAAATTGGCACGTCCTAGATTCTGCAGCGTGCGCAACAGCAGTCCGGCTCCTACGAGAAGCACCAGGCAGAGCGACATCTGCAGCGCGACTACAAGTTTCCCACTGCGCACTTTTTCCTTGTCCTGTTGTGAGCTGAGCGCAGAGTTCTTCAGCGCCAGAGCCACAGGTGCGCTCGTCGCGCTCCGTAGGGGAGCCAGTCCAAACAGCAAAGCCGCGACGGCGGAGATGGCTACAGTGAACAGCAGAACTTTTCCATCAGGAGCAAGGCTAGCTTGCAGCTCCGACCAGCTTGCGAGCGCGGCGGTTGCCCACTGCGCAAAGAGCCAGCCGAGCAACGCTCCGCCCGATACAAGCACCATGCTTTCTATCAGCAACTGGCGCAGGATCTGTCCTCGACTACCCCCCAACGCAACTCGCACGCTAAACTCGCGGCTGCGCGAGGCGTTGCGCGCAATCATAAGCATCGCCACGTTCCCGCATGCGATCACCAGGATCAGAACCACCATGCCCATCAGCATGTAGAGCGGCTGCTTGTACTCGCTGTTGAGACCTTCAATGCCGCGCGCAGGAGTGAAGTAAAGCTCGATCTTGTTTTCAGCCTTGGTCTGTTTGCCTAACGTCTGCTCGACGATACTTCGATACTGAGAGTTGATCTGGGCAAGCGCCTGCTGCTCTGTGATTCCCGGATTCAGGCGTCCGATCATCATCAGGAAGAACCAATCCGGGCTGCCATACATCGATGTCGGCTCCTGAGGTGAGGCCCCCCAGGGCTTGACGTCCGGACGGTTCTGAAATGGAACCCAAACGTCGACTGCAGTTTTGCGCTCCAGTCCGGTGAATCCAGGAGCCGCAACGCCCACGATCGTGAAGGGAACGGCCTTAACGTACAGCGTTTGCCCGATGACCTGAGTATCGCGATTGAACCGCGTCGTCCAGTAGGCATAGCTCAAGACGGCGGTTTGCGTGTGATTCTTCTCGTCGTCCAGACTGAAAGTTCGACCAATCGCCGCGCGAACTCCGAGTCCCGAAAAGAAGTTTCCGCTCACCATGTCGCCGCGGCCCTGTTGGAGATCATCCCCAAAACGGATCCCGATCTTGCCCGCCGAAAGAGGAACGAAAGCCATCAGATCGCTGAATACGCGATGTTCCTGGCGAAGCTGTTCGAAGACCGGCTGCGATATGGAAGCGTCGTCGTATCCGGTTTGCGCCGTGCGCTCGGGCTGATCCTGGTAGTGGAGATATACAAGTCGATCAGGATTCGATCCCGGCAGCGCACGCAACAACACCGCGTTCATCACGCTGAAAATCGCCGTGTTCGCGCCGATCCCGAGCGCCAGCGTCAAGATCGCGACTACGGCAAAGGCTGGGGTACGGCGCAATTGCCGGAATCCAAAGCGCAGATCCTGCATTAGCGTGTCCATTGACTGCTTATCAGTGCAAGTCTGTCGCCGCAGAGCGCTTGAGAAAAACTCTGAAATATGAGGAGCTTAGGACTTGGCTAGGGTCGTCCAGCAGTCTTGCCATGCGCACCGATGAAATGTGCTGTGCGATAGCGGACAGGTTGGGAACAATCCCGCGGATCGTGTTCCATTTGAAGGACGGAGTAGAGGACCGGCCTCGCGCCCTCGCGCAGGTTTTGGCTATGGGACGAGAAATCTCTTGTCCAAGTCAACCGACCGAGAACTCGCCCTCCCCGAACCTTCGATTTGCCGACAAACACCCGCGCGAGGGCGCGAGGCCGTCCTTAAATCCTAGTAGACGTATCGCGACCTCTGGCGCATTCGTTTCGGCAACAGCTTGATCATCACGACCCCAGCCACGAAGCCTCCGACGTGTGCCCAGAACGCGATCCCACCGCCACCGCGTGTGCTGCTCGAGTAAGCGATGGCCGTCGCCGCACCACTTAGGAACTGAAGTACAAACCAGTAGCCCAAGACAATCCAGGCCGGCAGCCACACGAAGGTGAAGAAGATGATTAGCGGTACGAGAGTTAAAACGCGCGCAGAAGGGAAGAGCAGAAAGTAGGCGCCCATCACGCCGGCAATCGCGCCACTGGCTCCGACGCTCGGCACGGTGGAGTCGGCGTTCAGGAAAATGTGAAGCAACGAAGCTGCCAGCCCGCTGACGAGGTAAAACACGATGTACCCGAAATGTCCGAGGTAGTCTTCGATGTTGTCACCGAAGATCCAGAGCACCCACATATTGCCGATCAAGTGCAGCCATGAGGCGTGCAAGAACATAGATGTAAACAGCGGCAGCGCCGACGGGTTCGGTACATGGGCATTCGCCAGCCCCAGCCCGGCGAGAACGCGAATCGGCTCAACTCCAAACTGAAACACAAACGCATTGCGCGTCTGTGGATTCAGCGCAAAAACCTCAAACAGGAACACGAGCGTATTCAGCGCAATCAGCAGGTAGTTGATGTAAGGCGTCGAGTAAGTCGGCGTGTCATCCTTAATCGGTATCATAAGAAATCAGAGTTTGCGGACGTGAGGGAATTTCTGGCCACGAATGTCTTTGCCACTAGTCACAAGGCAACAGAACACAATAACAAACGCACAATGGACGCCGTTCTCGTAATCGACAAACCCGCAGGCCTGACGTCTCATGACGTAGTCGCGCGAGTGCGTCGTTTACTCGGCGAACGATCCGTCGGACACCTGGGAACACTCGATCCTCTGGCGACCGGCGTCCTGCCGCTTCTTACCGGACGCTATACGCGCCTGGCACAGTTCTATACGGCGGCAGACAAGACCTACGAAGGAGTAATTCGTCTGGGCTTCGCCACCGATACCTGGGATGCCGACGGAGAGCCTCTCGGGCCGCCACAGCCAGTTAAAGTTCCACTTGAAGAATTACAGAAAGTTGCTCAAGAACTCAGTGGTGACATTGAGCAACAGCCGCCTAAGTTTTCCGCCAAGAAGATCGGTGGAGTCCCAGCCTACAAACTGGCGCGCAAAGATCGCGAAGTTGAACTTAAGAAAGTTCGAGTCTTAGTTCATCGATTTGAGATTCACAATGTTGAAGCAGATCGCGCATCCTTCACAGCCGAAGTGAGCTCCGGGACTTACGTTCGGGCACTCGCACACGAACTCGGGCAAAAGCTGGAAGTCGGAGCCCATTTAGCAGAGCTGCGCCGAACGCGTTCTGGGGAGTTCACATTGGATCAGGCTGTAACCCTCGACCGGTTAGCCGAAATCAAGAACAACGGTTTATCCCACGAAGGAAAGTTGCCGGACTTGCTCTCCACGGTATCTTTACATCCCAGGCAAATTCTGCCGCAGATCCCATCCGTGACAGTGAACGACGAAACCGCTGGCCTTATAGGAAATGGCCGCGCCGTGAACCTTCCGGAGTTCTCGGGAGCTCGGCAAGTGAAGGTGTTTCTAGGTCAGGAAGAGCTGATCGCCATAGCGAGCCGAATCGCCGGAACACTGTTTCAACCTAAAGTGGTATTGAGAGCAGCCTGAAAAGAGGGCGTCGTATTCGTCTTACTTCATGGTAAGATGCTGGTAACTATGGGTTCGACTTATCGGAGCCGCGTGAGTTCGAAAGGACAGCTGGTAATCCCGGCCGAGGTGCGAGAGCGCTTCGGATTCAAACCAGGCACGGACGTGATCTTTACCGAAAGCAACGGCCGGTTAGTCCTTGAGAAGCAGACGTTTGAGAACATCTTCAAACTTCAGGGAGCTTTGAAGGACAAGGGAGAGCTTGAGCTTCTCAAGGAAGACCGAAAGCGCGAACGAAGTCGCTTAGAGTGGCTTGAGAAGCTGTGATCAGACAGTACGTTCTCGACAGCAGTGCCATCATCATTTACATCCGCAACAGCCCGGATGCCTCGAGAGTACGCAAAGTGTTCCAAGAAGTAGCCTCTGGGGACGCTAGGGCGCTTATCTCCGCTGTTAACTGGGCAGAATGCCGGAACGTGCTCATCCGACGTCATGGTGCCGAGCAAGCAGTCGAGCTGCTTGATCAGTTATCCCAGGGAGTTGAAATCGTGCCCGCAGGTCAGGCACACGCCGAGGCGGCCGGCGACCTCCGGTGTCGATTTAATGGAAGCCTTGCTGATTGTTTCGCGGCGAGTCTCGCGATCAGCAGAAGGGCCACGCTAGTTACCGCCGATCCTGAGTTCGAGGCTATCAAAGCCGAGTTGAAACTAATCCGTTTAGAGAGCACAAAACGCTAGCCTGAATCCAAAAAGATGGGACTCGATCTCGTGGAGCTCGTGATGGCAGTCGAGGAAAGGCTTCGACATTCAGATAAATCGACGAAGAAGCGGCCGCGGCTCGGCCCCCGCGTCTGTTATGTGACGTAGTGGAAAAGAGACTTAAAGGCAGGGTTCCTGCGGTGGGCCGGGAGGATATCCGATCGAAGCTCCGGCAAATCATCAGCGATCAGCTCGGCATTCGTGAGGATTTCGATTGACTGAACCCCCCCATATGTAATGTCCGATAACAGATATTCTGTTAACTACGGACACTGACCTCGTAAATACGCGTGACTTCCCGACGGTCTGTGTTCCTTCTATCAGGAACTTCCACGGCTTCTCTGCCGTATTTCTGCCCAGGAGATCTAGCCTTGCTGACATTCGTCCTGTGGTGCATCTTGCTGGTGCTTTGTTGGCCGCTCGCTCTGCTGGCACTTTTGCTTTATCCGCTAGTTTGGCTGCTCTTGCTGCCGTTTCGAATCGTTGGAGTCGCGGTCGACGGCGTCCTGAAACTTCTTTGGGCAATCGTCACCCTACCGGTCCGCCTGGTAAGTTCTCCTGGGCGCGTGTAGACGGCTGTCGGCTGTCAAAGCGTCTTAAGTGGACGCTATGCATCGAGGGCCGGAGGCCCGGCTGCCAAACGTCAGCCCAGTCGCGGAAGCGCTGGGACATCGGTTACGGCCACCAAACGAGCCGTGTCGCCGCTACACCGCGGATCAAAATTGAACTCCCGAGTGCATTCTTCCTGAACAGACCCGGTACCGCGCCTCCAGCCCTCGGCTCATTGGTACCGACTCACAACCCAGGGCTCCCGCCGCTGGGCTCACGTTTGGCAATCGGCCCTCCAGGCCTCGCACTTACGTGATCCCAGGTGCTCGACGCTATCAATTAGGCTTCGGGCTTAGAAAGGCCTCCAGTTCGGCCTCAAACTCCTGCAATTGCTTAAGCCGCTCTGGAGTCGCCTCTACGAATTGATCCTTGGCCTGAAAGACCTGCTGAGCACCCTTAGTGGTGAGCACCCCTAAGGCTTCGCCCAGACGCCACCCGGGCCTTCCAATGAAGCGCAGGCCGGTAGCAGCAGGCTCAAGGAGCGCGATGCAGTTCCCTTTGATCACGCCAATCGCTCGGGGAAAACGGTCGAAGGTCTGGAGTTCGAAGCCGGCTAGATACAGGGATTGAAGAATCTCGGAAGAATCCATGGCTCTTAGGTCTTAAGCAGTGAGTAATTCGAGAATTGTCATCCTGAGCCGGGTTTTGCGAAGGATCTCCCCCGACATTTTCAGACTCGATTGCTGCCGGTGCGGCTCTTTCACGAGAATACCGGTTCTTCGCCGAAATGCCGCGCGAGTGCAGACGAGTTCGACGCATTCCGGGAGATCCCTTCGCCCAAAAGAGGGGCTCAGGATGACAGCGCGGTGGGTGCCTTATTTTGCCAGCAGCCAGGAGCCAGAAGCCAGCAGCTACTTCACATCTTGTAGCGACCGAAGTCCTCGTCGTTCATGTTCTCGAGCAGCTTTCGCACCTCTTCGTTAGAGACTCGATCAGAGACGGTAGCAGCCAGCTTGGAGGACTTCAGCACCTCGTCCTCGACGAAGATGGGACAATCGAGGCGCATGGCGACGGCCAGCGCGTCGGACGGTCGGGAATCTACGCTTATAAAGCGGCCTTCCCTTTCAATCCAGATAACCGCGAAGAAGGTGTCGTCGCGTAGCTCAGTCACGACTACTTTGTGGACCTTGGAATCAAGCCCGGTGAGAACGTTCTTAATCAGATCGTGCGTCATGGGACGCGGCGTAGCGACTTTCTCAATCTCGAGCGCGATGGCATTGGCTTCGTAAATTCCCACCCAGATCGGCAGGACCGCGTCGCCCGACGGGTCTTTCAGCACGACGATCGGCATGTTGGTGACGGGATCCATCATCAACCCGCGAATCTTCATCTCGACTTCCATCTATGACCTCCGTCGTGCCTCTGGCTGGTCAGGAGCGCCTACCGATCCGTAATCAATATCAGCGTCCCGGCAAGTCAGCACCCGCCAATTGGCTAGTTCATCACCATCTCGCCTACGAGACTGTTTGGGAAGCTCTTTGTTACCAGTACCCGGGCGTAACTTCCAGTCGCCGGAAGTATGGGCGAAGTGGTGGTGAAATTCACGGTTTTATTTTGCGTGCTGCGTCCGATCATTTGCCCTCGGGCCTCATTTCGCCCTTCAACCATTACTTCCATGACTTCCCCGATGTGCTTCTCGTAATTAACCCGCTGAATCTCCCTTTGTCGCTCTTGAAGAACGCTTAATCGCTTCGACTTTTCGTCGTCGGGGATACTATCTGACATACGAATGGCGGGCGTGTTTGGACGTGGCGAGTACTTGAATGAGAACACTCCGTCGTAGCCGACCTCTTGCAGCAGCATGATTGTCTCTTCAAACTCCTGCTCGGTTTCGCCGGGAAAACCGACAATGATGTCGGTAGTCAAGCTGATTTGCCGCCTGGCAGCTTTCATCCACGAAATACGCTCGAGATAATCTTCGCGGGTGTATTCGCGAAGCATGGCCTTCAGCACACGACTCGAGCCGCTCTGTACCGGCAAATGAACGTGATCGCAGAGGGCGGGCGTTGCTTCAATCGCTTCAACGATGTCTTTCGTAAAGTCACGCGGGTGCGATGTCGTAAAGCGCACGCGGCGGATTCCAGGCACTCCGGCGATGGCGATGAGTAATTCCGCAAATGTCTTCTCACCAGTCGGATCACGGTAAGAGTTCACGTTTTGTCCGAGGAGCTGAATCTCGCTGTATCCGCTGTCAGCAAGACGTTGGGCTTCTTCAAGCACCGACTCCGATGTGCGGCTGCGCTCTTTGCCGCGCGTATAAGGAACCACGCAGTACGCGCAGAACTTGTCGCATCCTTCGATGATGGTGATGTAGCCACGGTACGGATTCGTGCGGACGGTGAAAGGAGTATCGAAGGTCTGATCGGTCTGGCGGTCGTCGAGTCCGGTTACACGCCGCTCCCCTGCTTCGATCTGCACCAGCATCTGGGACAGATTGCGATACGAAGCTGAGCCGGCCACGAGCGAAACATGCGGCGCGCGCTCGAAAATCTTTTCGCCTTCCTGCTGAGCGACGCAACCAAGCACGCCGAACTTCTTGCCCTGCGCCTGGAGTTTCTTGTAGTCGTTGAGACGATGAAAGACTTTCTGCTCAGCCTTGTCGCGGATTGAACAGGTGTTGTAGAGCACCAAGTCGGCCGACTCGACTGTGTCCACTTGCGCGTAGCCTTGCTGTACCAGTGTGCCGATGACTTTCTCGGAGTCATGCACGTTCATCTGGCAGCCGAAGGTTTCCAGGTAAAACGTTTTCTGCGCAGTGGACATCGAGCCCAGTATATCTCAGCAAAACCACACAAAACCTAGAGCGAACACCCTTCGACTACGCTCAGGGCAGGCTCCGGGCACGAAGGCAAACCCAAGGTCACGGAGACAGATCGTCCTCAGTGACCTCCTCTGTGCCTTTGTGACCTTCGTGTTCGCCTTTTCCGGTCGTTACTGGGGACTCCACTCCGGCACATGCCCTGGGGTCCACGGTGCTCCGGCCTTTTCCATGTCGTCCTCAAGCTTCTTCAGATCGACATCCACCAATTGACGCAGCTTCGATAGCTGCTCCCCAAACTGCTGTGCGGCGACGTTGTAGGAATCGATGTGCGTCTGCGTCGGCCGACTGGTTGAGAAGCGCTCTTCGTCTTCGATCTGGTTGACACGGTCGTTGATCGCGGCAGGGGTGTTTTCCTGGCGGCGACGAAGCACATTGTCGCCTCTCATCGCTCGCATGATCTCTCGCAAACGACTCTGGATGTCGTCTGCACGAGTCACCAACGAGGACATGTCTCCGGGAGTATCACGCAGTGACTGCCGTATGGCCGTCAGCCGCTTGTCGACATCGCCGCCGGTCTGCACAGCGCCGGTGAGCGCACGATCGAGTCGCGCGACCTTCTGCTGGAACGGCTGCAGTGCGGCGCGGTCTGCCTCGTTCATCTGCTCGGCGCCGAGCGCATTGACCTTGAACTGCACCGGACCAGCCAGTCGCTGCGTCTTGCCGTCAACTCGCGATTCCAGCGCGACTGAATATTGCCCTGGCATGACTAATGGCCCGGTGGGAGGCTGGAAGAACTCTCCGAAGTCCGCCTCATCGGGAGACGGTGTGTGCACTTCCGACGGCGGATAACGAAGGTCCCATGTGGCACGGTTGATCCCAATTTCGTTCGAAGCAGGTACCCGACGAATCGGCGCACCGTTTGCGTCAGAGACTACCAGGTAAACGGCAGGTGCTTGCTCTTCGGCCTCGGCGCGAATCTGATCCATAGTGGGATAAGTGACAGGGGGAGGAGTTCCCTTCTGGTCTTCGGCCTTGGCTTTCTTGTTCTTCGCGTTCGTCTCAGTGCTCTGCGCTCCCTCTTTGCCTGACTGCTTCTTTTCCTGCTCCTGGCGGATTTCTTTTTTGGTCTTGAATTTGTCCTTCAAGTAATACGTGAAGCCTGCGCCATAGGGCGGATTGTCTGCTGCAAAGTACGTAGCCCCGAAATGCCCACGCTTTCCTCCGATGGGACGCTGCTCGATGTACATCAACGCGTCCCGAACTGGGAAGAGAGTGGCCGTCAGCTGAAGCGCTTGCGCGTTAACATTCCTAAGAGGGGTGAGATCGTCGAGGACATAGAAGCCGCGACCAAAGGTAGCGATCACGAGGTCGTTCTCGCGCTTTTGGATTGCGATATCGCGAACCGCGATGGTCGGCATGCCGCCCTTGAGCTGGGTCCAATGTCCGCCGCCATCAATCGAGAAGAAAAGGCCGAATTCGGTGCCGACAAACAGCAGCTGCGGATTGACCGGGTCCTCAGCAATGGCGAGCACGGCTCCGTTATCTGGAAGGTTGCCGGCGATCGAATTCCATGTGCGGCCACTGTCGCCGCTCTTTAGCACATAGGGCTTGAAGTCGCCCATCTTGTGGTTATCGAAGCTCGCATAAACGACATTCGGATTGTGCTGCGAGGCGAGCAGTCGGCTCACATACGTCATGTTCGGCACGCCCGGGAACTTGTCGTACTTGGTCCAATTCCCTCCCGCGTCGTTCGTCACCTGAATCAAGCCGTCATCAGTGCCGACGTAAAGCAAGCCGTCCTTTTGTGGCGATTCGGCGAGTGCGACGATGTTGCCGTAAAAGGAAGTGGATGCGTTCTTGGCGACGGCATCCGGTCCCCAGATGCGTCCCATGACCGGAAGCTTGTCGCGATCGATCTGGCGCGTGAGGTCTGGGCTGATGGCTTTCCATGTATCGCCACGATCGTCGCTGCGGAATAGTTTGTTCGCCGCGAAGTACAGGCGCGTGTGCGAGTGGGGGCTGATGATGATCGGGGAGTCCCAGTTCCAGCGATAAGGCACGTTGTCTGGCCCAGGTTGAGGCTGAATGCCGATCTCCTGGCCGGTGCGGCGGTCGAAGCGCGTCAGGTTCCCGTATTGGTACTCTGCGTACACGGTATTCGGTTCCTCGGGATCGATTACCGAACGAAATCCGTCGCCGCCTTGAGTGATGAACCAGTCTTCATTGCCAATACCACTGACTTTCAAGGTTCTCGAGGGTCCCCCGACGCTCTGGTTGTCCTGCGTCCCACCGTAGACGTAATAAAAGGGTTTCGAGTTGTCGACAGCGACGTCATAGAACTGGGCAACGGGGAGATTGTTCTTGTAACTCCAATTCGCGCCGCGATCGAAACTTTCATACAAACCACCGTCGCAACCGACCAAGTAGTAGTTCGTGTCGGCTGGATCGATCCAGATCACGTGATTGTCCACGTGCTTGTACTTCTCGCCCAGATTGTGAAGCGTCTTGCCGCCATCGTCCGAAACGCGAATCAACACGTTCATCACATAAATCCGGTCAACGTTTTTCGGATCGGCAAAGATTTGGCCGTAATACATCGCGGTGGTGTCGTATGGATTGCGACGCTCCCATGTGGCTCCGCGATCCGACGAGCGGAAGATGCCGCCCTTCTCTTCTGCGGCCTCGATCGTCGCGTACACGATGTTGTGATCGACTGGCGAGATGGCGAGGCCGATGCGACCCATATCAACCGTCGGCAGGCCGGATTTCAGTTTGTTCCACGTGTTGCCGCCATCGACGGAGCGATAGATTGCACTCTCGGGACCTCCATCAATCAGAGTCCAGACGTGGCGGCGGCGCTGGTAAGCAGCGGCATAAATCGTGTCTGGATCGTCGGAGTCGATCACTACATCGGCGAAGCCGGTGTTCTCGCTTACGTTCAGGACCTTCTTCCACGTCTTGCCCCCATCGGTTGTCTTGTATAGGCCGCGATCGCCGCCGGGCGACCAGAGCGGACCTTCAGCGGCGACGAAGACTGTGTTGCTATCCTTCGGACTGATCGCAATCCGGCCGATGTGCTCGGAGTGCTTTACACCAACATTAGTCCAGCTCTTCCCCCCGTCTTCGGACTTGTAGACTCCATCCCCGTAATCGACGCTGCGTTGAGAATTGTTCTCTCCTGTTCCTACCCAAATGACCGCTGGGTCATGTGGATCGAGTTTCACGTCGCCGATCGAAAAGGAGCCTTCATTTTGAAAGACTGGATTCCAAGTGAGCCCAGCGTTGTCGGTTTTCCAAACTCCGCCTGAAGCAACTCCAACGTAATACTGCGCGCGGTTGAAGGGATTCACCGCCAGCGAGTTGACGCGACCGGAGACGAATGCGGGGCCGATGCTGCGCAGACGCAATCCCTTATATGTATCGGCCGAGGTGAGCGGATCGGCCGGCTTTTTCTCGCTTGGCTTCGTCGCGGCAGTCGATTCCGATGGAGCGGCTGCAGCCCCTGCGCGTTTTGGCTTGCGCCCAGCAGGAACCTCCTCATCTGCCTCCTTCTTCTGTCCCGGCTTGGCCGTCGTTGACGCCCTTTCCTGCGTTGCTGCCGCTTGGTCGGATGATGGCGTGATTTGTGGTGTTGGTGGAATGTCTTGGGCTAAACCGAGGGTAGCGATGAAGAAGAAGACAAAAACAGACGCGAGTGTTCGCACGCGTACGCTCCTGAAGAAAGTGAAAACGGAATGTATACAGGAAGTGAAGGGAAAGTTACAGGCCCGCGGGTCAACGAGAGCGAAACCGGGGAGGAGCGAACGCGAAGGTCACGAAGGTGAACCCAAGGTCACGGAGGAACCTTTGGACACCTATAATCCTGTGAAATGTCCAAACGTCTCTCCGGTCACAACACTAAGCACATCTCACTTCCCAAGAACCATTGCTTCGCCTGCGGCAAGGACAATCCTCAGGGTATGCGTCTGAAGTTTTTCTTTGACGAAGGTCACCATCGCGCCTGGTGCAAGGTCAAACTGCCGAAGAAGTATCAAGGACCGCCTGGTCATGCGCATGGGGGAATCATCGCCACGCTCCTGGATGAAGCCATGGGCAAGGTCAATAAGCTGCGCTCGGTAGTGGCGCTGACCTCATCCATGGCAATCGAATATGTGAAGCCGGTTCCACTCGGCAAGACGTTGGTGGTCGAAGGAATCGAGCGCGACGTACAAGGACGCCGGCACTTCAACGCAGCCGAGATCCGCGATGAGCAAGGTCAGGTCCTGGCCCGAAGCCAGGGTGTCTTTATAGCAGTCGATCCGGAGAAGATGAAGGCGAAGTTCGCCAGGGGCCGATAACGCGCGTGAACTATACCCGGATAAAAATCCGCTTCCGATACAGCGCCCACGCAACCGCAAACGAGACCAAAACGAAACTCAAAGCCCAGATCAGGGAGACCACGTAAGGGTCGCCTGAGAGCGGCACGAAGAACTTGCCGAACAGCAACTCCTTGATGGTTCGCCCGTGAATGTGGTGGACGTGCATTGCCGACGCGAGCCAACTCGCAATGCAATACAGCACCAGCGGATTAACGCCGAACATGATGAACGGTGTGCTCCAGCGCTTCCAGCCGCGGATGTCCACCGCCCAATAGCCGATCCCGAGTGCGAACAATGCAAGACCCGCAGTGAACAGCACATAAGAGCTGGTCCAGATCATTTTGTTGATTGGGAACCATACATTCCAGATCTCCCCGGCGATAAGGCCGACGGCGCTTGCAGCGAAGAGTCCAGCGAGTTTTTGTGAGGCGCTTCTCGTTGATCGCAGCCACTCGCCGGTGAAGACGCCAAGCAAACACGTTGCAATCGCTGGAAGCGTGCTGAGGATTCCCTCCGGATCGAAGCGGTGCGCGATCCAGAGATGGTTGTACATAAGGCTGCGATCGATATAGCCCGCCAGGTTTCCGTCCATCGTGAGAACTCCGGCACCATAGCCGGGCACGGGCACTTGCACCATCAGAATCCAATAGCCGATCAACAAGGCAGCCGCCACGATGGCTCGTGTGACGCGGCCGGTGTAAAGAACCAGCACCGATGTGAGCAGGTAAACGACCGCGATCCGCTGCAGGACTCCGGGAATGCGGATGGTGTGCAAGTCGAATTTGCCGTAGGCGTGGAGCAAGAATCCGACGACAAAGAGGATGGCGCTGCGTTGCAGCGCGTGCAGAAGCAGTGTCTTCTTCGAGTCGCCGCGAGCTACCCGCGACACGAATGAGAGCACCAGGGAGACGCCCACGATGAACACGAAGAAAGGAAAGACGAGATCGGTAGGAGTCCAGCCATTCCATTTTGCGTGCTCCAGCGGCCAATAGACATGCTCCCAGTCGCCGGCGTTGTTCACGAGAATCATTCCGGCGATCGTCATGCCGCGGAAGGCGTCAAGCGAGGTGAGGCGCGCGCTGGTCGGAGCCGACGCGACCGTCGTTGCTGTGGGCATTCGAGACTCGGCTACTGTGGCGCCCATTTACTCCTCCAATTCTTAAAACCCGAGTTCACCACGGAGGCACAGAGGACACGGAGGTAAGCATTCGGAAATGGCGGAAGAAAATCGATACATCGTCGCTTTCCAGAAGAATTGTTGCAATGGTTTCCTCCGTGCACTCCGTGTCTCCGTGGTGAAGAACACCTTTCTATAACGTCGTTTCGGAAGGCTTTGTCGAGAAGAGATTATGCCATTTCTCTCGCTGGCATAATTGTCCGCGCATGTTGAAGCTCACCTGGCGGAATGTAGCGGCGTGGCGGGTTCGCCGCCATTATCTCGATCAGCGCGCTCCGGCCGGCAGCATGCTGGAAGTTGCGAGCCGTCTCTGCGGTTTGCACGCGCAGTTGATGTCGTCGGCGGAGCTGACGGCGTGGGCCAGAATCGAAGGTCTCAACCGGGACGCGATCAAGCACGCACTTTGGGAGGAGCGCACGCTGGTAAAGACCTGGGCGATGCGAGGAACGTTGCACCTGCTTCCTGCTGATGAACTGCCCATGTGGCACGCCGCTTTGCGCACCAGCAAACGATATCTGAGGGAGTCGGCGTGGAAGAAGTATTACGGCATCACGCTCGACGAACTTGATCAGATCACAGAAGCGATCGGCAAGGCGCTTGACGGCCGCTTACTCACGCGGGAGGAGCTCGCTCAAGAGGTCGCGCGGATCACCAGACGGCGTGCCTTTGGTCCCAAAGTGGCACTGAGCAGCTGGGGGACACTCCTGCGGCCGGCTGCGTTCACCGGTCTTCTCTGCTTCGGGCCGAGTGAGGGGCAGCTGGTTCGCTTTACGCGTCCTGCGAGCTGGCTGGGCTGCGCAATGAAAGCCGTTGATCCGCAGACAGCAATAGCGGAAATCACTCGCCGCTTCCTGGCCGGCTACGGTCCGGCCACCTATCACGATCTGGCGCGCTGGTGGACCGGCGTCGGAGTTTCAACTGCGCGGGAATGGATCGCAGCGCTCGGTGACGAGGTCTGCCGAGTGGACCTGGAAGGCACTCAGGCGTGGATGCTTGCTGTCCACGCCCGTGAGGCACGCGAGTTCGAGCCGGGAAAATCCGTCCGTTTGCTGCCGGGCTTCGATCAATACGTGATTGGTGCTTCTTTTCACGCCGAACGTCTGCTGGGATGCAAGCTACGGAGTAGCGTGTACCGGCCACAAGGTTGGATTTCGCCTGTCTTGCTGGTAAATGGCTTCATGCAGGGCACTTGGCGCCACGAAATCAAGGGCGGTCGCGTGAACGTTGTTGTCGAGCCGTTCGTGAGGGCGCCCGTCTGGGTGCGACGCTCGGCAGCCGAGGAGGCTGAGCGATTGGCTGAGTTCCTCGGCTGCTCTTTGAGTCTTACCTGGAGGACTTGATCTTGGTCGACCAGATCGAGACCGATGAAACCACGACGGACACGACTGAAACGAAGGTGAAGATTGACACCCCAGGCCGTTCCGTCGTACCAAGAGAACGAGGGTCAACATGAGAGTCTGCGAAACCGTTGCTTCAATGACATGCACTTGTCGGCCTTGCGGCTCCGGGAGAATTCTCTGCAAGTTCCCTCAGAATTCCCTGAGGGATCGCAAATGCCCTGTGTTTATGCTGGTCCGAGGAAAAGAAAAAAACTCCACGGGAATTATTCCCTGCCGAATTCCCTGAAGCAGGGAATTCGGCCCTTCCAAATTTGCAAAGCGTTGCTGACTTCTGTCGGCCGATATACCGCTTCTCACATTGCCGGAACTGCTAAAATTAAAGTTCCCTTCCATCCTGTCGCAATGACCGGAGGGAGAGGTGCGCGTGGAGAGTGCTTTATGTCTGACATGAATGGGAATGGTCTGAGACTCAAGACGGGTCTTGCGGAAATGCTGAAGGGCGGCGTGATTATGGACGTCACCACCGCCGCGCAAGCTGAGATTGCCCAACGTTCCGGAGCAACTGCGGTTATGGCTTTGGAGCGTGTGCCCGCTCAGATCCGCGCCGAGGGTGGAGTCGCCCGCATGGCCAAGATCGCCGTGATTCGCGAGATCATGAAGGCGGTGGATATTCCCGTCATGGCAAAGTGCCGTATTGGACACTTCACTGAGGCTCAAGTTCTGCAGGAACTCGGTGTGGATTACATCGATGAGTCCGAAGTCCTAACACCTGCGGACGAAGCGCACCACGTCGACAAACATGCCTTCAAGGTTCCATTCGTATGCGGAGCCCGTGATCTGGGAGAAGCATTGCGCCGCATCGCAGAAGGCGCAGCGATGATTCGCACGAAAGGTGAGGCCGGAACAGGCGACGTCGTTCACGCTGTGAAGCATATGCGGCAGATCGTGAAAGATATGCGTGCGCTGACCGTCCTCGGCGAAGAAGAACTCTATGCCGCGGCGAAAGAGCTGCGAGCTCCCTATGAATTGGTCCGCATGGTGGCGAAAAGCGGCAAGCTTCCCGTTCCCAACTTCTCCGCAGGTGGAATCGCTACTCCCGCAGATGCGGCACTGGTGCGCCAGCTTGGAGCCGAGGCAGTATTCGTAGGCTCGGGCATCTTCATGAGCGACTCCATCAACTTTGCCCCTGCCAAGGAAGCGGAGATCCGCGCTCGCGCCATCGTGCGCGCGACCACCCATTTCGACGATCCTAAAGTCTTACTCGAGACGAGCGAAGACTGTACCGGTGCCATGAAGGGACTCGCCATCGCTGCGATGTCGGAAGCCGACATGCTGCAGAAGCGTGGCTGGTGAGCTAAAACGGGGGCGTTGCTGACTTGTTGTTGAAAGTACTTAGGTCAGGAACTGTCCGCCTGTCTGAAGCCTTTCGCTCACTTACTCATCGAAGACTAAACGTGGCCGATCAAATCACAATTGGAGTGCTAGCCCTGCAGGGTGACTACGACGCTCATCGTCAGACACTAAGCCGTCTAGGCGTCCGGAGCGTGCTCGTACGCAAGCCGGAAGAGTTGGACGAAATCGATGGTCTGGTGATTCCGGGTGGGGAATCTTCAACCTTTCTGAAATTTCTCGAGCGCGAAGGATTTCTTACCAAACTGCGTGATTTCGTCGCGCAAAAGCCTGCCTTTGGCACCTGCGCGGGCGCAATACTTTTGGCAAAGGAAGTCAGGAATCCACCACAGGAAAGCCTGGGTGCCCTGGATATTGCAATTCAACGAAATGCATATGGTCGTCAGATCGACAGTTCGATCGTGACCGGTCCCACCAAGCTTGACGGACCACCCATGGAGATGGTCTTCATACGCGCGCCGCGCATAGAGCGCACCGGAGCTGGAGTCGAGGTACTCGCTGAACGCGAGCAACATCCGGTGCTCGTAAAGCAGGGCAAGACTCTGGCTGCAACTTTTCACCCTGAATTGTCCAGCGACACACGTGTCCATGAGCTGTTCGTGAACATGGTCAGAGAGCAGAAGAAATCGGGTGATCGGGTCATTGGGTGATCGGGCGAAGTGAAACCGTGAACACTTCGTGGACTTTGCAGTT
Organism: Terriglobales bacterium; assembly: GCA_035567895.1. NCBI lineage: Bacteria > Pseudomonadati > Acidobacteriota > Terriglobia > Terriglobales > Terriglobales bacterium. The sequence continues at coordinate 238,979 of DATMPC010000058.1, read as the reverse complement.
ACTGTGATTTTCAGCAAACAACTTCAAAGGCTGTCATCCTGAGCCCCTTTTTTGGGCGAAGGATCTCCCGAAATATCTCCGGCATGATTGCAGTCGGTAGGGCTCTCTCACGAAGAGCCAGAGTTCTTGGCCAAAGTGCCAAGCAGCAGCAAGAAAGCTTTACGCATTCCGGGGGATCCTTCGCCCAAAACAGGGGCTCAGGATGACAGAATCTTGGAGCAATTCGTTACTGCTAAAGATCGGCCGTTACTTCGCCCGATCACCCGATGACCCGATCACCCGATTCCCCCGATTCCTTCTAGCGTGGAGACCCTAAACCGTGGTCAAATTGGACCGGCGTACCAGCCATGTCCGCAGTAGAAACCAAGGTCCCCTCGAAGGTCAGTGCACCGGATTCCGGTGGACGCGGTCCACACATCAAGCTTCCGACCGGAGGCGGCGGTGACGGAGAATGGAGCCGCCAACCGACACCGGATCCCAAGGACCGGCTGAAGAGAGCGCGAGTCGCTCTCGCGGTGTTGATGACTACTTCGGTAGCCCTGTTTGTGTCTCTCTCCATCGGCTATCTCTGCTTGCGGCGCGGACAAACTGTCTTTGACCGCGCGACCCAGACCTACATCGCGGTCTGGAAACCGATTTCGATTCCGAGCATTCTTTGGTGGAACACGCTGCTATTGATCCTCAGTAGCATGGCACTGGAATTGGCGCGCCGAGAGTACTTTCGCGATGAAGCTCTCATGGAAGAATGGCTCGGACTTACACGGTCCACTCTCCGGCGGGCTTTTCCCTGGCAGGTTTTAGGGATCGTGTTTGCCGTAGGTTTCATCGCTGGACAACTCGGCGCGTGGAGCAAATTAAGAGCTCAAGGAGTCTTCCTTGGCAGCGGACCTAGCAGCCAGTTTTATTACTTTCTGACTGGATTACACGGGCTGCACCTAGTCGGAGGCATTGCCGTCCTAATTCTGTGCATGATCGCAGGCTTTGCCGGGCAACGTGTCGAATCGAGGCAGATCATGATCGACATCACCGCTTGGTATTGGCACGCGATCACCGTCGTCTGGTTTGGTCTGTTTGCACTCTTAAAAATCTCGGCCTGACCGGATCCGACAAAAACTGCCTCTCAACTCTGAAATTCCCTGCAAAACTCAATGTGATAGCCGTTCTCTTTGAAAGAAACGACACTATTGGGCCTGCGGACGAGAGCCTTGGAACGTCTCAAGTACTAAGGTGTTGCTCCTAATTATTGGAGCAATCTACAGTTTTTCATTGCTTTTAGCGGCATTTATTCATAATATCGGAGGTTTTACGGCTCGCTCTGGAGCCGCCTGAGAGCAACGACTTTGTAAGAGCTTCATCGTGCTTATCTGAATCCAGAGGGGTTAGCTCGTAATCGAAGTAGTGAAATCATAATTAAGGCAGGTAGAAATCATGGCTAAGCGTCGCGGAAATCCGAACTGGGGAAAGCCGGAGCCGATCGGACCGGTAGTTCCTGTAGTTACGTCTTTCGAGCAGGCGGTGAAGGAGTTCAAGCTCCTTCCCGACCAGTATCTGCGTTCTACACGTCTGCGCGAGTGGGCACGTAAGAACAAGAATTCAAAGTACATTCCTGAGCCCCTTTTGGAAGCTTGGGGATTCGAAATCGAATCGACTCTGTAACCTGAGTCGATCTTGAAAGAGGCCGCCACAGGCGGCCTTTTCATTTTTCGGAGAATCTCTGGTTCTGTTTCCGCCGCAGTTCCATCGAAGATACTGAGCAACGCGTTTTTATGGATCTCAACGAAGCGCAAATTATTTCACTGGTGATTGGGGCGAGCTTTGCCGCGGGCTTGAATGTCTACGCGATGTGCGGGACCCTCGGACTGCTGGGCCATTTTCAGGTGGTACACCTTCCACCAGGTTTGCACGTTATCGAGAATCCGTGGGTTATTGCGGTGTCGCTGGCGATGTTCGTGTTGCATTTTTTTGCTGACAAGATCCCAGCCTTTGACCTCGTGTGGAATTCATTGCACACCTTTGTCCGAATCCCGCTTGCGGCGTTAGTCGCGTATGCGGCGACATCGCAGCTCGGTCCTGGCGCTCAAATTGCCAGCACGGCATTGGCGAGCGTGATCGCCGGAGTGGCGCACACGGGCAAGTTTGCCGCGCGGGCTGCAGTTACGCCTTCCCCGGAACCGGTCTCAAATATGGCCTTGAGCGTAGGCGAAGATGTGGTTGCTGTTGGTCTCACGTGGTTTGCAACTGTACATCCCTACTGGACTGCAGCCATCGTCGCAGTGCTCTTGATCTTTACAGTGATTCTGATCCGAATGTGTGCTCGCGCGGTGCGCTCGTTGTTCGCTCGTGGAATGGCCTTCTGGCGCCGGCCTGCGAGTCCCGAGGTGGCTCAGCCTCCGGCTGCATGATGCATTCGTATTGCTAGAATCGTAGTTATCAGTTCCTATATCAGGCTCATGAATAGCTCTTTCACCGACGTCCAAACCGCGCTCGCCGAGATCCGGCAAGGGCGCATGATCATCGTCGTCGACGACGAGGACCGGGAGAACGAAGGCGATCTCACCATCGCCGCGGAGTTCGCCACGCCCGAGGCTATTAATTTCATGGCGAAGCATGGGCGCGGACTCATCTGTCTGGCGCTCACCGAAGATCGTCTCGACTATCTGCGCCTGGGCATGATGACCACTCACAACACCTCCCAGTATGGAACTGCGTTTACGGAGAGCATCGACGCCCGGGACGGCATAACCACAGGTATATCGGCGTACGACCGCGCTCGAACGATCAAAGTTGCGATCGATCCCGGCAGCCGGCCGTCTGACCTGGTGAAGCCCGGACACACTTTCCCGTTGCGCGCGCGCAAAGGCGGAGTGCTGGTACGAGCAGGGCAAACTGAGGCCGCAGTGGATCTTGCGCGCATGGCTGGCCTTGTTCCTGCCGGCGTGATCTGCGAGATCATGAAGGAAGACGGCACCATGGCGCGCGTGCCAGATCTGATCGAGTTCTGTAAAGAACACGAGTTGAAGATGCTGACGGTGGCTGAACTCATTCGCTACCGTATGCATCACGAGCGCTACATCCGCCGCATCGGAGAAGGAATTCTTCCTACGCGCTACGGGGAGTTTCGGCTGGTCGCATATGAGTCAGAGATAGATGGAGGCGAATCGCACGTTGGTCTGCTTTACGGCGATGCCGGCGACGGAGACAGTCCCGTTCTGGTGCGGGTTCACTCTCACTGCCTGGTAGGAGATGTGTTCGGAACCACTCTCTGTGAATGCAATGCCGTACTGGATCGTTCGATGAAGATGATCGCAGACGTTGGTCGCGGAGCAATTATCTACCTGCACCAGACGTCCAAAGGCTTCAATGTGAGGGAGATGGTCGGAGGCAGTGCGCTTACTTTTGAACATGAGAGCCGTGATGCCAGAAACCCCGAGCATCAGCGCCGAACGCAGCGGCAAATCGGATTGGGAGCCCAGATACTCTCTGATCTAAATCTGCGGCGCATTCGCCTGTTGACTAATCATCCCCGGCGAGTGCCCGCGCTGGAAGGGTTCGGTATCGAAATCGTCGAACAGGTTCCGATCTCAACTACCGCCGCTGCCGCTCAAGAGCAGAAATAGCCACAAGCGCTAATTTGGCTTACAAGCCCGCACGTCTTCGTCGCGGATAAAAAAGTGGGCCGAGCATTCGTTTGAGCCACAAATGACCGGCGTAATCCCGGCCATCTGCCGGCGGGTGATCAGTCCCAGCGTGCCGCATGCCGGGCAGGCGAGCACTGCCCAGTAAGGATCCTCGTTCTTCCCGACCTCTCCGGCGTTTTCGAGCACGAAGACCGTGCCGGGTTGCATCTGTTCGGGAATCCACTCCGTCAGGATGTTCAGCTCAGCCACCATGGTCACCTCCGACCAGTTAGGGCAGGTTGCGCTCAGGCCGTACGCCGAAGACGCCGCCGGTTGCTTTGACTCGATCGCTCTTCCCCGGGCCTCGGACGCCGCATGCCATTGCGCTTGCGAAGCTGGGCATGAACCTCCTGCACCGCGTCAGTCAAACAGACCGACAAAAGCGGTTGGCGTGAGTTCTTGAGCAGATCGACGATTTGCCGTTCAGAGTTCTCCAGGTAAATTCTTTTGCCATCCGTGAGCAGGTGGTATTCGCTGCCCGAGGTCACCGTCTCGACCAGCCGTTTGCCTAGTTCCCGCTGCAGATATCGCATCACCTGCCGCACTCGCTGAAGTGAGAATCCCTTGTTCCGCAACTCGCAGATCACAGCTACTTCGGCGAGATCGTCGACACTGTAGACGCGATTTCTTCCCCGCCGCTGCGGAACAACGATCTTGCGTTCATCCCACCATTGAAGTTGCCGCGCCGTAATGCCCGTAAGCTCGATTACGTCGGCGGACGTGAACTCCTGGCCTTCAAGGCTTCGAACCTCTTGGCTGTTGCCGGTTTGTGAGTGAGATCGCATCTAACCAGCTTCAAACATTTCGCAATAGAAATGTTTTAAACAAAATACACCTTGGGTGTTTCATGTCAAGTGATATCAGGTGATTTAGAAGGTGCAGGAGCCGTGGGCGAGAAAACTTACTGTGCGGCAAAATGTGGGAGTCGAGACTGCGGACTGGTTCTAGTAATCGAATCCACCGCCGACGAAATGAACGATCTCCAAACGGTCACCCTCGGAGAGCGAGATGTCGGTCCACCGACTTCGTGGAGCGATCTCCCGATTGAGTTCCACAGCGATCCGGTCACCTTTCAACCCGAGATGCTCGATAAACGCAGCAAGAGTTCGTCCGCTGGGAAATTCTTTGGGCTCCCCATTCACCACGACTGTCATACCAAAAGTGTAAAGGAAGAAATGGTTGGCGGTTGAGGAACAGGCCGCCGCGCAAATTATGATCGACATCGATGACTCTCATCTACGTTGCAAGCTCAAACAAAGGAAAGCTCGCAGACTTTGCGGCTGCCGCTCAAGAATATGGTGTCGACATTCGTCCGCTGCCGGGGATCGAGGGAATGGATGCGCCTGAGGAGACAGGCGCAACTTTCGAGGAGAATGCACGCTTAAAAGCTGAGTACTACAGCCGGCACGCGGGAGGAGAGATTGTGATTGCCGACGATTCCGGGCTCACGGTTGATGCTCTCGGTGGAGAGCCAGGAGTGCGATCGGCCAGGTATGCCGACGACGCAGGTATCGTCACCAATCACCCGGATGCCGCGAACAATGAGCTTTTGCTCAAGAGGACAGAAGGCGTTCCCGATTCCCGCAGACAATGTGCCTTCGTCTGTTCCATTTCAGCAGCCCGCGATGGCAAAACGCTCAAAGTCTTCAATGCAGACGCTCGTGGACTATTGCTTCGCGCTCCTAAAGGAAGCAACGGCTTCGGTTACGATCCGCTTTTCTATTTTCCAGAGCTAAGCAACTCATTTGCGGAAATCTCGCGCGAAGAAAAGCTGAGAGTCAGTCACCGGGGAAAGGCCTTTAGGCTTTTTCTGGAGTGGATCGACGAGTCAACTCGCAGCCATTCCCAGATTAGCTGAAACATTTCGCGAGAGCCGAGGCTGCGGCGGCCAACCGCGAAAGCTCCGAGGGGTAGAAATCTGCACCGGCAGCCTTGGATGTAGAGCCCTTGCGGCTAATCTGAATCACTCCTACGACTCCGGCGGAACCGATCACGGGAACGCTCATCACCTTCTGAATGACCATGGCATTCCGTTCCGACTTGCCCGGTGCACGCGTTTTCGACTCCACTGGCACAGACTCAAAGACGCTGGCGTGGCGCACTTGAGGAAAGTTGTTGATGGCTTCAGGACGTTTTGTGCTCGCCGTTCGCGCAGCCAGAGAATGCGAGTGGCTTAAGGGGATCATGCCGACACTCGACAACTGCGGGGGATAGATGAACTTGAGCTGGTTCTTTTCAAGCTTCAGAATCGCCACTTCATCGTCGTGAACACCAAAGCTGCGAGACAACTCTTTTGCGATCTTGGCCGTGTTTTCTGGTGTTAGTCCGGTTGCCTGGCACTGATCAGCGAGCTGACTAAAAGGCAGTGTCGACGATGCCAACGAGGGTTCTCCTCACGCAATTTCAACTGTATCGACTTGCACAATAAAAATCGACTGCGTTCCACGCATGCTTGTTGCGAAGACCAACACACTTATTTGACTCGCTTCCGAGCGGAACCCGATAATAAAAGGTTTGGTATCGATATTCGGAACTAACTGAGGAGACTCGCAACGCGATGGCAACGGCAGCGCCTCCGAGCGCCGGCTATGAGCAGGATCAGTGGAAGGGGGTAAAGCCGCTGCGTGCAGGAGAAGGGCATTCATTTCTCCTTCGCCGCCTGCATTCGCTGAGCGGTATCGTGCCGATCGGCGCCTTCCTGGTCGAGCACTTTGTCTCAAATGCGTATGCGACCAACGGCCCGCACGCGTATGCCAGCCAAATCAAGTTTCTAAATTCCCTTCCCTTCGTGCCATTTCTGGAATGGGGACTCATTTACATCCCAATCCTTTACCACGCGCTGTACGGAATCTTTATCTGGTACAGAGGCGAGTCGAACGTTGTTTCTTATCCCTGGGAAGGAAACTGGCTCTACACCGCGCAACGCTGGACAGGAATCGTTACCTTCGCTTACATCCTCCAGCATGTTTACAGCTTGCGGTTTACCGGAGTTCACCTGGTGGAGTATCCCGGGGCAGGCTTCGGTAAGGTGCAGCATGAACTAGCGAATCCATGGATGCTGGCTTTCTACATCATCGCGATCGTGTGTGCATCGTGGCACTTTGCGTATGGAATTTGGTTGTTCTGTGCCAAATGGGGAATCACGCAGGGAGAACAAGCGAGGCGGAGAGCCGGCGTAGTCTGCTTTGGGATAGGGCTATTGTTTGTAGTGATCGGACTAGTCACCGTAAAAGCATTTGTAGCTCCTCGTAACCCAGACTGGCGCAACATGGGAACCGACCCGGCAACCGCGAAGCGGGTGGAAGCTCAACCGGTGGAATAGCAACGATCACTAAAGTTCGCTTCGTGGCAAATACCGATAACAAGGCACCCGATTCGTTGATTTCAAGTTAATGGCAAATCCGAAAATCATCGTCGTAGGCGGCGGGCTGGCAGGACTCTCAGCCACTATCAAGATCGCAGAAGGTGGCGGGAATGTTGATTTATTTTCCGTCGTCCCGGTAAAGCGCTCGCACTCAGTCTGCGCTCAGGGGGGCATTAACGCCGCCAAGAACCTCAAAGGCGAGGGAGATAGTACCTGGCATCACTTCGACGACACCATCTACGGCGGTGACTTCCTGGCGAATCAGCCTCCCGTGAAAGATATGTGCGAGGCGGCGCCGGCGATTATCGATCTGCTCGACCGCATGGGAGTTCCCTTCAACCGCACGCCGGAAGGACTTCTCGACTTCCGCCGCTTCGGCGGCACTCTCTATCACCGCACCGCTTTTGCCGGAGCGACAACTGGCCAGCAATTGCTATACGCGCTCGATGAGCAAGTGCGCCGATACGAATCGGAAGGTCGCGTCAGCAAGTTTGAAACCTGGGAGTTCCTCTCCGCAGTGCTCGATGCGCAAGGCGTGTGTCGCGGAATCTGCGCGCTGGACCTGTGCTCGATGGAGGTCCGTACCTTCCCTGCCGACGCTGTCATTATCGCGACTGGCGGAATCGGCGCGATCTTCGGGAAGTCTACCAACTCGGTTGTCTGTACCGGATCGGCGCAGTCCGCGTTGTATCAGCAGGGCGCGTACTACGCGAATGGCGAGTTTATCCAGGTGCATCCAACGTCGATTCCCGGCGATGACAAACTTCGGCTTATGTCGGAATCGGCGCGCGGCGAAGGAGGTCGAGTCTGGGTACCGAAGACTCCTGGCGATAAGCGCGATCCGAAGACCATTCCCGAATCGGAGCGCTGGTACTTCCTCGAGGAATGGTATCCGAAGTATGGGAATCTAGTGCCACGCGACGTGGCCACCCGCGCGATACATAAAGTTGTTTATGAGGATGGCCTCGGGATCGACGGCCAGCCGATGGTCTATCTCGATCTTACTCACATCGATCGCGCGACGCTTGATCGCAAACTTGAAGGAATACTTGAGATCTACGAGAAGTTTGTAGGCGATGATCCTCGCGTTACCCCGATGAAGATCTTCCCTGGCATGCACTACACCATGGGGGGTTTGTGGGTGGACTTCAAGCAGGGGACAAATATTCCCGGAATTTTCGCCTGCGGAGAGTGTGAGTACAGTTATCACGGCGCTAATCGACTCGGTGCCAACTCGCTGGTTTCATGCATCTACGGCGGCTTCGTTGCCGGTCAGCAAGCTGTCGCACGTGCAAAGAATCAAGCCAAATCCAACACCGCGGCGAATGGAGCCTTTGACTCGGAACGCAAACGCCAGCAAGAGATCAACGCTCGGCTCATGAGCTCGGAAGGCAGCGAAAATCCTTTCCGCATTTGGCGTGAGTTGGGCGAGATCATGACCAAAGACGTCACGGTAATTCGTTACAACGCAGCGCTCGCGAAGACCGATGAAAAGATTGTGGAATTACTTGAACGTTATCAGCGGATCAATTTGAGCGACAAAGAGATGTGGGCGAATACCTCCTTCGTCTTCACACGCCAGCTCTACAACATGCTGCAGCTCGCCCGTGTGATCACTCAAGGTGCGGCGCTGCGCAACGAGTCAAGGGGCGCGCACTACAAGCCAGAGTTCCCTGAGCGCGATGACGCTAACTTCCTCAAGACAACGAAAGCATATTTCGCCCCCGATGCCGATGAACCTCGCTTCGAATTCGAGCCGGTGGATACGTCGTTGATCAAGCCTCGGCCACGTAAGTACTGAAGGGAGATTAGGCATTAGCATTCAAATTCATCTGGAGAGCAATGGCCCAAAACCCTAAGACGGTAATCATCAAGATCAAACGTCAAGCTTCCCCAAACTCTGAGCCTTACTGGGAAGAGTTTTCTTTGCCTTGGAAGCCGGGTATGAATGTGATCTCGGCAATGATGGATATCGCCGCGAATCCTGTGACTCGAGGGGGGAAACCCTCGCGTCCGATTACCTACGATTCAAACTGTCTCGAGGAAGTCTGCGGCTCTTGCGCGATGCGCATTAATGGCCGCGCTCGCATGGCATGCTCTGCTCTGATCGACAAATTGGAGCAACCGGTCAGGCTCGAGCCGCTCTCGAAATTTCCCGTAATACGTGACCTTGCTGTCGATCGTTCAGTTCTCTTCGAGAACTTGAAAAGAGTTAAGGCGTGGGTTCCTGTTGATGGAACCTACGATCTGGGGCCCGGACCAAGACAGACGCCTCGTCAGCAGGAGCAGGCTTATCCGCTATCGAGATGTATTTCATGCTGCTGCTGCATGGAGGTGTGCCCGCAGTTCAACGACAAGACTAATTTCGTTGGTGCGGCGACGATTGCGCAGGTTCGGCTCTTCAACACTCATCCCACGGGAGCAGCCTTGAAGGAAGACCGCCTGCATGCACTCATGGGTGATGGCGGGATTCAGGAGTGTGGTTACGCGCAGAACTGCGTGGAGGTTTGCCCAAAGGACATCCCACTCACGAATGCCATTTCAGAAGTTAGCGGACAGGTGATGAAGCAGGCGATCAAGGATTTGTTCACCGGATAACGCTAGCCTCTCCTCTAAGCCTGTCATCCTGAGGCCCTCTCTTGGCCGAAGGATCTCCCGCGATGTGTCGATCTGAAATGCTGTGTCCTGGCTCTTTGGCCAGCATTTCCCACTATTCATGAAAAGTCAAAACGGTATTTTCTGGCCGAAGAGCCGAGAAGCAGCGTTCGCGACTTACGCATCGCGGGAGATCCTTCGGCCAAAAGAGGGCCTCAGGATGACAAACTTTCATGCACGAATCAGGAAAAGATTTGCTAGTCGTTGACTGTCTCGCCGGTATGAGAGCGAAGAATCCGATCTACAGAGTAAGGCGCGCGCCGGGCGGGCTCATGATAGTGGCGAACTTGCATCTCGCCAAGCAAACCTAGCGCCAGGAGCTGCACTCCGGCGACGATCAACACGGCGGCGAAGACGAGAAGTGGACCATGGGCGTCCATTACGTTCGCATTGTGAAGCACCTTTTGAGACGCCAGCCACAACGCGATTAGCGAGCCCGAAACAATGCCGCTTGCCCCAAAGGCCCCAAAGAAGTGGAGTGGACGCGAGAGATATCGCAGCAGGAAGCGAATTGTGATCAGGTCGAAGAAGACCCGCAGAGTCCGCGAAATCCCATAGTGCGAGTTGCCACGCTCCCGGTTGACGTTGCGAATGGGAATCTCGCAAATCGAAGCCCCGTACCAGGACGCCAATGCAGGAATGAAACGGTGCAGCTCACCGTAAAGTGGCACTTGATTGATGATTTCGCGCCTGTACGCCTTAAAGGTCGTGCCGAAATCATGAATATCGACTCCGCTGAGCTTCGCCATCAGCCAATTCGCGCACCGCGAAGGCACTCGCCTGAGTACGAAGTTATCGATGCGTTCTTTACGCCATCCACTGACGATGTCGTAACCCTCGCCGATCTTTTCGATGAATGTCGGGATGTCGTTCGGATCGTGCTGAAGATCGCCGTCCATCGCGATTATGTACTCGCCGGAGGCGTGGTCGAAGCCCGCTGCAAGGGCAGATGTTTGACCGAAGTTTCTCCGTAGCTTTACTACAGTGACGCGGCTATCAATCGCGGCAATCTCGCTCAGCAGGTGGAAGGTGAGATCCGTACTCCCGTCATCTACAAAAACGAGTTCGAAACTCTCGGAGTATGCCTCCATCACGCCCTTCAAGCGGTCATACAGAACGGTGACGTTCTCCTGCTCGTTATGAAACGGCACCACGATTGAGTACTTCGGCATACTGTCAGATTATACGGGGAGATTGCGTCAATTTACACCCGAAAGACTGATAAGACCAGTCATTTCACTGCTGTGTTTCCGTGCCAACCGGAATGGATTTCAGATCTAACGTTTCCTGGGCAGATTCCGATAGTCGGACGGTATGTGCCTGCGCGGTAAAGCTCTTCAACCACTCTTCGTCCTCGTAAGCGCCTGGTTCGATGTGCTCGAATGCGTAAACCCGATAAGTGCCGGGACGAAGTCCCTGAACCTGATAGCGTCCGTTCTGATCCGTTGTCACCGTTCGGAATCGATCCGCAGTCCCGCTGAGGCGCTGCTCCGGGACGAGGACGACAGTCACACCCGGATCGGGTTTATCGTCGGCGCCGGAAATTACCCCGCTAAGCTTGGCTCCGGTGGCAAACACCAAGTCCAGACTTCGGCTGCTGGCTGGACTGAACCCTTTCTCCAGTACGTCGTCACGGCCCGCGGTTGCGGATTTGAGATACATCTCCGGAGGAGCGCCATAGGAGCCGACCCTATACCTCTCGTCAGCCGACGCCTGAAGCGTAAATGAACCATCCTCCTTCGCATGGGCGTATGCACCCCGCATGAAGTCCTGGGCGTCTTCTGGGGATAGTGCAATCTGAACCGAAGATGGCTTGGCTGACGACCCGCCGCCATCGAATATCACATGGCCAGTCACGTCTACTTTTGGCGATAGCGAAACAACCAGGCCCTGAATGTCTCCTTCACGCACATCCACTTCGATCCGTCCACTCGCGGACGATTTGTCGTCTTCCTGTTGCGCGATCAGGTTATAAGACCCGGGAAGCACTTGTTTGAACGTGAACGTATTGTCCTCGCGCGCGCTGGTGTTCGGGCCGCGACCAAAAGCGAATTCGCTTTCCCCACGTTTTACCAGCATCAGCCAAGCGCCGCGTCCTGATGTTCCCTGCGCTCCCCCGACGATACGTCCGCTTACCGTGTAGGACCTCTGGGGACTCATCGAAAAGTCGGCGCGAAGCTCGTCTCCGCCGCGTACCGTGAGCGCCGACGCTTGGCTCGCGTCTGTCACATTGGGATAGAAGACCGGTGGATAAGAGGTTGTTTCCGAAGGGGCGGAAGGATCAACGGCGTCTCCCGGGCCGGCGTACATTCCCGATCCGCGAAGCGTTGCCCGAATGTATACCTGTCCGGGGCGGATTCCGAAGATTCGATACTCACCCCGATCATCGCTGACGGCGTTACCGAGAGGCATGAGTCGACGACGACCTTGCATGTATCGGAACTGTAGCGCCTGCACCTGAACTCGAGATAGCGGCTCCGAGTCTTCATCCACGATGCGGCCGGAAATCACGCCGCCTTGAATGAGCCGAAAAACGATGTCGGTTAGCTTTTGCCCCGCGTTCAGGGAGATGGTCGTTCCCTGCTCGCCTGCATTCTTCTGCCCGTAAGTTTGGTTTACATAGCCGTTGCGCTGGGCCGCGAGAGTGTAGCGTCCGGCCTCCAGGTCCTTCAGTAAGAAGTGACCCTGAGCATCACTCACAGCGGTTGAGCCACTGCGTCCGCTTTTCTCGAGGACTCGCGCGGTCACCCACGTCTTTTTTAACGGTTGCCCGGTCGCCGAATCGAACACTTGACCAGAGATTTCCGCTTTGGGACCCCCGGAGGTGGATTGGTTGGCTGCCGTCGAATTAGCCTGTGCCCCGGCAGATTGCGTTTGACCATAGCAGCCAACGCCGGCGAAAAGGATAGCCACGAACACCCAACGCATAGAACTCCCCACTGGATTAGAACTGAGACTCTGGCATGCGTTGAAATTGTATGCGAAGCTCTATCCGGTCGTGAATCGGGCACATCCGCTCGGTACCGAAGTATCGTGGACGCATACTCACACCAAATCCCGATTTGGAAGCGCGGCCTGGATCTGCTTGTCGGCTCGCTCTGCCTGATAGTGGCAGCTCCTTTGATGCTAGTGATTGCTGTATGCGTGCGAGCGAGTATGGGGAGCCCAGTTCTCTTTCAGCAATTGCGACCGGGACTTGGAGGACGTCTTTTCGTTCTTCATAAATTTCGCAGCATGCGGATTGGGAACGGTTCGGGAAGCGACTCTGTCGACCATCGAATCTCACGACTTGGTGCGGTCCTGAGAAAAACTAGTCTGGATGAGCTTCCCGAGCTCTGGAACGTCCTGAGGGGGGAGATGAGTCTGGTTGGGCCGCGTCCCCTGCTCAAGGAATATCTGGATCGCTACTCTCCCGAACAGCGGCGGCGCCATGAGGTATTGCCGGGAATAACCGGGTGGGCGCAGGTGAACGGCCGGAATGCCCTTGATTGGGACGAACGATTCACCATGGATATTTGGTACGTCGATCACCAGAGTTTATGGCTCGACTTGAAGATTCTCTCCATGACTCTATTGCAAGTACTGCGACAAAAAGGGATCAGCCGACCCGGTCATGCCACCATGCCTGAATTCACTGGAGCAGTAGCGAACGAGAATCCGCAAACGTAGTTCCGAATCAGGCGATCATCCGGACGCGCGTTTGTTGCACCGCCAAGCGGGCTAGCGGTCCCCACTGGAGAAGTGAGAGGGCGGTGAGCCTCAGCGTTTTGGGAAGCTGCAGCAAACGTCGCAAACGAGCCGCTGCTTTCAGCGCAGGTTGCAGAAGCTCTCTGTAAGCACTGTCGTACTTCTCTAGCGCGGCCCCAAGCGAGTATTCCTCTCGCAGATATGGAGCGAGACTGAGTGCGGCAAGGCGTCCGCTGTGCAGAGCCATGGAGATGCCATCGCCGGCAAATGGATCGATAAAAGCGGCAGCGTCGCCGACCAGAACTGTATCTTTGTCGGAAGTTCGGGGCGCGCTAAACAATAACGGAGACGTGGCCACTGCTTCACTCGCGGGGTGCCAGTTGCGAGACCGCGCCGCCAATTCTCGATTTTGCCCGAAGACTCCCGTGAGAGTTCGCGCCAGATCAGCTCGTACCATCGCGGCTACGTTGATCGTGCCATTCCCTAGCGCCTGAACACCGCAATATCCGCCTCGAAAGAAATACAGATCGCAACGCAGCGAAGCGTTGTCTTCGATGAAGTGCTGTTTAAGGCCGATCCAGCTATCGCCAATCTCCGCTTTTGGACGGGAAAGATTCGACCAGCGCCCGCTCGCATTGACTACCGCCCGCGCACGCAGTCGGCTTCCTTTTGACTCGATGGAGAAGAACGATTGCTCCTTACGTACTGCGGCTACCCGTGCTCGATCACTGGCCCAAACGCCTTCGGCAATGGCCGAGTCCCAGAGGCGCTGGTCGAGTGCATGCCGCGAGAGACTCACGGCCGCAGGCTCTACTACAAAGTCCACCCCTCGATCGTCGAGAAATAGGCGAGCGGTCCTGATGCGAGGTGCGCGAGCTAGTAATTCGTCGTTAGGAATGAGCGATTTCAAGATTGGCAAAGCTTCGCCGGAGACGAATTCGCCACACACCTTATGTCTGGGAAAGCTGCCGGACTCGAGGAGTGCAACAGCGAAGCCCTCCCGTGCCGCCGTAATCGCGGCAGCGCTACCGGCAGGTCCTGCGCCGATCACTGCGACATCGAAAACCTTCTTTACGCCTTCCACAAAATTAGTCCGAAACGCTGAAAGTAGTGTGGCCAGAGATCGAACGAGGCAGCAACGCTCTTGCGAGCCAGCTCAGCAATTTCGCTCGGGGTGTAAGCCCGCCGAACCGAAGCGGGAGCATCATTGCGAGTAAGCCGGCTGCGATAGGTAAAGCGTCCCGCAGAGGCAACAATCCAGTGAAACAAATTCCGACGCAAATCGCTGACGATCACTGCACGTCTAGCGACCCGCAAAGCTTCATCGAAGAACGAGACCACGTCGGCCGGCTCGAGATGATGGCAAAAGAGGTTGCAGCCAACGATATCGAAGCTTCGGGAAGCAAAAGGCAATCGCAAGGCATCCCCAGCGACTCTTCCAAGACCAGCATCGTTCCCAGTCATGTGTGACACCGCACGATCGAGCACAGTTGCCTTCACCAGAAGACCCTCTTTTCGCAACGTTAGTTGTACGAAGTCGGCGACATCGCCAGTCCCGCCAGCGACGTCCAGGAATGACAACGATTGGAGGCGATTCTTGCGCGCGACATTCTTCAGTAGTGAAGTGATGCTGCGGAACCCACCGAAGTTTCGATTAAAGCCTCGAAGATCGAGCAGCGTACTCCGAATTTCTTCAGGCGTGCCCAAATCCTCGTCGAGCAATTCGGGCGTGACCACGCGTTGCATTGTCGGCTAAACCTTCGCGAGTTCTTCTTCCAGCAACTGCTTGTTGTAGAGATCGGCGTAGTAGCCATTAAGCGCTAACAAGTCTTCGTGAGGGCCCAATTCGACGATCTCTCCGCCGTGCAACACCGCAATCTGATCCGCTGCGCGCACGGTTGAGACGCGATGCGAGATGAAAATCGTGGTGCGTCCCTGCATGATCTCGCGCAGATGATTCAGAATACGCTCCTCTGTGTAGGTATCGACGCTGGAAAGAGCGTCATCGAGAATGAGGATGCGCGGATTGCGAATGATGGCTCGAGCAATGGCGGTCCTCTGCTTCTGTCCCCCCGATAACATTAACCCGCGTTCACCAACCACCGTCGCGTAGCCTTGAGGAAATCCGTGGATCTCCTGCGCCAAGCTGGCGGCTTGCGCTGCGGCTTCGACTTCCTCATCGGTACTTTGCTCGGTGCCGAAGGCGATATTGTCGCGAATGCTCGAGCTGAAGAGAAAGGTTTCCTGCGGGACGAATCCAATATTCTTGCGCAGAGTCTCAAGAGGAAAGTCGGTGATGTTCCGCCCATCAATTAGGACCGAACCTGCAGCCGCGTCATAAATGCGCGGAATCAAACTCACGAGCGTGCTTTTACCGGAACCCGTGGGACCCACGATCGCCAGGCTTGTCCCAGCGGGAATTCTGAGCTCGATGCCGGAAAGTACCTCTCCACCCGTCGGATAGCTGAAGGTCAGACCACGGAACTCAATGTCGCCGTGAATCGCTGAGAGTTCTTTCAAATCCGGGGCAACGCGATCGTCGGTTACATCCGGACGCTCGGAGAAGATCTCGTTGATTCGTCCCAACGAAGCTGTGCCCCGCTGGAAGATATTGATAACCCAGCCGAGCGCGATAACCGGCCAGGTGAGCTGCACCATGTACGTGTTGTAAGCCACGAAGTTGCCGACATTCATCCGGTGCAGCAGTACTTCCCTTCCACCAAGCCACAGCACGAGGATGATCGCGAGGCCCAGGAGCATCTCCAAAGTGGGCCACAACATGCCGATGAGGCGAACTAATTTCAGGCTGCGCGCTATGTATTCGCGGTTCGCGGTCTCAAAGAGTTCGATTTCTGGCTCTTCCTGAACGTATGCACGCACCAGTCGCGCACCGGAGAAGTTCTCCTGTGCTCGTGCGGAGATATCAGAGAACGTAGCCTGGATGCGTTCGAAGCGCTCGTGAATGCGTCGCCCAAAATACTGAACCAGGATGCTGGCTACGGGCAGCGGGAGGAACGCAAACATTGTCAGCCGCGGGCTGATTTTCAGCATGAAAGCAAGAGCGCCCGCAGTGAAGACGATCGTGTTGGCCGTATACATGATTGCTGGACCAAGCAACATGCGAACGGCATTCAGGTCATTAGTCGCGCGCGCCATAATGTCCCCCACGCGCGTGCGCTGGTAGTAAGAGTAGGAGAGAGACTCGAGATGCCGGAACAGATCGTTCCGCAGATCAAACTCGATCTCGCGCGAGATACCGATCAATATCCAGCGCATCAGGAACTGGAAGAGGCCTTTGCCCAGCGCAATCGCTATCAGCGCGAGCGAATAAGTAACAATCTTGTGCTGCGTTATGCCCTGATTTAGATCATTGATGGCGCGTCCGATGACCTGAGGAAAGAAAATCCAAATCAGGTTATTGAGAAGAAGCACCGACCCGCCCCAGAAGAACTGGACGCGGTATTTGTAGAGATAGGGCTTGAGTGGGTCGAGCTTCTTGAACATGACCAGAAAAATTAGACGTGCTCAGCACTCACTTCGCTTCACAGGCTCGCAGAAACGTGGCTGTCGCGGCAACAGTTCCCTGCCAATTCCGTGTTCATTTTTTGAATCTTGCCAGAAACAGCCTTAAGTGCTTTGGTAGCTCCCGATTACGAAGAAATCCACAGAAATCCCTGTTAGTTCCCTGGTTTTGAGCGAAATTTCCAAATTTCGGGCAGAATTCGATGATTTTCCGATCGAATTCGAAGAACCGCCTGTTCTTTTGCCTGTTTATGGCTATCTATCTAATTCCCTTACCGGTTTACGTTGGCACCTTCAATATGAAGTATCCACCGGCAAGGCCAAAAATCACATCAGGAGACCAGGCTGCCAGCGCCGCGGGCAACTGGTTGACGTTGCCCATGGCTTCAAACAAGCCACTTGCGATCCAGTAAACTACGGCAATTCCAATCGCTGTCGCCACACCACGAAGAGCGCCTTGTCGTCCCGCGGAGACGGCAAATGGGATCGCCAGGATCGACATTACCAACGTGATCAATGGGAAAGAAAGCTTCTTATAAAGCTGAACTCGTAACCGCACAACATCGAAGCCACCCTGCTCCAGCTCACGTATGTAAGCTTTTAATTCGTCGAAATTCATTTCGGAAGACTGCTTCACTTCTTTCTTGAAGTAGTTCGGCGGCTCGTCAATGTCCGCGAACGTTCTTACGTCGAACGTTTTGTAATCCTGCACTTGGGTGGCCGTGAGCGCACGGACCCAGCCCTGCTCGAAAACCCACTTCTTCATGGATTCATTCCAGAACACACGTGACGCAAACGTGCGAGCGGTTAAGGCGAAAGTCGGTGGATCGATGCTGAAGACGGACAGGTTTGCAAATTGGTTGCGTTCGCTATCGAAAAACTCGTAATAGTAGATTTCGCGATGGGCGCCGAAAATCCACTTTCGTTGTGGATTCAGATATGTCTGCGCGGGTTTGCCCTTGATCTCGTTCCGCAGAGCGTCTTGCCGCTTGTTCGCGTGCGGCAGATAAAACTGATCGAACAAGAACAAAGCGAATGACAACGTGGCTGCGAGTGCCACTACGGGCACAATGAGCCGATACAAACTGATCCCCGTCGCCTTCATCGCCGTCAGTTCATTGGATTTTTGCAGCAGTCCAAACGTCACCAAGACTGCGATGAGCACGCTGAGTGGCGTCATCAAATAGATCATTGACGGGATCACGTTCAACAGGTATTCGCCCACCGTGATGAGCGCGATGCGATTCCTGATGATGTCGCCCAGTAACTCGAAAAAGGTGAAGACCAGAGTTAGAACAACAAACGTGGCAAGAATGAGGCCGAGGTATTCCAGAAACTGGCGAAGCACATAATCGTCGAGAATCTGAGGAAATCGCGAACTTCTCTTGCGCAGCGGCGACGCGCTGATTGAGACTTCCGCTTGTGATTTCTCGCGTGAAAACCTCTTCGCGATATCGCTCCACACAATTCGAAATGAGACGACATCGATGCTCGATTGCTGAACTCGTCTCAGAAGCACCAGCCCGGCAAGAGCAAACAAGATGTCAGCACTCCACACTCCCAAAGCGGGCGGCACCTTCCCCTGCCTCGCGAAAGCGATGCCAGCACTCAGCGAGAAGTAATACAAAAAGACCAGCAGGATCGTGAGTACAAATCCGGTAGATTTGCCACCCTTCTTGGAAGACAGGCCCAAAGGAATTCCCACCAACATCAGCACGAGGCACGACGCCGCGAGCGCGAGTCGTCGATGAAATTCAATCCAGTACCAGCGAGCTTTTGCCGGCACCTCGGTGCGGGCTCGATACAAGAGCTCGCTCGACTTGAGCTCTGCGGCGGGAAGCAGATCACGGGATGGCGCAGGCCCTGCCGCGGGGAGTGGAATGGGAATGTCCGTCTGATCGAAGGTCGAGATCGTGTATTGATCGGGATTCTTGGGGTCGGTCTCCTGTTGACTTCCGTTCTCAAGGTGCATGCGCATCGTGTCGCCCTCGGTCACGACTATCGCACGCTGGGCTAAAGTCACCTTCGGGGCAGCAGGGTTACTAATGTCGGCGAGGAAAACGTTCCTCCACACGGCAGCACCGGAGGCGGGCTCCACGTCCTGCACGTACAACACGTATCCTTTGAGGTCCTCATAGAAGACGCGGGGTTGAACCTCAAAGGAAATCTGCGAAGTTTTCAATGAGTTCTGTAAGTTTGCGAGAGCAGCCGCCGATCTGGGAGCAATCACGACGTTGTTCAACAACGCGACAGCAAAAGCGCCAACCGCAAAGATGCCAATGATCGCAACAAATCGCCACGCACCCACGCCACTAGCTCGGAGCGCGGTGACCTCGCTGTCGGCGGCCATGCGCGATAGTCCAATCAGGATGCCGACCAGAACTCCCATGGGCAAGGTGAAGGTTAGAGCCGTGGGAATTGTGAGAAAGAAAATTTCAGCTACGCTGGGAATCGGTGCGCTGTTGCGCACGACGAGTTCGAGGATCCGCCCAACGTCGCGCATGAAGATCACGAACGTAAACAGCGCGGCGCCGATTACGCCATGGGAGAACACTTCCCACAGGATGTAGCGAGTCAGGATCCTCATATTGCCGATCTATACGCAAGTCTAGCATCGCTTTCCAGAACGTCCTGAGGTGGGACTCTAGACGCTTAATTACACTAGGTAACGATGCCCGCGATTCGTCTCATTTTCCTCTGGCACATGCACCAGCCCTTCTACAAAGACTTGGTTACGGGTGAGTACCGTCTTCCATGGGTAAGGATGCACGCACTCAAGGACTACTACGGCATGGTGAAGCTGCTCGATGAATTCCCCCGCGTCCACCAGAACTTCAACCTGGTCCCGTCGCTAGTCGCGCAGATCGAGGACTACGTGACCGGGAACGCAAGGGACTCCTGGAGAGATCTAATTGCGAAGCCAGCGAAAGATCTCAACGAGCAGGAAAAGGAATTCGCGCTCACGTACTTGTTTCAAGCCAACCACACGCATCAAGTTGCCCGATATCCCCGCTATTTTGAGCTGTTACAAAAGCGTGGCAAATACAAGTCGGCCGATCTTGCAGTTCCGCATTTCGGTACACAGGACTTTGCTGATCTGCAGATCCTGTCTCAACTCGCATGGTTTGATGAGTTTTTTCTCGATGAACCGGAAGTCGCGGCGCTCATTGAGAAGGGACGCTATTTCGATCGCGCTGACCACGAAGCCCTACTCGGAGTAGAAAGTCGCCTTTTGGCCAGCGTTATACCCGCATACCGTGCCGCCACAGATCGTGGTGGGATTGAACTATCAACGACGCCGTTCTTTCACCCCATACTTCCACTGGTTTGCGATACGAACAATGGTCGACTGAGTAGCCCCGGATTGCCCTTGCCCCGCCGACGCTTTCTGCAGGCCAATGATGCACTTGAGCAAATGCGACGTGCGATTGAGTTCCACGAGCGGACCTTTGGCCATCGGCCTTCGGGCATGTGGCCGTCGGAAGGCAGCGTGTCCGACGAAGTGCTTAAACTTGCAAAGCAGCTTGGACTGAAATGGCTGGCGACAGACGAAGGCGTTCTTGGCCGCTCAACGCGCAGTTACTTCGAGCGCAACTCCGCAGGCCAACTGATGGCGGATTCGGCCCAGCGTCTTTACCAACTCTATCGTCATGGCGAAAAAGAAGACGGCGTCGCGCTCGTCTTCCGCGATCACAATCTTTCCGATCTCATTGGATTCGTCTATTCGGGTGTGCCTCCGAAGGATGCAGCAACCCATTTTGTGAAGAGCGCCAAGGCATCGGCGCAGGCGGTGCTCGCTACTGGTCGAGACGCAATCGTGCCTATCATTCTCGATGGAGAGAATGCGTGGGAGCATTTCCCTGCCTCTGGCCGCGAGTTTCTGCGGAGGCTGTATCACGCTATTGAATCTGATCCGCAGATCGAGCCGCTCACGATCTCTGAAGTCATCGAGCGGACCAACGACGCGACTCCACTCACATCGCTGGTTCCTGGATCATGGATCAACGCCAACTTCAATGTGTGGATTGGGGCGCCGGAAGACAATTTCGCCTGGGACTATCTTGCAGAGGCGCGCGATTTCTACGAACACCATTCCCAGAATGCAACCGCTGACAACCGGCGACTCGCCTATGAGGAATTGCTCATTGCAGAAGGAAGCGATTGGAATTGGTGGTACGGTCCCGAGCATCACTCTGCGAACGATCGCGATTTTGATGAGCTCTATCGCAATCATTTGTCGAATGTCTATCGGCTACTCGGGGCGAATCCACCAGACTATCTCCACCACCCAATCTCCGCCGAGACCATCGGCAAGACGCGGACCATTCCGCAGACCGCGTTCATTTTTCCTCAAATCGGCTCGCCCAATATCGGATACTTCGACTGGTTAGGCGCGGCCTCTTTCACCGCCGATCGCCGCGGCTCGTCAATGCACGGAAAGAAATTTCTTCTTGAGCGAGCATACGCCGGCATCAACGAGCGGGATTTCTTTCTCCGGCTTGATTTTGCGAACGAATTGCAGGGTGGCCATCAAGTTGAGACTCGCATCGAAGTGCAACCATCCAGGCCGGAGCAATCGAGGCGGACGTTCGTAGTCAAGTTTCACCTCTCTGGCAGGAAAATGCTCAGCGCCGAGATCTCTCGAACAGATGGAGGCGAGAGTAACGGAAGTCCTTCGAACCCCGGGAAAGAGCACGTCGAAAGCAACTTTGAAAAAGTGCTGCGCGCCAAGCTCCCGCTTTCCACACTCGGCGCCCAACTCGGAGACACTCTTCTGCTGCGCTTCACCATCTCGAGCGAGCAGCTCCCCATAGATTCATTGCCCACTCAGGGATGGATAGAGCTGCCGATAGTTGCAGAAGAGCAGATGCTCGAGAGCGGCGATCAGGTCTGGTGAGCGAAGGAGTCTAGCGACCCGCGGCATTCAGCTCGGCGACTCCGCAATCCGCCCTGAACCGGCCGGACGCAAGCACACGCGGTAGCGTTCACCATTCGAGCCGACCTCCACGACAGTTTCGTCTACCTTGATCACGCTTACTGCTGACGGAGCCAGCACTGTCACAAATCGAACGGGCAACGGCTCCTGCGTTTCTACGGCGAGAGAAATGGCAGGATCCTTTTGACCATAATAGAGCGACCGCCAACCTCGAATCTGATAATCGGACCTGGGAATACTTGAATCGGGATCGGAAGACACTCTTCCCCCAATTACCAGAGTGGGAGTATTCAACTTCGTGGCGTGAACACAACATTGGAAATCGCCGACAGCAGTCTGCAATGTCAGGCGCAGGTCACTTGAGCGCCATCCATGCCGACAGTCTTCGAACAGCCAGTGCAGCCGAATATCTCCGCGAAAGTCTCCGCAAACATCGTCGACAACGATCCAGCAGTCCTCATCGCTGATGACGGCAACACATCGCCGATGCGTCGCGCCCAGCTTCTCATATCCATCATGCCACGCTTCGATTGCTCGGCATGAATCCCCAATCTCATACTTCAGAGAGTCTGCTTGAGCCCAATCGAGCCAGAGAAATCGGCCAGCGCGCGTCATCTGGTCGCGGCGGCCTACTGTGATCGTGTTGTGAACAGCGGTACCAGCCAGTCCGTTCGTCCAAGGCGAAGGTGCGTTGTACAGATATGTTCCGGGATCACATGCGATGTTCTGTCCGCGCCACCAAAGATCGAGATGAAGCTGGTCGGCCTGGGAGGGGCGGTCCTCATAACGCGCCGCACGAAGCATCGCATGGCTCTCCCGCGCCACGAGCTTTAGGTATCCGGACTCTGGTTGCTTCGTCTCAACGTCGATTCTCGGCGGTCTACGCTTGCCCTCAAGCCGCTGAGTTAGTTCTGTCCCGAACAGCCATTGGGATTGCTCATCCCAGTTTCCTGTCTCAAAACAGAACTTCCTGTGCACCATGTAGTGCGCCGCTTGCAATGAGGGTCGATAGTCTAAGTAGTCACAGGGACTGAGAGGCAGGACGAGACTGCCATCGTTTGCGCCATAATTTGGCATTCTGCCAGTGGCCAGATCGCAGAAACGCAACATGAATTGCACGGCTCTGCTCAGAATCTGGTAGCACTCTTCGGAAAAACGGTGGTCGTTGACTTCGCCCAGCCGGAATGCCCAAACGAGATAATCAATCAATCCTCGCTGATAGTTAAAAGAGTGCTGAATGTAGCTGCCATCTTCATACACTTGCTCGAGAATCTGCGATTCGATTAGCTTTCGACCCAGCTCCATCCATTCGTCAGCTCGCCGAAATTCGGGAAACAGAATTCCGATTGTGAAGAGCCCAACAGCTTCACCAATTCCGTGATTGTTTCTCTGCGAGAGCGCGTACTGTATGAATGCAGAAATGCGATTGCCGTGTACTTCAATGATCCAAAGAAGCTTGGAAGTGCGCTCCTCTGTCGATGACGGAGAACTTGAGAATGCATGCAGTCCGAAGCTCCAGGCCATCACGCGAAGCGCAGCCTCTTGCCCGCTCGCCCAATTCACTCCTCGGTTCGGGGGATTCCTGTTTGCCCAGTCTTCAACCAAGTTCCAAAACGCCTCTGCGTACCGCTCGTCACGAGCTCTGGCGTAAGCCCTGGCCAGTAGGTAAGTAACAGAGAAGCGATTCGGCTCCCACACGAACTTCACGTCGTGAATCGCGCCAATGTCAATTTCTGACCAATGGCGAGTATCTTCGACGCGTCTGCCGTCCAGAGTATTGAAATGCCAGTCTGGAGGAAACCCAAGCTGCACCCACCGACTGAGAAAGAACGGCCACTCGCCGGACAAAATTCGATCGGCCTGCTCACAGGCGCTGCTTTCTGCTGGAGGAGCCGGAAGGGTACTACCCGAGAAGAAAAACCTTCCTTTGATTGCCTCCTTAGTCTTCTTCCGATCCCCTCCGGACGTGGGATCTACTAAATTGGAGGGCTCGAATTTCCACGCGCTTAGTGGGAGCCGTTTCCTCACTATCCCGAAATGGACCTCTGCGGCAAGCCGCAGCCGTTGGAGAACCCAGTTTGGACCGAGCTCACGCAAGATTTTCCAAGCCGTTGGAAGAGAGAACATTCTGGAACCAGATTAGGTGCCGGAAACGATTCGCAATTCTACAAGCGAATTCGATCAGGGCAGCAGAGTGTAACGCGGAAGACCTAAATTGAGAAAAATTGAGGCGCTGACCTCGCACTGCAAGAACCTCTAGTACACTTTTCGCGCCCGTTCCGTAGGAGCACAACCAGCCATGGTGAAGAGATCGCATGTTGTCATGTACGTCGCACTCGTTGCGCTGTTGAGTTTGCCTTGGTACCTGCTCGTAATCCACACGAAAGAGCTCGGTATGGGACAAGGGAGAGTTGTCCACACACTAATGTGGTGTCCGACTCTGGCCGCGCTGCTCACGTGCTACCTGGGTGGCATCAGCATCTCTTCGCTTGGATTTACCTGGCCTAAGCTGCGCTACATCGGTCTAGGGTATGGCCTACCCATTCTGTATGCGTTGCTGGCCTATATTCCATATTGGATTGCTGTACGCGGAAGTTTCAATTTGGCCGGCTTCTCGTACGCCAGCGCAACCTCGCTGCAGCTTCAGACAACAGGGCCGGCGCTGCTGCTCAATCTGTTTCTGTTGTTGGGTTACGGAGTCATAAGCGGGACAACTTCGGGATTGGGCGAAGAAATTGGATGGCGGGGATTTCTATTCCCGGCGCTACTGAAATTAGGCGGGCCTGTCAGTGCCATTTTGATCTCCGGTTTGATTTGGGCTCTCTGGCACTACCCGGGAATTCTAGGCTCAAACTACAACTCGGGAGGACCAGCATGGGTCGCTCTCGTGTGCTTCACCTGGATGGTGATCTCGGGTGCAGCGATCTTCGGATGGCTCCGCGTGAAATCCGGCTCAGTGTGGCCTGCTGCTATCGCTCACGGAAGCCACAATCTCTTCATTCAGGCCATTTGCGATCCCCTCACCCGCTCTTCCAGATCGGAAGCAATCTGGACGACGGAGTTCGGTATTTTGCTGGCGCTCACAACCACGATTGTCGCCTTGGTGTGCTGGCTACGATATCCACCAGAGCCAACGAGCCTGGTGGCCGTCACCACTCAGTCCAAACTTGTGATCGAGAACGCAGTAAGGTAATCACAGAGGAACTTAGAAAGCAGTCCAGGGCAGACTGGCTCTACAATTACGCGCATGCGTCCATCCCGCTTCCCTGCCTTTCTTGTGGGCCTCATCGTCGGCCTGATCATCGTCCCCGTTTCGGTCTACTCCTATTTCCGCTTCGGATTCGCACCAGTCGCTACTGCGGCTGCCGCGATGCCTTTTGAGAAGAGGTTTGCTCGAATGGGACTGCACGCCAGAATGGACAAAGAGTATCCCCGAAGCGCGCCCATTCAGGGAAATGAAGAAAACTACGCCGCTGGAGCCCACATTTATCGCGAGAACTGCGCGGTGTGTCACGGCGTAACAGGACAATCCATAACATCAGTCGCCAAGGGCATGTACCCTAGACCTCCACAACTTCTTGATCCACACCACATGGTTACAGACGATCCAGCGGGCGAAACCTACTGGAAGGTTTCCAACGGAATCCGCATGACGGGCATGCCATCGTTTCACGGATCTCTATCGGACACGCAAATGTGGCAAGTAAGCCTGCTGCTCGCGAATGCGGACAAGTTGCCGGCCAACGTTAACTTGGTTTTGAGTGAGCCTCTGCCTGCGGACCAACCCACTGCTGGATCCACAGCCGCTGGAAACGTGCGTCGTTAAGGTTATTTTCGCAGCAGGGAGGCTAATTCCGTTAGCTCCTGGCGATTCAGGTCGGAGATCGCGCAGTAGTACATTCCGGCCTGCTTCCATTCGACGAGATTGAATCCCTGCTGCGCCGTTGCCTGGGGCTCTTCATCCGACGCTGAAGTTGGCCAAGTAAATAGATTGATTACATGTTTACGCCGCTGATAGACGACGGCCGCGGCGTTATGACCATCGAGATACTCCAGACGCCCCCCGATCAATTCAAAGCCATCGGCTGAGAGATCTCGTACCTGCGGCGAGAAGTCGAGCTTCCCTGTAAACCAGGGCTTCACCGTGTGCTGGTCGGAGTTGGCTACGTCTGTTAAGTGACTAGCCATCAGTGAACGCACGTGGTCTGTGACGATTTCGCTCGCTACTTTGCGTTCGGAACGCTGACTTACATCGAGTACCAATGCCGCCGAAGCGAGCAAGAGCAAAGCCGCTACTGCTGCCCAGCTCCAGCGCGGAATCCGCCAGTGAATCACCGTCGGTTGTGGTCGTTCCTGCTGCTCCAACTCCCTCAACAAACGCGAGCGAAACTCCGAGGAAGGCTGATAGCGAAGATCAGCGGCCTGTACACCTTCCCGAAGAGCTCGATAGCTGGCTACCTCATTGGCGCAGTCGCCACACTCAGCCAGATGGTCTTCGAGCTCCATACTGCGCACGAGATCCAGCTCGTCGTCGAGGTAGGCGTGCAGGAGGTTGCGTTGTGCGTGACTAGCCATGGTGCTTTACCTCCATTCGTCTTTCTCCTGCAATCAACTGGCGCAACATGCTGCGACCCCGGGAGATCCTTGACATTACCGTACCAAGCGGCGAACGCGTGACTGCAGCGATTTCCTTATATGAAAGTTGTTCGAGTTCCCGCATAAGAATGACTTCCCGAAACTCCGCCGGCAGATTCTCGATTGCGCGACGCACCTGCTCAGCGGTTGCTTGCCGCAGGAACTCTGACTCCGGCGTGAGCGCCGTCTCGATGTCGGTATGCAGACGCTCGTCAAACTCCGCCGAATTCTGCTGCGGAAGCTGACGCCGAACCCAAGTGAGATACGTGTTACGCACGATCGTCAGAAGCCATACCCGGGCATCTTCGCCGCGAAATGTGTCGAAGAAGCGGAAAGCGCGCATCATCGCTTCCTGAGCAACGTCCTCGGCATCAGTTGTGTTTCGCGCCATCCAGCGAGCGAGGTTGAAGGCCGAATCGAGATGAGGCAACACCAAAGCCTCAAAGCGAGTGATCTTCTCGCGAGAATCTGCGGTGCTTTCCATTCTGAAGGCTTAGACTCCTGCCACCCACATTTGATTCCCGAAATTCCAACAAACTTTTCGTCCCAGCTCCCTTGCCTCCTGCAGGAATAGGCACGCCCGTCACGCAGTTCCTTCTCACGAAAGCCACTGAATCACAAAAGGAGCCCCCATGTCTCGCAAACAAAAAGACCGCGATCCCAACATCCTGGACGAGGACCAGAGCAAAGACGGCCTCGATCGCCGAGGATTTCTCAAGTGCATGGCCTGGGCCGGCACCGGACTCCTGTGGACGATCACTGCTGAAGGCATTCCCACATCCCACATCTTCGGCCACGACACAAAGAGCAAGAACACCAAATCGGCCCTGCGATTTGTCCAGATCAGCGACAGTCACATGGGATTCAACAAACCTGCCAATACCGATGTAGTCTCGACGCTCCAAGCCGCAGTGGACAGAATCAATAGCCTGCCGGAGCAGCCGGAGTTCATCATCCATACCGGCGACCTGAGCCATCAATCCAAGCCTGCCGAATTCGACACAATGGACCAAATCCTCAAGAGCGCTCACCCCAAGCAGATTTTCTACGTGCCCGGTGAGCACGACACATCAGTAGACGATGGCAAACAATACCTGGACCGTTACGGCAAAGACACCAAAGGCAAAGGCTGGTACAGCATGAATCACAAGGGAGTTCACTTTGTTGGACTCGTCAACGTGATTCAGCTCGAAGGCATGGGCCAGCTTGGCGACGAACAGATTGCCTGGTTGAAGGATGATCTGAGCGGAGTCTCCGCGAGTACCCCTGTAGTCGTATTCGCCCACATTCCCCTTTGGAGCGTTTATCCCGACTGGGGATGGGGGACGAAGGACAGCGAGCAGGCGTTCGCGCATTTGAAGCGATTCGGCTCGGTCACTGTGCTCAACGGCCATATTCACCAGGTAATGCAAAAGGTCGAAGGGAACGCGACATTCCATGCGGCGATGTCCACGGCTTTCCCCCAACCTGCACCGGGGTCTGCGCCGGCGCCAGGCCCAATGAAGGTCCCGGCCGAACGCCTACGCAGCGTGCTCGGTCTGGCGAATGTGCACTACGTACAGCAAAACCACAGCCTGGCCATCGTTGATTCACCGCTTGCAATAGCCGGTGATTCTCAAGAGCCGCATCCGTCCGCGCATCTCCTGCGCAGAGACCTGCTGATCGGTTAGACAGGGTGCGGCAGGGAGAGGCACGACTTCGAGTCGTGCCGGTACCTGAACCTCGTTTCAAAAAGGCTTTAGCCGCTGAGGTATTCGATTTTGGACCATGAAGTTGTTTTCAAAGCCTGCAAAGGCGAGCAAATGAGGACCCGTTTGATGCCACTTCGTTCGTGCTTTTCCAGACTCACGCCAACCCGCCTGATCTGCATTCCGCTCAGTGTGTATATGCTTGGCGTGATCTTTTTCCTTCCCTCCTCTTCTGCAGTAGTCACGCAGGAGGCGGATGCAGCCCGCGGCCATCAGCTGTTCGACAAACGTTGCGGCGGTTGCCACTCGCTCGACAACGACAAAGAAGGGCCGCGCCTGCGCGGTGTCTATGGCAGGAAAGCAGGCAGCGTCTCCACTTTCAAATACTCCGATTCGCTCGGAAAAGCTGGGATCACCTGGGACGACGCCAGCCTCGACAAATGGCTGACCGATCCGGACAAATTCATTAAGGATGTCGATATGGACTTTCACTTGGAAAAAGCAGATGAGCGGGCGGACGTAATCGCATATCTCAAACAACTATCCGGCAAGTAGCGAGCCACGCGATTCCGGAACCTCCGAGGCGGTAAAAAGTGAGCACTAACCTGACAACAAAACGGCGCTGGGGTGTGCGACGTCTCGGCACTTTCGCCGTGGCATTCCTTTTTCTTCTCTTCGTGCTGACGTTTGTTCATCCATTCGGCAACGCAAGAGTTGCCAATCCCAGTAAGGAACTGATGGTGTCAGCTCAAATTGAGCATCCAGTGCTCGATGTGATGCAGCGTGCCTGCCAGAACTGCCACTCTGAGCAAACGGCATGGCCCCTTTACAGTCGCGTGGCTCCAATTTCGTGGTTGATCGAGAGAGACGTGCAGGTGGGACGAAGCCATTGGAACATGTCGAACTGGGACCACTACAGTATCGACGAACGCGAAGATATCCTGTCCCGAATTGGACCAATGGTCCGGAACAGAAAGATGCCTCTTCCTAAATATCTTCTTCTACACCCAGAAGCGAAGCTCAGCGACGCCGATGTGGAGACTCTCTACCAATGGAGCCGCCGGGAGCGCAAGCGGTTAAAGGCCGAAGCTGACTCGGCGCCGCCGAACGACAAATGACTGTCTAAACAATGTGGTTCCGGCCGCCCTCGGCCGGCTTCGAGAATTTGGTGATTTCGTGATCGTATGATTTCGCGATTTCAGATCACCAAATCACGAAATCGCCAAATCACAAAATTGCCGAAAGCGCCGGCCGGAACCACGTTATTTTTGGGGCTCGTTCGCGTTATCCTGTGGACATGAAACTTCGCGGTTGTGGCACCGCTATGGTGACGCCGTTTCGCAGAGATGGCGCCATCGACGAACCCGCTTTGCGATCTCTGATCGAATGGCAGATCAGCTCTGGCGTGCACTTCCTCGTGCCTTGCGGAACCACGGGAGAGACTCCAACTCTCAGTCGCGAAGAGTGGCTGCGCGTGATCGATATCACGATCGAGGTGGCGAACCGACGCGTGTCGATCGTCGCGGGCGCGACCTCCAACGCGACCGCTGAAGCTATCGAACGAGCTCAGACAGTAGCCTCGCGGAGAGGGGTAGACGCGATTCTTACTGCTTCGCCCTATTACAACAAGCCGACACAGGAAGGCCAATATCAGCACTTCAAAGCGATCGCCGAAGCTGTTGATAAGCCGCTCGTGCTCTACATCGTGCCTGGCAGGACCGCGGCAAACATAGAGCCCACAACTCTCGCTCGACTGGCAAAGATTAGGAACATTATCGCCGTAAAGGAAGCCAGCGGCAGTATGACTCAGATCGCCGAAGTGCTGAACGTAGTCCCGGATGATTTCATTGTGCTTTCAGGCGACGACGCCATCACGCTACCGGTGATCTCTCTTGGGGGACAAGGAATTATCTCAGTCGCGTCCAACGTCATTCCTGCCGAGCTTTCAAAAATGACACAAGCCGCACTCGACGGAGATTGGGTTGGGGCCCGCAAGCTCCATCGCAAATACCTGCCTCTGATGCAGGCGCTGTTCCTGGAGTCGAATCCAATGCCGGTTAAATGTATTCTCGCGATGATGGGACGAATCGATGAAAATTATCGTCTGCCGATGCTGCCGGTGAAGCCTGAAACTCGCAGCAAGCTCGAGCATGTAGCCGCCGAAGTCGGCCTGCTGGCAGACAGGGTTGCAGCGCGCTAGCTTCGAGTGGTTGGTGTTTCTTCGGCCGCCATTGTGATTGTGCTGAAGGACTGTGAAGTCTCTACAACTGTCATCCTGAGGCCCTGTTTGGCCGAAGGATCTTCCGGAATGTTTCAGGCTTGATTGGTGCGTCCCGGCTCTTTGGCCAGGATTCTCGTGAGAGAGCCTGGAGAGTGCCATTACAACTGAAGCATTGCGGGAGATCCTTCGGCCAACGTCTGACCTCAGGATGACAGTTCCTAGGGAAACGTATAGCGCACTTCACGGTCTTCAATCATCAGCCGATACAACTGCTCATATTTATCCGCCATGCCTCCCGATGAATAATGCTGTTCCGCATAGCGCCTGCAGTTTTCACTGGCAATCTGATCAATCCGCGAGATCGCCGCTACCATTTCATTCGAATCCTGCGCGAGGAGTGCGGTGATTCCATCTGCGACTACTTCAGGTAATGCACCCTGCCGCAGAGCGACCACAGGTGTACCGCACGCTGCTGCCTCCATCGCGACGATTGAACTCGTCTCGCCGATGTTGCTGGAAATTAACAGCGCCTTGGCATTCCGGATCAGGTCGATCTTCTCTGCGAACGTTGGGCGCTCGATGTATTTCGCCATGCTGCCGGCGCGCTTCAATCGGGGGATGATTTCGCGTGCAAAATATTTCTGGTGATACAAAAACGGATAAACCATTCCCGCTATGATCAGCTTCTTCCCTGCTGCGTGAGCTACATCGAGAGCAGTGTGCGTTCCCTTTTCTTCACAGATCCTGCCCAACCAGAGTAGATACTCGCGCCGTTCCTGCGCCACAGGCTTTGCTGGAAAGCGGTCTAATGCAATACCGTTGGAAGCGACGCCAATCACGTGAGCAGCGATATCCTCAAACTCCGCCGTTTGTTTCTGTGAGACACAATTGAAGAAGGCGTTTGTTGGTACGTCTGAAAACTTGACTTCTTTGTACAACGATCGAGGAAGATGCAGGGTAGCGAGTACAGGCAATCGGATATCTTTTGCGCGCTGCCAAAACCACCCGCTCACGTCATGCAGAAGATCGAATTGATTCTCAGCGCCGGAACGTAACCACTCGATTACCAGATGTGTCTGCTTTTCTGAGCGCGCCTCGAACTGATCGACCATTTCCGCCTGATTGCCAGTTTCAAACAACGCTCCCGCGACTTGCGAGCCCACACATGCAGCGACAGTGGTTTTGAATCCACGAGCATGCATCTCGCGTTCCAGCGTCCAGAGCACTTGCTCGGCCCCTCCGGCGCTGTGCTCGGAGACCGGCAACAGTGGATACGCTATGTATAAGACGCGCAGCGGGCTTCCTGCCGAAGTTGCCTTCAAGTTCATTTAAGGGACGTTGCCACTGTTGAAGAAAACGCAACGAAGGCGCCGCTAACGTCCTCGGCCGTCATCGGCCACTGCCACAGCTCGTAGTTCAATTTTCCCGCGTGTGGTCGACGTGAGTATGCATAGCTTGCTTGCGGACGGAACCGTTCAATCTCGATACTGAAAGACGGAAGCGAATCGAACTGCGATTTGTAACAACTAAGCATGCGCTGCTTGGCTTGAAGTTCCTCGCCCTTCACCGCGTGTTCGATAACCTCTGTGTCCTCATCGACAAATCGCTGATACACACCGCCGCCATCGGAGTTGCGGTGATACAGGGGAGCTTCCCACACGGGGAGTCGAAACGTGCGTCCCAGCTGCGCACTCAGAAAGCTGACTGAATCGTGGTCTGGGTGCCCACCTTCGTAAGCAAGCGTCAGGAGACATTCCGGTTGGCGTTGCTCCACAATCCGCGACAACGCAGCGAAGGCCGCCGGCAGCGCTCTATAAAGAAGCTGGTCGATCAGTGGAGCCTCCGATTCCTTCGACAGAAATTCAAGCTGGTCTACTCCAACCGCAGCCAGCGCGGCATTCGCTTCCTCCTCGCGAATTGCTGCGTATCGTTCGCGGGAACCGAAGCGACGCCAGAAATACGAATCCTCAGGAGCGCCGTCTGTTGCAAACACCACACACGGATCTTGCATCCGCTGCAACAGACCACCGCACATGATGGTCTCGTCGTCAGGGTGCGCAACGATAACCAGCGTACGACCGAGAAGCGGGGCTAGTTCTGCAGCTCTCAAGGATGCGGCCAAGCAGTCCTTCGCGTTTATACTCCACTGCAAATGTCCCATAGCTCACCCGCGACTGCAAACATGCAGAAAGAGATCGAGAGGTTATTTGAGGCTGGAAATCACGCCCATGAAGTTCCCCAGGCACACGCAACCTTCGAACGATTCCGCGAAGCGCTCAGCCACGGCGAAATCCGCGCCGCCGAGAAGAGGGATGGAAAGTGGCATGTAAACACATGGGTAAAGCAGGGCATCCTCGTAGGATTCCGAATCGGCACCTTGCATGAGTGGCAGGCGGGCGCGCTCTCATTCGTTGACAAAGTCACATATCCGCCGCGCAGGTTCGAAGTCTCAGACCGCGTACGCCTCGTGCCCGGAGGGTCTTCCGTCCGTTGCGGAGCCTACGTAGCGCCCTCCGTCATTTGCATGCCGCCGATGTTTATCAATGCCGGAGCCTATGTCGATGAGTGCACGATGGTCGATTCTCATGCCCTGGTTGGCTCCTGCGCGCAAATTGGCAAACGTGTGCATTTGAGTGCGGCAGCACAAGTGGGTGGAGTGCTCGAGCCAGTGAACGCGTCGCCTGTCATTATTGAGGACGATGTGCTCGTAGGCGGCAATTGCGGAATCTATGAAGGAACCCTGGTTCGCAGCCGCGCTGTGCTGGGGGCGGGCACAATTCTCACTCGCTCGACACCTGTCTACGACCTCGTTAGAGGCGAAGTGCTGCGTTCTTCCACCGATCGCGTGCTTGAGATTCCCGAGCGAGCCGTTGTGGTACCGGGATCGAGGGCAGTATCCCGCGGCAAAGGCCAGGAGTGGGGACTATCGCTCTACACTCCGGTGATCGTGAAATATCGCGACGAAAAAACCGATCTGTCGATCGAACTAGAGGATCTGCTGCGGTAGATCGTCTTTACGCGAATCACGCTGAAGACAGAATAAATGAACAGACAGCCTTCCTAATTCAGGCCAACGCGGCGGACAAGGTCCTTAAAACGGGGATCCTCGCGCACCGGATCAAAGTAGGGGTGTACTTTGAGAAACTGCAGAATGTTTGACTGCTCCTGGTAGGCGTGTTCCAGCCAGACAAATATTTGTTCCCGATCGTCGAGCCCCAGGTGGGCATTCACGAATGCAGCGGCCGGAACATAACCTTTCTCGCGTCGCCGCTTCAACTCGTCGAGGAGACGAAGCGCATCGTTGCGCCGATCGGCATGCGCGTATGCCCTGATCAGCACACCGATAACGCCCGGGCTGCGGTTAGAAACCGAAAGCGCCTTCTCGAGCACGGGAATTGCCTCCTCAGGTTGACCGTTGCCGGTAAGTGAAAATCCGAGGTACCAGAGGGCGCTTGCAGCGTTCGGTTCTACTGCCAAGACGCTGCGCAACTCATGTATGGCTTCGTCATAGCGGCCTGAGTAAAACAGAGTCTGACCGATGCTAACGCCCGAAACCGCAACCGGATCGAGTTGGCGACCGCGCTGGACCAGGGTGAGGGCCTCCTCCGTGCGCCCCTGGCATAGCAGCCAATGCGCAAGTCCGACATGCGCATCGGGGTCGTTCGGTTTCAAATCGAGCGCCCGTTTGTATTCAGCTTCGGCATCGCGCCACTGCCACTGTGCTTGATATACGTCCGCCAGCAGGACATGCGCTTCCGCGAGCTGCGGATCCAGCTCGAGGGCCTTCCGAGCTGCGCCGATTACTCTTGGACGTACTTCACTTGGGCGAGCGCCGATAAAGACCGTGCCAAGCTTGTCATAAGCGCCCGCAAGGCCGACGTACGCTGGTGCAAACGCCGGATCTTTCTTTATCGCCTCCTGAAAGTAACCAATGCCCTCCTCGAGGCCTGATCTGCTGTATGTGTTGTCTAATATGGACCGCCCCTTAAGATAACTCTCGTAGACTTCAGGTGAGATGGAACGCGCCGCGATCAGCCTCTGGTGTTCCCTTCCCGTGATCGTAACTTCGACCTTCGCTGCAATGGACTGCGCTACCTCGCTCTGCAGAGCAAGAACATCCTGCAACTCACGATCGTAACTCTCTGACCAGAAGTGCTCGTCCGATGCGGCGCGAATCAACTGCGCGTGAACGCGAATCCGGTTGCCCTCTCGAATCACTGATCCTTCGACGATGGCATCTACCCCGAGTGTTCTGGCAATTTCGGGAACCGAGAGCTGAGTATCCTTGAAGCGCATCACCGACGTGCGGGACGTAACGCGCAGGTCGTGGATGTCGGAGAGGCGCCCGATGAGATCCTCGGTCATGCCCTCAGCAACGTAGTCCTGTTTTGGGTCGCCCGAGAGGTTTTTCAACGGCAATACCGCCACCGACTTGATCGGCGGTTGCTTCGGGCTGGCACCTGCGCCCCGATACAATGCGAACCAGCCCGCGAGTGCCAGCAGAGCCAATGTCCCGAGCAGCACCCACAGGCGTTTAGATGAGGCTCTTTCTGCGGCTGGTAGAACAACAGAAGGCGCAGGACTCGGAGCCGTGACTTCGGGTACAAGGCTAACCGGTGAGGCTGGCGCGGCCGTCGCCGGCCGACCGTTGGTTACAGGTGCTATGAAGCGGTAGCCTCGCCGCGGAATGGTCTCGACGTATCGCGGTGTGTCCGAAGAATCCTCCAATACCTCCCGAATCCTGGCTACTGCGTTATTCAGCCCGTGATCAAAATCGACGAAGGTATCGGCCGACCAAACCTTGGACTGCAGTTCCTCGCGCGCCACTACCTCGCCCTGACGATCGACTAGAACGGCCAGGACTTGGATGGCT
This sequence comes from Terriglobales bacterium, assembly GCA_035567895.1. Classification (NCBI taxonomy): domain Bacteria; kingdom Pseudomonadati; phylum Acidobacteriota; class Terriglobia; order Terriglobales; species Terriglobales bacterium. The sequence goes on along the minus strand of DATMPC010000058.1, from coordinate 203,721 downwards.
GGCCCGAAAGCCGCAGCCGCATTCCGTTCTTGCGCAGCTCTCCGGATCGGAGATCCATCTCGAAAGCGCCGAAACGGCGGACTGCTGGAGCCTGTGTTGGGGCCTGCATAAGGATTCTGTGGAGGCGAAAAGCCTATCACGGAAAGCGTACCTTTCGGAGATGAGCGCCGATCCTGTGTGGAATGACAGGCTTACCTTCTGATTCCAATTTGGTGCGGAAAGGACTCGGTCAGGATTGCGCAATTAAAGAGTAGAAAAGAGGATCGCTGGGGCCGCGATGCCGGCCGAACAAGGAGGAGAAAGAAATGAATGGACTCAAACGTATAGCAGCCGTCGCGACCTTGCTCATTGCACCTTGGGCAACTGCGCAAAATACCGTGACAGATTGGAACGCCACTGCAATTACCGAAGCTCGGAACAGCTCAGCGCCCGGGGCAGCAACTCCGGGCGGGGCAGGGATATACGTCGCTTACATGCAACTGGCAGTCTATAACGCCGTGAATGCAATCAAGGGAGGTTTCGAACCATATAAGTACAAGCTTATCGCTCCCGCGGGCGCGTCCCCCGATGCCGCGACGGTTGAAGCTGCATATCGCACGCTATTGTGGCTGCTGCCGGATCGCTCTGCTGCTCTTCTCACCGCATACACCGCATCGCTGTCAGCCATCCCTGACGGTCAAGCTAAAACGGATGGAATCAGCGTCGGCCTCGCTTCTGCCATGGCGATGAAAGATCTGCGCGCAGGTGACGGGCTAGGAGCAAACGTTGCCTACAATCCGCCAGCAAACCCGGTTCCGGGAGTTTGGATCCGCACACCACCGGGCTTCCTTCCCGCGCAGACGCCTTGGGTAGGGCAGATGCGGCCGTTCACGTTCGATGATCCGGGCCAATTTCTTCCCGAGCCACCGCCCGATTTGTCCAGCGATACCTGGGCCGATGATTACAACCAAGTGAAGGCGCTCGGAAGCATCAACAGTACAAAAAGGACGCCAAAGCAGACCGAGATCGCCCTTTTCTGGACGGAGCACACAACGGCCCAATATGGTCGCATGCTGCGCGCAAAAGTGGACGAACTGAACCTGAGCCTTTCGGATACAGCCAGATTGTTTGCCATGGCATATGCAGCCTCGGCGGATGGGATTATCGGCTGCTACAACGCGAAATATCGTTACAACTTCTGGCGGCCTGCGACCGCGATTCCGAATGGCGACATCGATGGGAACCCCGACACAGTGGCAGATCCTGCGTGGAAAACGCTCACAGCGACACCTGGCCATCCAGAATATCCGTCAGCCCACTCCTGCCTGACCGGAGCATTGGCCAATACGCTGAAGGCCTATTTTGGAACTCCGAATCTGCACATATCCCTTGACAGCACGGTTCCCAATACCACAAGTCCTCACGTCTTCGACAGCATCCGGGAGTGGCAGACCGAAATGGAATTTGCACGCATCTATGCCGGATTCCATTACCACCATTCAGTTGTGCAAGGACTTGTACTCGGTCACAAAGTCGCGCAGAACATGGTCCGAAACTATTTCAGGCCAGTGCGCTAGACCAGAGGTCAGACGCGCCTAGGGTTTATCCCTTCGGCCGCCTCTGACTTGTTCGATCTGTAGCATGTTCTCGACGCGTTTGGGGCCAGGCGGAACGCTTCCCATTCTGGGCTAGACTGACGGAGCAAGAAAACCGTGCGTCAGCCTCGCTGGACTACGGCAGACTTGGCGGAGTATGAAGTGACTTACTTAAATGGCGGAGAGGGAGGGATTCGAACCCCCGATACCCTTTCAGGTATGGCCGCTTTCGAGGCGGCTCGTTTCAACCGCTCACGCACCTCTCCGCGCCAAAAGCTCGTTGCAATCTGCCTGGAAGCAGAATTCCGTTCTGATTTCCATTCTAGCAGCCGTTCCGTGATTCGCTATTCACTTCCGAGTCTCCTCGTACGGAAGAACTCGCGCATTAGTTGAGAACACTGGCCTTCGAGGATCCCGCTCACTACTTCCATCTTGTGGTTCAGCCGTGGATGATTCAGCACGTTCATCACGGATTCGACCGCACCTGCCTTAGGATCGCTTGCGCCATAGATGAGACGTTTGAGCCGAGCATGGACCATGGCCCCCGCACACATAGCGCAAGGTTCGATAATGACGTACATCTCGCATCCTTCGAGCCGATGATTCCCGAGATGACCTCCGGCAGCACGCAATGCGACGATTTCCGCATGCGCGGAGGGATCGTGATCCCGTAAATTGCGGTTCTGTCCCGCGGCGATGAGTTCACCGTCCTTGACGATCACAGCTCCCACTGGAATCTCCCCAGCCTCTTGCGCTGCCTGGGCTTCGGTAAGTGCGCGCTGCATCCACAACTCACGCTCAGAAAGCATTGCGGCCGATTGTAAAGGTAAGACCAGAAGCTGGCAGGGCACTGCATTTTCCGGAGAAAGCATGTTAACCCTTTTGCACATAGGGTTGGGCGACACAAAATCTCTGGGAGACGCCTAATTCCGCAGCTCCGCTCATTCGGTGTTGACCCTTCCTAAATTTCGTATCTGGGAAAACCCCGCCATAGTAACCAATCTCTAACTCCCCATGTGATGACAGTTCGCGTGCGCCACTCGGGCTGAATCAAGCACCCACGATGTCCGGCAATTCCGGCCGGGCAGGAGAGATTAAGAGGAGTAGCTCATGAAGAAAGTGTTGTTAACATGCTCTGCACTGCTGCTGTCAGCCGGCATCGCTGTTGGCCAGACATCCAGTACAACCGACCCGAACAGTCAGAACCAAACACCGGCTGCGACAAGTTCGACCAGCCAGAATCCGTCATCGACTTCCAGCGCCACGCCATCCACGAGCAACACCAGCTCTGATATGAACCAGTCGGCAACGCCGAGCTCAAGCCAGAGCAGCGCAGCGCCGAGCGCAGCCTCTGGACAAACGTCAACGGCACCTGCCTCAACCGATCAGACATCGAGCCAGGCAAATCCGACCTCGGCTCCTTCGAGCACGTCTGATCCGAACGCAGCCCAGGCTCCAGGTGCAGCATCCAGCTCCAGCTCGACCAGTACGACGCCCAGCAGCAACGCTGCTGCGCCCCAGAGCTCGTCCAGCTCCACCAGCAGCCCAACCGATCAGAGCGCGCCGGCTTCATCCGCTGCGCCGTCTGCTTCGTCCTCTGCAACCAGCACGACCGATCAGAACGCCAGCGCTCCTGCCGCTTCCAGCACGACGACCGGCAGTAACGCTGCTGACCAGTCTGCTGCCAGCACGCAGTCGAACGCTGCCAGCGCCGATCAGAATGCCAACTCCGCTAACCAGAACGCAGGTAACGCCAACGGACTGCCCCAGACGGCATCTCCGCTGCCGCTGCTCGGACTGCTCGGATTCGGCTCATTCCTTACGGGACTAGTCGCACGTTTCCGTAAGTAAGCAAGACACAAACGCAAGTTAGAACGCCCGCGGCGAGAGTCTCGGGCGTTTTTGCTTGTCTGCAGACGAAGCACTTCCGCCAAATCGCCGGACTAAAACAAGCAGTACCGTGCTCGGCACCGGCACCGTTGCACTACTTCGCCCGATCACCCGATTCTCCCGGCCCGATATACTTTGTTGGTGTCATTCGAACAAGACCAATATCAGCTCCGTCGCGAGAAGCTAAAGCAGATTGAGGCTCTCGGACAGGAGAGCTATCCGCGCAAATTTGAATCCACGCATTCCATTCCCGAGATTCTCGCTAAGTACTCCGACGCCACTGGTGAGCAGCTGGAGCGGGAGCGAGTCAACGTACGCGTGGCCGGGCGGCTCATGTCGATCCGTGGACAAGGCAAGGCCGGATTTGCCCATCTGCAGCAGGCGGGCAATCGCCTTCAGATCTACGTAAAGCTCGACTTTGTCGGCGAAAAAGGATTTCAGCTCTACAAGCTGCTCGACCTGGGCGACTTCATCGGTGTGAGTGGGTATCTCTTCCGCACGCGAACCAACGAACTGTCGGTACACCTGGAAGAGATCACGTTTCTGGCCAAGGACCTGCTGCCGTTACCGGAGAAGTATCACGGACTTTCCGACGTCGAGCTCCGTTATCGCCAGCGCTATGTCGATCTGAACATGAACCCCGAAGTTCGTGACGTTTTTGTAGCGCGCAGCAAAGTCGTAAAGGCGATTCGCTCGTTTCTCGACGCGCGCGGCTACATCGAAGTGGAAACGCCGATGATGCAGCCCATCGCGGGCGGAGCCGTGGCGCGTCCTTTCATCACGCATCACAACACTCTCGATATCGACCTTTTCCTGCGCATTGCGCCGGAGCTGTACCTGAAGCGGCTGATCGTAGGTGGGCTGGACCGCGTCTACGAGATCAATCGCAACTTTCGTAACGAGGGCATTTCCACACAGCACAATCCGGAATTTACGATGCTGGAGTTTTATCAGGCCTATGCCGATTATCACGACCTGATGACTCTCACGGAGCAGATGCTGGCGTACGCTGCCCGTGAGGTGAACGGCACAACTGTAGTTTCGTATCAGGGGCGTGAAATCGATTTTGGCAACTGGCAGCGCCTCTCGATGAGAGAGGCCATCATCAAGTACTGGCCCGAGAGTTGTGCGCCTGCTCCGCAGATGTCGGATTTCGCGAATGCCAGTTCGGTACGGAAGCTCGTGGAGCGACTTAACGCGAAGCACACTCCACATATGCCATACGATCCTGCCGAACCGGCAGGCAAGACCATCGCAAACATGTTCGAAGCTGTGGCAGAGGAGCATCTGTGGCAGCCCACGATCCTCTACGACTTCCCTGTCGCGATTTCGCCGCTCTCGAAGAATAAGAAGGATGAACCAGAGTGGGTGGAACGCTTCGAGATCTTCGTCGGCGGCCTGGAGATTGGAAATGCGTTCAGCGAGCTGAACGATCCTGAAGAGCAGCGCCGACGCTTCGAGCAACAACTTTCCGAGCGAGAGCGCGGCGATGAAGAAGCTCACGCGATGGACGAGGACTACATTCGCGCGCTTTCGTACGGCATGCCGCCCACAGGGGGCGAAGGGATCGGTATCGATCGCCTCACGATGCTCATTACAGATTCAAAATCCATTCGTGACGTCATCCTGTTCCCTCTCCTGCGGCCCCAGAAACAGGAAGAAGAGATAATGCAGGAAGCCACGGGCACGGGCGCTTAGTCGTGGGATTTGCGCTCGATTCCGAGACTCGGCGACGACTTGGCTACCGCCTGATCGATCACATCGACCGCTACTTCGAGTCACTACCAACTCGTCCGGTCCAGTTGCCGGAAGATCAACGCACATTCGGTCAACTGACTGCCACCCTGCCCGAATTTGGCGAAGACGCCGCCAAGGTGCTGGACGATGTCTGCAGCGAGATGATCGCCAATGGCTTCCACGTTCCGGCCGCAAACTATTTTGGCCTGATGAATCCGACGCCGGCGTATATGGCAGTTCTTGCCGAGGCTTTCGTGGCCGCGCTCAATCCACAACTGGCGACGCTGGCGCGCTCGCAGCTTGCTTCGAAGATTGAGCAGGAGACAGTTTGCTGGATCGGCGAGCGTGTCGGTTGGAACCGTCCCTTCAACGGGACCTTCACCAGCGGCGGCAACGAGGCAAATTTTTCCGCCTTGGCGCTTGCGCTAACGGCCAAATTCCCTAATGCCGTAAACGACGGTGTGCGTTCCCTTCCCGCGGCACCAATCGTTTACGCGTCCTCAGAGGCACATCACTCGCTCGACAAGTCGACTGGCCTGCTCGGGATTGGACGTAAGGGGGTCCGGCGCATCGGAGTCACTGATCACGTTCAGATGGATCTTGAGCAACTCGACCGTGCAGTCCGAGACGACATATCTGCCGGACACCTGCCCTTTTGCGTTGTGGCCACAGCGGGCACGACGAACTCCGGCGCTATCGATGACTTGCCGGCGATTGCCGACTTTTGCCGCCGACACAACCTCTGGATGCACGTTGATGGAGCCTACGGCGCTGCGGCGATCTTCAGCGACAAGCATCGCGGCGTTGTAGCGGGCATCGAGCTTGCGGATTCAATCACTGTCGATCCCCACAAGTGGCTGGCTATGCCGTTTGCGGCTGGAGTGGTGCTCACTTCACATCCTGAGCTGCTCAAGGCGACGTTCAGTGTGACCACGCCTTACATGCCCAAGGTGAATACGCCGCTGCCGCCGGAAAACTTCGCGATCAGTACCCAATGGACGCGGCGCATGAACGCGCTCAAGCTATGGCTCACTCTCAAGGTCCATGGACGCGAAGCCTATGAAGAGCATATTGATCGGCAAATCCGACTTGCGGAGTGGTTAAAGCAACAGATCGGGACTTCGCCCTATTTCAAACTGTTCGCGCCGCCGATGCTGCCGATCTTCAACCTGTGCCTGAGAGAGAATCTGGATACTGAAGAAAATAATACCCTGACACTCCAAGCGATTGTGAGCGAAGTAACGCGCGATGGTCAGCAGTGGATCTCGACCACGCTTGTCAACGGACGCACTGTGATCCGCGTGATGATCATTAGCTACCTTACTGAGCAGAGGCACTTGCAGGAACTGTTGGAGCGCCTGCATAGGGCCGCAGAAGCAAATCTAGGATCCCAGAAGACGAGGAGAACGCCCGTGGGACGGTGACAGCGCTCCCGCAGAAATCCTTGCCAGCACAAGCTTATTGGGCTAGGTTTGGAGACAGGGCGGTTTAGTACGGTTGAGAATGACCGATTGCACGTTGCTCATGCTCGGTCGCGTGAATGCACCAGGAGAGTCACGACAGACGAATTCCCTGCTAGTTCCATCACAATTCCCTGGCGATTTCCAATTCGCCTGTATTCATGCGGGTTTCGCGATCGAGAAATTTTTCCACGGGAATAATTCCCTTCCGCTTTCCCTGAAGCAGGGATTCCTGGCTTGCAAACTTCTGACTAGATCGGCTCCTGCTGACCGGCGGCTTCCGGAATGACTTGAGTTTCCAATTTCGGTAGCAGGCGATCCATTTGCCGCAGCGACGGAAATATCAACGACCACACGCCTACCACAAGCAGAGTCCCGACTCCTCCAAGGACAACAGCGGGCACTGCGCCGAACCATTGTCCGGTGATCCCCGATTCGAATTGTCCGAACTCGTTCGATGCTCCGATAAATAGCAGGTTGACCGCGCTCACCCGTCCGCGCATTGCGGGAGGCGTAGCAATCTGTACGAGTGTGCTGCGGATCACAACGCTAATCATGTCGGAGGCGCCGATTACAAACAGTGCGATGAGAGATACGACGACTGAACGCGAAATTCCAAAAACGATCGTAGCGACACCGAAGATGGTGATGGCAATAAACATCGTCACACCAGCCCGACGTCGCAGTGGACGGTATGCAAGCCAGACCGCCATCAGGGCTGCTCCGGCCGCCGGCATGCTGCGCAGAAGCCCGAGGCCGCGCGGCCCGATGTGGAGAATGTCCTGCGCAAACACAGGTAGAAGCGCAACCGCACCGCCCAATAAGACCGCGAAAAGATCGAGGGAAATCGAGCCCAAAATGATTTTTTCCTGCCAAACATAGCGGAAGCCGGCTAGCACTGTCTCGAGCGAAACATCCCTGGTCTCCATTCGTCCGGTGCGCACATGCATCATCAGGATGAAGGAAAACGCCGCCGAGTACATGCACACGGCGGTGGCATAAACGCTATATGCTCCGTGCGCCCATCCGTAGATCAATCCTCCCAAGGCGGGGCCAACTACACTAGCAACCTGAAAGATCGACGCTCCCCATGCCACAGCGTTTCCAAAATGCTCCTGGGGCACGACCTGCGGTACCAAAGCTTGACTGACGGGACCGCTGAATGCCCGAGTAATACCGATCAATAGCAATACCGCGAATATGGGCAGCACAGAATGGATTCCAGCTCGGGCCTGAAGAAATAACAGGAGAGAGCAAAATGCATACGAGACATTGCACGCGAGCAGTACTCCGCGCCGATCGAAGCGATCAGCGGCGTGTCCGGCAGGCAGAGACAGGAGAATCCCAGGCAGAAACTGCACTAGGCCGACGTAGCCTAAGTCCAGCGGACGGTGCGTAATCTGAAAGACCTGCCACCCAACCGCGACCGACTGCATTTCTGAGCCAACGATTGAGAGCGCGCGGCCAGCCTGAAAAAGTCGGAAATCGCGGTGCTGAAAAGCTGCTCTTGGGGAGACTGAGATCTCGGCAGCGGTGGGCACTCTTTAGAGTACACGAGCGTGAAACATGCGCTCATTCTCCCAGACTGCTCGATATAATCGCCCGCGTGCGCGACTCAATTTTGCTCCCTCTGCTCCTCGGTCTGGCAGCACTCACAACCGTAGCCGCTGTCGCTCAGCAAGCTCCCATCGCCTCTCCAGAAGTGCAATCGGACAATCGAGTAACCTTCCGATTTCGCAGTCCCAATGCGCAGATAGTTGAACTGCAACTGGAAGGCACAATGCAACACCTTCCACTGTTGAAGGACGATGCCGGTGTTTGGAGTGTTACTACTAATCAGCTCGAACCCGACTACTACGGTTATTCCTTCATCGCTGACGGCGTGGCCCTAATCGATCCCGCCAATCCATTGATGAAACCCAATCTGGTGGGAACACAAAGCATGGTGCATGTGCCCGGACCATCGTCGCTGCCTTGGGAAGTGAATGAGATACCTCATGGGGTGGTTCATCGGCATTTTTATAAATCGGGCGTAGCTGGTGATCAGCGCGATTATTACGTGTACACTCCGCCGGGCTACGATGCCCTGGCGAAAATACCGTATCCGGTCCTTTATCTCCTGCATGGTTACAGCGACGATGCCAGCGCATGGACTGCAGTAGGTCGCGCGAACGTGATCCTCGATAATCTAATCGCGCAAAAGAAAGCCCGACCTATGCTTGTCGTGATGCCCCTCGGTTATGGCGAACCGAAAATACTCGCGCCCGGTTCTCATGGACTTCGAAACGACGAGCTACGCCGGCGCAATCTGGAGAAGTTCCGGACGTCCTTGCTTCAGGAAGTCATGCCACGGGTTGAGAAGGAGTATGCCGCAGCAAAAGACGCCAGTTCGCGAGCTATAGCAGGACTCTCAATGGGCGGCGCAGAATCGTTATTTGTCGGACTAACCTCGGCAGGGCGCTTTGGATGGATTGGCGCATTCAGCACAGGGGGTTTAAGCGAAGAGTTCGACCAGCAGTTTGCAGGCATGAGGTCGAAAGAAGTTGCCAAGTTGAGCTTGCTGTGGATCGCCTGCGGTAAGGAAGACCATCTGTTCGAATCGAACCAAAAGCTTCGTGAATGGCTCACATCTAAGGGAGTAAAGCACACGGACGTCGACACCCCTGGCGCTCATACCTGGACGGTCTGGCGAAGAAATCTCGCCATTTTCGTGCCGTTACTATTTCAGAACACCGAATCATCGCAGTCGGCTGAGCGCTGAATGACGCCGCTTACCCTTACAATGATTCTGGAGACACTCCTTGCCGAAATTTGAAGATTGGCTGCAACAGCTAGAAAAGATTGTGGACCAACTGGAGAAGGGAGACCTGTCACTCGAGCAATCCTTGAAGCTTTTCGAAGAAGGGGTACGCCTGTCCAACTCCTGCCGGCAGGAACTCGAGGCAGCCGAAGGCAAGGTAGAGATTCTGATGAAGCAAGGAGGCAAGCTCCAGGCACAACCGTTTGAAGCTTTAGGCGAGGATAGGTCGACTGGAAAATAGCCGCCTCTTAATTTGTTTGCTTCCTTGAAGGGACTCCTCATTGAAAGTAAGTGAACCAACAGATTCGCGAAGTCTGAAGCAGACAAGCGGCCGAGGGTGGCGGGATCCACGCAACGGCTCGACATCGCTGAAAGACACTCTCACCGCTGGGTGTGCGCTTGTCGACTCGACACTCGATCGACTTCTGCCTCCTGAGACGCAAATTCCTACATCGATCCACAAAGCCATGCGCCACAGTGTTTTTGCTGGCGGCAAGCGGCTTCGGCCGATCCTCTGCATGGAAGCGGCTCGCATGGTGCAGCGCGAACTGCCCATCGGCGAGCTGCCAATTGGTGTTGAAGAACTGGGCAGCGCACTGGAGATGCTGCATACCTATTCGCTCATTCACGACGATCTTCCAGCCCTGGACAACGACGACCTGCGTCGAGGTAAGCCGACCTGCCATGTGGCATTCGGCGAGGACATTGCTATTCTCGCGGGGGATGCCCTTCAAACCTACGCCTACGAAGTGCTCAGCAAGTTATCCTGCGCTGCGGATGCGCGCATTCGCATCGTTGAAGAGATTGCCCGCGGCACCGGCACAGTCGACGGCATGATCGGCGGTCAGGTAATGGATCTTGAGGCAGAGAAGACTCACGCGGATGCTGTGGCTGTCGAATACATCCACCGTTCGAAAACCGGAGCGTTGATTACCGCCAGTCTGGCTACCGGTGGGATTTACGCGAGTGGCACTGAAGACGAGATCGCAAAGCTGCGGGAGTTTGGCCGCTCGATCGGTCTGGCATTCCAGATCGTCGATGACGTGCTTGATGTAACCAAATCGTCAGCTGAGCTTGGAAAAACCGCCGGCAAGGATTCTGCGTCCGACAAGGCGACCTATCCGGCTGTATTCGGCATTGACGAATCTCTACGTCGTGCAGACGCACTAGTTGCGCGGGGATGCGCGGCGCTTGATCCCTTTGGCCCCCGTAGCGAAACTTTGAGATCGTTGGCTCACTTTCTGGTGGAGCGCAAGAGCTAGGCTGCTTAACGGCGTTGCTTCACAATCAACGCCAACCCGTCCGCTACAATGTCATTGCTGCTTGTAAGGCGATGGAGTTCGCCTGAACCGCCGCTCTCACGGCTGATGACTCCTACCATCTCACTTCCAGCCTTGCTGGACAGGTGGAAGTCTTAGGACGGACGAACTTCATGCGAGCCTATCTCTGGGTTTCCCTGGGTGCTCTTCTCGGAGCCAATCTGCGGTACTTCGTTAGTCGCCTTGCTGCCAAGCTGCTTTCGCCTAACTTTCCTTACGGCACTTTGATCATCAACATCACCGGCAGTTTCATTCTTGGCTTGTTTCTTATCTGGACCACGGAGCGGGTCTTTGCCGATCCGAAGTGGCGATGGCTAATCGCAATCGGTTTCTGCGGTTCTTATACGACCTTTTCCAGCTATGCGTTCGAAACCATCGCCTACTTTGAACAGGGACACTGGAGCCTATTGGCTATGAACGTCTTGAGCAACAATTTGCTTTGTCTGGCCGCAGTGGTAGCCGGAGCGGCATTAGCCAGGTGGCTGTAGGCACGAAATCTTCGAAGCTGCATACGTCGTTTACAATTTCGACCGTGGCCGTCCAAGTAACCATTTATCTCAATGAAGGCGACGAATATCAGCGTCGCCCGGCACACCTTCAGATTCTCAACTACTTGCGGCATGAGAACATCGCCAACGCCGTTGTGATGCACGCAGTGGCCGGATTCATTGGCCGCAGCCGCGTAAAAACAAGCACTCTCGTGGACGCTGGCGGCAAGCTCCCTCTGGTCGTTCTGTTTGTAGACGAAGAAGAACACGTAAGCCGGGTCTTGCCCACGCTTAAACAGATGTCAGGCTCGCGCCTAATCGTTCGGGAGAACGTCGTTGTGGAATCCGGGAGCCTGGCCTAGATGCCCGCTCCCAGTTCGAAACCCACATCACAGCTCGACATCCTCGCCATCGCGGCTCATCGCGACGATGTAGAACAAACCTGCGGCGGCACGTTGCTGAAGATGGCGCAGAAGGGTCAGCGCACAGGAATACTCGACTTGACGCGGGGCGAAATGGGAACTCGCGGCACAGCAGCTGATCGTGAGCGCGAAGCGAACGAGGCGGCGCGGCTGATGCAGGCGTGCTGGCGCGAAGCCCTTGATATCCCGGACGGCCGTGTCGAGAACACTTGGGTAAATCGCCTCAAGATCGCGCGCGTGATTCGTCGCACGCGCCCTCGAGTAGTCATTCTTCCCTACTGGCAAGGACGCCACCCAGATCACTACACCTGTTCCACTCTGGGCTATGAGGCATGCTTTCTCGCCGGATTGAAGAAACTGGAAATTGGCGCCAAGTTGCGCGAACAAGGTGTGCAAGTCGAAGTTGACGACGCGCTTCCTCCGCACCGGCCATTCAAGATCATCTATGCCACTCTCTACTACGACGTCCGTCCAACGTTCGTCGTGGATATTAGTGACCAGTTTGAGGCCAGATTCGCGGCGCTGATGGCATACAAGTCCCAGTTTGAAGATCAGCAAGAGGGCAGCGGGCTATTCCCAGCGCGCGCCGACATTCACGACCGCATCCATTCCATGGCCCGCTTCTACGGCATGATGACAGGCGTGAAATACGCAGAGCCGTTTTTGCAAAAGGAAGTTGGTCTGGTGGAGGATCTGACCGCAATTCCTGTGCAGTCGATCTAACTTTCCGACAGTTAAGAGGCAGATCAGATGAACATTCCCGCACCCAGTGCTGCTGATAGGCATACTGGGAGGAATTCTTGTAGGGCTCACCGGCACAAGCGGGGCTTTTCTGATTCCCATTATGACGCTGCTGTTTCGGGAAACACAGGTCCGCGCGCAAGGCACTGCCCTCTTGATCGGAGCGCTGCCGATCTACTTAGCTCCGTTCATTCCCTACTATCGCGCTCATCACTACAACTTGAAACTGGCGCTCCTGATTGCCGCCGGCATTTATGATAGGCGGCTATTTCGGAGGAACCCTGGCGCAGACAGTTTCGGTGGTCTATCTGAAGCGGATCTTCGGGCTGGTGCTTCTGACGATCTCGCTGCGACTGATATTTGCTCCTTAGTGCACATTCATGGATCGCGGAGACAATAATTCACAGCCAACGGGTCATCAGATGTCGGTCATGGTCTTTGAATCCCAGGCGCCGGTAGAATTCGTGTCCGCGCGTATTGAAGTGATCCGCCTCAAGGTGCAACGCCCTAATGCCGAGCTCGCGGCAAGTTTGCCTTGCGAAATCGACCGCCGCGCTGCCGATCCCTTGCTGGCGTCTGTCTGGCCTAACGTAAAACTCATCGATGAAACAATCGCGTCCGTGAAACTCGAGTGAGAATCCGAAGCCCAGAACCATGTAACCGATTAACTGGCGCGAGTGTTCGAAAAGGACCAGCCGACCAAGATTTTTATCTTCGATTAGCTCTGTCAGAAGACGCTTCAAGCGGGCTTCGTCATACGGCAGGTGCTCGAACGAGTAGAAATCTTGGATCAACGGCAGGAGCCCGTCGATGTCCGACATTTCGGCAAACCGGAAGGAAGCGTTCATAGGGTAGAGACGCAGCGCGCTGCGTCTCTACCTTACCAACCGCAACGCCTCAGTAGTAATTCAAGGCGATCTTGTCCACCCACACTGAATAGTCCGTACCTGCATAGTTGCTGTCGAGTTGGACGGCTACGTTCAGCTCGTCCCCACCTTCCGGCTTTGACCAGTACGTCTGGTTTATTGATTGCGTCTGTCCATTCAGGGTCACGGCGAGGAATGTGTAGCTGCCGTTTAAGTTGCGCTGGAACTCCCACGTCATGTGGTTCCAGTTGTTGGCCGAAGGACTGCATACAACTCCAGTGTTCACCCAGTGAGCGTTGGTTGTGTCCCACACTCGCCAGGTTCCAGTCTCCTTCAGGTTGCATTCCGTTCCGAAGATGTACCTGCCGCCATTCACGACCTGATTCACATCAAATTCAAGTGCCTGGGGCGCATTGGCGTTCTGATAGTTGAAATACAGATCGTAGGTAAAGTGCGACGCGGAGGGTTTTGGCGCTAGCTCCTTCCACCAGAGAGCGCCTGAATACGGATGTCCTCCTCCAAGCCAGAACTGCGCCGATTGTCCGTCAATGGACGGCGCACCCTGCCACTGACTCAGCGAATAGCTCACCTGCGGTCCGACTCCACCTGGACCTGCGCACGAGTTACAGCTGTCCCACCCACTGAGCTGGTCAATGTCGTAATATCCGCTGCCGGTCGGCGTCGGCGCTGGCGTGGGGGTCGGTGAGGGCGCGCTATTCCCGGTCACACTTACGGAGACTGGCTGCTTGTAAACCGCGCCGCTGTTGTCCCATGCCTGGACGACGAGGTTGTGGCTTCCGGTGCCGGCGTTCACGTTGGAGTCGAGGCTGCCCGCGTTGGTTCGGAATACAAGATTGTCGTCGAGATAAATTTGCATTGCGGCGATGCCGCCGCTGGCTTGCGCCGAGGCGACTACATGAATCGAGGAGCCGGAGCTGCCTCCGTTGGAGGGCGAGGTGACCGTTACACCAGGGCCTCCGGAAGGGGTCGGCGCTGGCGCAGGTACCGGCGAACTGCTGCTGCCAACCGTGAAGCTCACTGCCTGGCTGTAGGCCTGATCCGCAGTATTCCAGGACTTAACCACCGCATTGTGCGATCCTCCACCTAGATTGAGATACGTATCCAACTGGGCCCCGTTGACGCTGTAGCTGAGCTGATCGTCAACGTAAACCTGCATTGCGGTGACCGGGTACTGGCCCTGCTGGGTGGCCGACGCCACAAAGTGCGTGGGCGAACCCACGGTCTGTCCTGCGGACGGCGAGGTCACGTTGACAGCTGCTCCGCTACTGCTCGACGCGGAGGTCGGGGTTGCCGAGGCAGCTACGTTAATCGTCATTACCTGCTTCGACGGATTCCCAGAATTGTCCCAGGCTTGCACAACGACGTAGTGAGAACCCAGGCTCATCGGAATATTTGTGTCGATGCTGCTGCTGTTAGCGAGATATACGCTGTTGTTGTCTACCCAGACGCGGATTGCGGCAATGCCGTTAGCTGCGTTTGCCGAAGCGACTACATGCACCGGGGAACCCACGGTGGCGCCATCTGAAGGCGAGCTGACGGAAACCTGCGCGGATGCAGTCAGTGTGCTCAGAACGATGAGGGCTAGAGCCCATTTCGAGAATATGTTCAAAAACCTAAGTCTCCAAATTGATTTTTTCGCGCGGCTGTTTGTAATGCGGCGTAAGTCGCACCATAAAAGTCCATCTACTCTGGCGATATGAGGGGTTAGCCTTAGAAACGCAATTTCACGATTTTTGGTACTAAGGGAGGACTAGTAAAAAACCGTAGTACTACCCGGAACCGGCTAACTCGAGCGAGGTGGGAAGGCCAAGTCTTAGTTCGCGAGGAGCAACTTATGTTCGCGATTTGGCCTGAACAAATGAGGTGACCGGGATTGCTCGCGCTTCAGGCCAGAGAAAAGTCCAGAGAGATTGCGACTGTGGATGGGGGTAATGTCGTGCGGGATCTCGGGTTTGACCTTCCCGCTGGGTGGGAATTTGAGGAGAGAACAGCGGGTCCCGTTTCGGAGTCAGCCGGAGGCTACGAGCTATTCCTTTTTCTTTTTAGTGTGCGGTTTCTGCGTCTTCTGGGCGCGCTGGCGAGCGCGATCTGAGGCGCTTACGTCATCCGCGTTTTCGTCGTGTTCCTGCATGGCGAACTGAAAATAAAACAACACGCTCCCAATCGCAAGCGGTTTTCAGGGATTTTGGACACACAAAGGTAACAGCGTGGCCTGCATGCTGGCGGGTTTTCGGGCCGTTGCGTGCTTGAGGGCAAGGAGAAACGCTGCTATTTATCTGGCAACCGCCGAATGTTGCCGCTGATTGCGCTCATCGTAATAGAGCAGCAGATCTGTAGAAGCGGCTGCCGCGCCAAGCTGTCGCAACATTGTGGTGATCTGGCCACGATGATAGGTCGAGTGGTTCGCTACATGGGCTAATTGCTGCCAAAGTGGATAGGAGTAGAACTGTCCTCGAAGATTCCGATACCGGATGTCCTTACGCAAGTCGTCCTCTCGCAAAGAGGACAGCCACTTCTGGCGATCGGAGCGGACCTGATTCATCTTCTCGCGAATAGCCTGGAGTCCGCTGAACTCCGAAGGCTGAAGCAAACCTGCCGGCCAACGTCCATTCCATCGCTCCAACCAAATCCACTCCGCCCCAGCGATATGCGTGAACGTGTCATGAAGCGAGCCAAAACTGTTGCCCAAGTCTCGCCTGAGCAAGTCCGGGTCTAGCGGCTGGGCGGCGTCAAAGGCTCGATCATTGGCCCAGGCGTTGAAGGCATACAGCTCCTCGAAGTAAGCGATGCTCGGATTCAAATCATCCTCCTGGTGTTCCCGAGTCGGTATTATGGAAGTTGCAGCAGTTTACGAGGCTGGAAGAGTTTGAGGCTCTCGTCCCCTGCCGCATCGAATCATACCGTGGCTACCCTGACGACAAGCTACCTGCCTGCCAAATTTGCGAGCGCATTCCGCTCTCTACGCCATCGCAATTTCCAGCTCTTCTTCGCAGGTCAGCTCATCTCCCTGGTTGGCACCTGGATGCAGAACGTCGCTGAGGCGTGGCTCATCTACCGGCTCACTGGATCATCATTGCTGCTGGGCGCAGTTTCATTTTCGTCGCAAATCCCGATCTTCCTGCTCTCGCCCATCGGGGGCGCCGTTGTCGACCGGCGTCACCGGCATCGCGTAATCATCGCTACCCAGGCCCTCTCGATGATTCTTGCATCCATCCTGGCTGCGATCACCTTGCTTGGCGTAGTAAAAGTGTGGCACGTCTTCGTGCTTGCTGCCCTGCTTGGATTCGTGAACGCTTTTGACATACCGGCCCGCCAGGCCTTCATTGTGGAGATGGTAGGTCGAGAGGACTTGATGAATGCGATCGCGCTCAACTCCTCGATGTTCAACGGTGCTCGTGTCATAGGACCTGCGATAGCTGGCGTTCTAGTCGCCAGCATCGGCGAAGGATGGTGCTTCTTTGCCAATGCCGTCAGCTACATCGCGGTTTTGGCCGGGCTTTTGATGATGAAGGTCCCGCCATGGTCCCCTCATCCCCGGGAAACGTCGGCCTTAGAGGATATCAAGGAAGGCTTCCAGTGGGTCCTGCACACGAAACCAATATTTGCACTGCTGCTGCTGGTTGGTGTGGTTAGCCTGGTAGGCATGCCGTATGCGGTGCTGATGCCGATCTTTGCCGATCAAATTCTGCATAGCGGCGCACGCGGGTTGGGGATACTCATGGGATTCAGTGGCACAGGAGCGCTGATCGGAGCGTTGGCGCTGGCCTCTAAATCAAGCCTAAGAGGGCTGGGAACGTGGGTCGCCGCATCTTCGGCTTCTTTCGGCGTGTCTCTTATCTTGTTTTCTTACTCACGGGTCTTTTGGGCTTCTGCTGTACTCCTGATTCCAGTTGGACTGTTCATGATGGTGCAGATGGCCTCGACGAACACGCTCATCCAATCAATGGTTCCCGACCGCCTTCGCGGTCGGATCATGTCCGTCTATTCCATGATGATGATGGGCATGGCGCCGCTTGGAGCGCTGCTCGCTGGAGCCCTGTCCGAGCGCATGGGAGCGCCTTTTACGGTTGCGGCTGGCGGAGCCTGCTCAATCCTGGGCTCGATTTGGTTCAGGACTCAACTCAAAGAGTTCCGGATTGAAGCGCGCCGCCTGATCATCGCGCAGACTTACGCTGGCGGCGATCCGGCGCAGGAAATTACGACTGTACGCGAATAGTGAGATCCGGCCGCACAGAACAACGTCGTGCGCGTCTGCCGTCACGATTCGAAATGAGTCCGGTACTAAAGTTACGGGCCTCTCTACCTCTGTCCGCCGCTTCCCTTCTTCTCTTCCGGCGCGCCATGGCCCGCCTTGAGTGGAGTGTGGGAATCCACAGGCCGTCCGGGAGGATCATTGGTTACGGTGTAGAGTTCGCCGTTGCGCATGTACATGAGCTGCATTTCCTGCTGATTGAAGGGTCGCGCACCACGGCGGCCAAACACTGAGAGCTGATTTCCGCTCTCGTCGACACCGCGGTCACGGTCAGTGCCTTCCGACACGATAAGCGCAGGCCCCTTCGTCTTGTATCTGGCAATGAGTTTCGGAGTCGGCGGGGGACTGAATCCGTAAAACTTGTCGTTGTCCACCGGCGAAAAGAGTTGAACGATCTTGAACCCATCCTCGCCATCGGCAACGAACGCGAACTGACTGGAGCTGACCATTCCCGTCTTCAGATCGCGCGTATCTTTCAGTTCGCCGTTGGCGTTGAACATCTGTGCGAGCTTGGGCTTCTCTGGGCGTTCGATATCGACGATGGCAATTCCATCCTTGCCGTCGGACACATAAGCGTACGTACGTGAGAGATAAACGTTGCGTGCATCCCGTAATGGGACCTTCGCGGCTTCGACCAACTTAGGTTGGTCGAGATGGGTCACATCGAAGACCTTAAGCCCTTCTTTATCGGTTACAAACGCATACCGGAATTGCACCGCCACTCCGGTGGGCTCGTTGAGTACAGGCGCTCCGATCTCGGCCGTGATTTTGGGATGCAGTGGATCGTCGAGACTCACAACCTCGAGTCCCCGATCGCACAAGATGTATGCGTACACTCCCGCGATCGTGATGCGGTGAGCGCCATTCAACTTTCCGTCGGGATTGAACGTTGCGGCGCGATGAACGAAATTGTTCGCCGGATTTCCATCGAGTAGTGTGCCTACGCCAGCGAAGTCTTTCTTTTCTTTGAGGCTGTTGCCGATTACTACCAATCCTTCGTACTTATCCGTTCCGAAGAGGAAGCCATACATCAAGTGGATCTTCTGCTCCTCGTTTTGAGGATCGTGGGTCCGCAGCGGATCAACGCCTAGAGTGGTCGGCGTCGCAATGGCCGTAGCGTACTTGCTCTTTACATAGAACTTTTGTCCTAAAGGTGAAACGGGAGCGGTAACGATCTTCTCCGAGAAATCCTTGTTGTCGATTTGCGCGACATCGTAGAAACGGAACCCGCCTTTGCCTAAAGCCGTGTAGACGTATTCGCCACGCAGTTGGATGTCGAGTACCTCTTGTCCCCCGAGCTTTGCCCGAACTGGATGCTCGTCGGCCTCAAGCTCCAATTTGTGTTTTTGAAATTCCTCGTAGTTTTTGGGATAAGCGACCTTGTGGAAGTCGCTTCCATAAATCGCGGGAGGCTCCTCGTGCTCGGCTACTTTAACGGCATTGAATCCGTCTTCGCCTGTCGCGACATAGACGTAGCGTCCCATGAAGTTGAGGAAGTTCGTGCCCTGAACAAGGACTTGAGCCATCCAGGCGTTATTGTCTTTGTCCTGCGAGACGTGGCAGTCAGTGCATTCCTTCGTTTCTTTGGCGCGAACCGTATGGGGGACGTACGGACTAAAGGCTTGTCCACTAAAGCCTTCGGATGAGACTGTCTGCTGCTGGTAGTAGAGCCAATCGCGCTGGGCGTTTTGTGAGCTCACGACGACAGCGCAAGCAGAGCGAATTGGCGAGACGCGATTGCCGGTGACGGTGCCATCGATGCCGAGCATGTAGACGTCATCGCGCAGCACCATGAAGTCGTAGGCTGTATAGTTGCGCGTCAGCAGCCCTTCGTTGTGCAACATGGGCATACGCTGATTTGCCGACATCGATAGATGGCACCCGAAGCAGCTCGTTGTCCAGGACGTGTGGCAGCTCTGGCAGCTCATCTTGCTCGAAGAGTGCGCGAGTTTGGTGAGGTCGTTCTGATCGACGAGCGCTCCCCACGTCGAGCCGTCTTTCTGAATCGTCTTTGCCAAGCGTGACTTCTCGCTGTAATGCGGATGACCAGGCATGATGGTGTCGATTACCTGCACGACCTCCCATTCCTGATTTGGGTCCATGATCGAGCGTTGGTAGAGACGATCGCCGCGCCAGTAGAACTGTTTCTGCTTGAACGGCGTAGTGTTAATCGCAAGATTAATCCCGTTGCTGGGTGCGGCCGGACCGCTCGATACCAGCGTTGCGCGTGAGCGAATGTCGCCATGGCAAGCTTCGCACGTGATTACCAGCGCATTGCGCGTCTCGCCGTAAAGCTTGCCGTTGCCATGGTTGTCCTGCGAGAAGTGGCAGTCGGCGCATTGCATTCCCTTATCAAGATGGATGTCAGCCAGGTGAACGGCCTTTTTGAATTTGTCGGGGTCTTTCCAGTCGACGATCTTGTCATCGGCGTCGAGGAGATTTCCCTTGCGATCGTGCTTGTAAACCGCTCGGAAGATCCAGCCATGGCTGTGAAAGTCCGCCATCTGGGTCTTATCCAGTTGCTTGTTGAACTCGGGGGTCCCAACCTGCTGCAAGAAGTTTACGTCGCGCCATTTGCCGCGATCGGCTGCGCCTTCGGGGTTACGCACTTGCGCTCGGTATGCTTCGGTAGCCGAAGGATCGTGCTGCTTCTCCGGATACATCTTGTCGGCATTGATCTCGTTGTCCCACCAGGTATATCCGAAGTAGGTGGTAACCATGTTCGTGCCCGGATGCATGTGGCACGTCATGCATTGACTGGATGGAATCGACAGCGTGAAAACATGCTGCAAGGGATGGCCGCTCTCGCTCTTCGAGATCGTCGGGTCAGACTGTTGCGACAATCCCAGATTGCCGTATCTGGCGTAGTTTCCCGAGTGCATCGGATCACGGTCGTTGGCGTAAACCACGTGACACGCGCTGCATCCTCCCTGGCGATAGTCGCCCGGCTGATCGTTGGTGCCGGGGAATGAGAGGAGCGGATCGAGCAGGCGAGTTTTCTGCAACCCAAGAAAGACCGGATCGGTACGCAATTCTGTGCCAAATCCTCGTGTCGATAGCTTCACATCGGGATGGCCTGGATCCTCATCTGAAACGGGATTTCCAATTTCGCCTTTTTCGCGTCCGCCGCGTTCGAAGACGCGCAATACGTTCCCAGGTTGGGAAATCTCCCAGCGCTGCAGCGGGTCGATATACGGCAACACACCTTTCTGCTTCGTCTCCTCCGGAGTTGGAGGAGGCCAGGTAATCAAGCGCTGTGGCTTGCCGTCGCGCCCATAGCTCTCACCAAAACGCGGATTCTTTATTGGATACCCGCCGTTGTTATAGAGTGCGGCGCCCCAGAGCATCGCGCCGTGAGTCATCATGCTGGTGCGTACCTGGTGCACCTCTTCAGAGTGGCAGCCGGAACGTCCGCACGTCTCCTGCGACACTCGGTTGTCGCTAGGGTTGACGAACTTCACCCACTCCGCGCTCTCTTTTAGCCAGCGCGCTCCAAAATAGGAACGCACTGGATTTGCCGCTGAATGCTCGTCCTCGCGAAAGCGTGCGCGCACATGCGCTTTATTCTTCGCCTCGTCATATTGGGCAGAATCCTTGGCCGCGCTGTTCATTACCGACGCATCACCGCCGTGGCAGTCGGTACAGCCCAGGCGCACCGTCCCGGGTGCGTGCATCGTCGTGCTGTCGATTGGGTTATGACAGCCGGAACTCATGCAACCGCGAATCTTGGTGTCCGCTTCTTCTTGCGTCTGGAGAATTAGGAGTTGCGACCCTCGCCGTTGCGTTCGTTCCGTGATGCTCTCGGTTTGATCCGGAGACGTGGCTTGAGAATTTGCCGAGCCTGCCTGTTGGGATTGCTGCGTTTCTTGTCGGTTGCTGAATGGATTCGCGCGTGCGACCACGCGCGTGATGAACACCAAACAAATTGCGAGGCCAAAGACCCAAGCCAAGCGAACGCCGCGAGACCTCTTCATTAATCCCCTGAGCTGACTGGTTTCAACTTGCTTCCTCAGAACACAAACTTAATCAGACCGAATGCGCTAAGCAGCGTTTGGCCGGTGTAGATGTCGCGCAAGCCCCGTGCTGGAACGAGCCCGGTGATGCCACCTTCGATAATGATGTTCTCCGACAGCGGCGGCCTGTAAATCACACCGGTGCCGAAGTCCGCCCCAATGCCGCGATGAATATGGTTCTGGAAGAGCACTAACTGGATCGGGTCGGTGTGCACGAATTGCAGGTAGTTGAAGTTCACTACCCAGCGCATCTTCGGAGTTATGTCGAAATCAGCTCCGGCGTTGTACACATAGGCGCCGGGATTCACATAGTTCGCCTGGCCTTCATTCTTGCTGGCTCGCAGATCGGGAAACAGAGCATTCTCGGATTTAAGGCCGATAAGAGTGCTCGTGAGTCGAATGCCTTCGCGGTTCCAGAAACTAAATGGTCCACCGGCAAAGCTCTGCGATTCATCAATGGAATCGAATCCTCGCGCTATGCCATCGCGCGGATTCTTGTCACCGGAAGCATAGAAGAACGACGTGCGCAGCCGCAGCCAATCTTTGTCCAGCGACAATTCCAACGCGCCCAGTTGCGCGTTGATGTCCACCCGATCGCACTTCCCAAATCCCTGCGGACACGGAACAACATTCCGCCGCGATGCGACTTGGTTGTCGGTATCGTATCCCAGCACCTGATAGAAGGCAGACGACACATTGATGCGCTTGATGTGGCCGTTGCTGGTCCATCCCGCATAATGCGAGCGGATGCCATGAGGAATGACTACTCCAATCGGTTCCGGCCGAGTGATGACCCCGTTGTTATTGAAGTAGATCGAGGGATCGTCTTTGTTGAAGTGATAACTGAATTGAGTCGTATAACCCTTGAACAGAAAGTCCTGGATGTACAGGTTCGCAATCGCTACTTGCTGATGCCGATCATTGAACGTGTTTAATCCGCTGTTGGTGTCCTTCTCCAGGTGATAAAAGTACGCGAGGTTGTACTCATATTTGTCCGACTTCAGATTCCCGAAGATCCTCAGCCCGGGCTGCTCTTCCGAATAGATCAGGCCTCTGAAGTCACTTTGAAATTGCTGAATGCCCGCGCGAACGGAAACGAAATCAAAGTTCGGACTTAGGTCCTTGATCTTGTATTCGACAAACGCCGCCTGCAATCCAACGTGATCGTCAAAGCGATCAGTCCCGCGCTGCGGATTGATGTTCACAATGCCACGTTCCCGGGTTAGCAGGTAGTTCACATCGAACGCGGGAGTGAAGACGATCCGCCAATCCTTCGGACGGAAGCTGGCGTCGCCGTGGTAGAGCTCGCCGGTAAACCGAAATATCTGGCTGAGGAAGAATTGGCCGCCGCTACCGAAGAAGTCGAACGATCCGGGATTGCGCGCGGCTACTAAGCTCGGAGTCGGAAGGCGCCGCCCATCGAGAGCGCTGACCGCACTCCCGGTAAAGACGAAGAAGGTCTGTTGCCCAAAGATCGGATAATCGCCCTTGAGCTTGTTGCGATTGAACGGATCGTACCAGTGCCCGCTGCTGTAATTGTATTCGCCCGACGCCGCATATCTCCTATAGGCGTTGAGCGGATCCTTCGGGTCACCACCAGCGATATCCCAACGGTAGGTGCGCTTCTCGAAATTCTCATTCTCGGTAGGAGGAGCCTGGGCCACGGCGGCTTCCCCCACGGGCATGGTCTCGTTTGGACGCCGCCGCATTTCGTTGTACGGCGTGCGTGCCTCCGCCTCGGTCTGACCAGCCTTTGGCGGCACGGCGCCTGCCAGCGGACGATCCATAGGCCCTTGCGCTAAGAATTCTTCAGTCGACTGCAGCTTCACCTCGATGCTTAACACTTCGCCTGGACCCACGCGAACGTTTTGGCGTGCAAAGTCCTGGAAGCCCTGTCTACGCAACTCGATCTGATAGACACCGGCATTGAGATCACTAACGCGAAACACACCGTCGGCATCGGTCATGGCGGCGCGCAATCTTCCATTTGCGTCGCGAATGACGACTCGCGTACCGCCAATTCCGCGACCATCGGTGCTCGTCACCAGCCCTTCCACCGAGCTGGTCGTGATCGGACGTCGGTTCGGCAATCGCCTCTGCGGACCTTGAATGACAGTGTCTTTGCTCTGCTGGTCTTCGTCTTTATTGCGTGCTGAGGGCAGCTGCGTTGGGTCGGCAGGGGCTGTGGCAGCGGCAGTCTGTTGCGGTTGGCCTGACGGTTCCTGTCCGAAACCCAATGCGGAAATGGTTAGACACACCACCGCCGCCAGTGGGCCACACGAAAGTCTCCGGACGATCACGGAACCAGCCTCTCCCTCAGGGGGTTGAGGAATTGTAAAGTGCTCTGAGTTAAGGAACTTCGGGGTCCGTACTTGGTATCACATCCGGCTCACTGCTTCAAGAAGAACCGGAATCGGGTTCCTTTCGTGGAACGTGGCGCCGTTTGCGCTGGATTGCAGGTGTTTGCACCAGGCAATCTTCCGCTGTGCTCTATGTGGCGCCGTAGATAGAAGAACCTCACGGCATTCCTTGCTGCCTCCTTGTGCGCGAAGCTGACCATCGGTCAGTATCTTCCGGGTTGCCGTCAGACTTCCCCTTGCTCTGCCACCACTTAGACGGTACAAGCGCCATCGGATTTTGGACATGCACCACTGTGATTGTGCTTGGGTGGGGGATTCATGGTCTGCTATGCCGCAGATGAGCCCAGAAGTGCTGATCTACAGCCCCGAAGCCAACGTCGCGCGGAGTCTCTCGAACCACACTTACGAGCTCAAGCGCTCAAGCGCGGCCTCGACGTGAATCTGCGTAGTGTCTAGCAGTGGAACACCGCCAGCTTCGCCTCCACGCAGAAGCAACGGTAGCTCAGTGCCTCCCAGAATCACCGCCTGTATGCCATCCCGATTCTTCATTCGCACGATCATCTCGGTAAGCGCTTGACGAGTCTCGTCGAGAAAAACTCCGTTCACCAGTTCCTTGAAATATCTTTCGTGGATGTAAGCCTGATCGTTCTCATCGGGCACGTGGATCTGCATCTGCTTCCTTGCAAATACGTCAGGGTAGAACGTCGCCTGCATCGTGAATCGTGTCCCCAGCAAACCGACCCGCCGGAAACCGGATTGATGAGCGCGGTCGGCCGTGGCCTGCACGATGCTAATGAGAGGAAGCGGAGAAGCGCGCTCAACCTCGTCGAAGACGATGTGTGGTGTGTTCGCGGTTAGCAGAGCGAAGTCCGCACCCGCTACCGCAAGCTTTTGCAACTCCGATACCAGAAACGCAGCGAGGTCATGAAGACGTTCTCCACGAACGCAGCGGAGGACATGCTGCATATTCACACTGTTGATGATGATCGACGGTGGATCTGCGTCAGGATATCGCGACCGATGCGTCTCGATGAGCGAGCGATAGTAGTCGACGGTCGACTCAGGTCCGAGCCCGCCGATAAGTCCGATGGATTTCATGCGAGATCGCGATACAGTCGCAAAAATTTAGCAACTCGTGGCTGATTCTCGAAATCCTATTGCCGATTCTGTTTAATTTGCTGCCTGGGATGAGATCACGATGAGTGAAGTAACACGCATTGCCCAATTATACCGCTCGGTGTATGAAGGAGATGGAAGTGGCGAAGCCTGGCATGGTCTTGCGCTAAAGCCTCTATTGAAGGATGTGACCGCTGAACAAGCTTCACGCGCTCCCATCGTGGGACAGCACTCCATCCTCCAACTCGTGCTTCATATCGCCTATTGGGAAGAAATTGAGCTACGCCGCTTTCTCGGAGAGACGGTCACTGCGCCCCTAAACACGCCGGACGATTGGCCCACGAATCGGAGAGTAACGGATGCCGAGTGGAAGGCGATTCTCGCTCGCCTCGAAGCTTCACACGCAGCGTTGCGCGAAGCGATTGAAGCAAGCACCCACGAGAAGCTCAACCAGCAAGTCCCTGGCCGAAATCACGACAATTACACGCTGCTGCACGGGACCATCGATCATTGCGTCTATCACACCGCGCAGATTGCGCTATTGAAGAAGGCCAGCGCAGCAGCTCGTAAGAATTAATTCTGAGTCTCCGCCAACGGCAGCCAGACTTGAAAACGCGTGTCCCCGGGTTTGGAAGTTACCTGAATGTTTCCGCGATGTTTCTTCACGATTCGTTGCACGGTGTCGAGGCCGAGCCCAGTACCCTCTCCGACTCCTTTGGTCGTAAAGAACGGTTCGAAGATGTGCGGTTGAACTTCGGGTAAGATGCCGGGGCCGGTGTCTCCGATCTCGACTACAGCGCAACCATCGTCACGATAGGTACGGACTCGCAGTTCTCCTTTTCCGTGCATGGCGTCGATCGCGTTGTCGATAATGTTGGTCCAGACCTGGTTTAACTCGCTTCCGAATGAATTCACGAGAAGCACGGGCTGATAATCGCGCTTCACGACTACTCCGTGTTTCAACTTGTGATTCAGGATGGTGAGTGTGGTTTCCAGGCTCTTGACGATGTCCACGTTCTGTATCGGGGCCTGGTCCATGTAGGTGTATTCCTTGATCGCGCGAACCAGGTCGGAGATGCGCGAAGT
This sequence comes from Terriglobales bacterium, assembly GCA_035567895.1. NCBI lineage: Bacteria > Pseudomonadati > Acidobacteriota > Terriglobia > Terriglobales > Terriglobales bacterium. The sequence goes on along the minus strand of DATMPC010000058.1, from coordinate 177,576 downwards.
CGCGCTCTCGATTTCGTGTAACAAACTCGCGACTTCCACTGAGGCAGCGATCCGCACAAGAGCGGCTCGGGCAGTTTCGGCATCGAGGTTTGCGAACAAGGACTCAAGGACCTCGGGCTTGATGTTTCTTCGCGCGAGGCTCGCTGCCAATTGCCAGAGATCGTTCTGGCCATGGCTGCGCAGCAAAGAGTCGATTTGATCCTCCAGGTCGGCGATTGTCAGCGCATCGGGTGGAAGGACATCCGTCTGCGTGAACGAGACTTCGAGTTTCTCGATCTCTGATTTCTGCCCAGGAGTGAGATTGCGCTTTCCCAATTCGAGACTCGCGTCTCTGATCTTTTTGAGAATACTCCGCAGTTGACTCGTTGCGCGTGTCGCAGCAGAAGCGGGATTGTTGAGTTCATGAGCCAGTCCAGCCGAGAGTTTTCCTAGAGAAACCAGGCGATCCCGCTGCTGCTCGATGCGAGTGATTTCCCTAATCCGGTCCGACATCAGAGCTACCAGGCGCGTCGTCAGTTCCGGCATCTTTTGTACAAGTTCGGGAAACAATGAAGCCGGGAACTTCAGGATGCGACCCTCCGTGATAGCCCGGCCAGTGACGCCGAACTCTTTCATGCGGGAAAAGGGCAGCATCCCAGTGACTTCGCCCGGTTTGATCGTAATGATGATAGTTTCGCCGCCGAATTCGCCGCGGAACTGCATTTGGCCCTCGAGAATTACAAACATCGAGTCAGCCGGATCACCTGCGCGAACGTATATTTCTCCGGCTACTAGATGCATTTCCTGCGCATGGCAGAGGAACCAGTCGAGCTGGTCATTAGGAAGATCGGCAAAAGCCGAAACGCGAAGTAATTCGGATTTCTCGACCATTTAGACCTTGCTTAGATACTGATGGATGAACTGCACAGCCACCGATCCCTCGCCTACTCCCGAAGCGACGCGCTTGATCGAACCGTGACGAACATCGCCCACAGCAAAAATGCCGGGGACGTTTGTCTCGAGCAGGAACGGATCCCGATCGAGTCCCCATCCCTTCGGGCGCTGCCCGCCACGTAAGAGATCCGGACCTGTCAGCAGGAAACCGCGTTCATCTCTCTCGACTACATGTGCCAGCCAATCCGTCCTCGGCAATGCACCGATGAAGATAAACATCGCGTTTGCCGGCACACGCTCGATCTTGCCGGTATCGGAACACAGCACCGAAATCTCTTCCAGATGTTCTTCACCGTGCGCTTCGGCCACGCTGGCGTGTGTCCACAACTGGATGTTCGGCGTTTGTTGAATCTGGTCGATTAGGTATTGAGACATTGTGCTGGACAGAGAGTCGCCGCGAACGAGAATTACGACGCGCGCAGCGTATCTAGCAAAGTTCATGGCGGCTTGCCCAGCGGAGTTGGCCCCACCTACAACGTAGACGATCTCATCCTTGCACGATAGCGCTTCAGTAGCTCCGCCGCCGTAATAGATTCCCGCACCCTGCAACCGATCGACTCCCGGAGCTTCCAAGCGCCTCCACTGCACACCCGTGGCGATCATCAGCGCGTGACACGAAATCTCGTTTCCATCCGCCAGCTTGATAATTCGGTAAGAGCCTTTCGTTCGAATGCCGACCGCCTCCTGCGGCGCCAGGATTTCCACTCCAAAACGCTGGGCTTGTACGACAGCACGTCGAGCAAGATCACCGCCGCTGAGTCCAGTTGGAAATCCGAGATAGTTCTCGATTCGGGAACTCATGCCAGCCTGGCCGCCCGGAGCTTCGCGCTCCACCATCACCGTATGCAGGCCTTCGGAGGCTCCATAAACCGCAGCAGCTAAGCCAGCCGGACCTCCACCAACAATCGCCAAATCATAGAAGCTGGTTTGAGCGCGTGTTCGCAGCCCAACCTTCTGCGCCACGTCAGCCGGCACGCTCTCGAAAAGCCTCGTACCGTCTGGGAAAAGCACGACAGGAAGATTGGCCGCCTCGGGACCAAGAGCCTCGAGAAGTCGCTTTGTCTCCGGATCATTCGCGGAAAGCTCGACGTCAATCCACTGATATGGAACGTGATTGCGTGCGAGGAAGTCTCGCAGTTCATACGAACGCGGCGACCAGCGTGTGCCCAGCACGCGGATTCCCTGAAACGTTGGACGGAACCCAGCCTGCCAGTCATCGAGCAGATCGTCCAATTGCGGATACAGATGCTCAGCGGGAGGATCCCAGGGCTTCAGAAAGAAATAGTTGATATTGGCTTCATTGATAGCGCTAATGGCCGCATTCGTGTCTGCGTACGCGGTCAGCAGTGCGCGCTTGGCTTCAGGAAAGATTCCCATCGCCTCCCGTAGGAACTCCACTCCGTCCATATGCGGCATGCGCTGGTCAACCAGGAGCAAGGCCACATTATCATTGCGTATTTTCAAATCCTTTAACAGATTGAGTGCGCCTTCAGGAGAATCGCTACCGATCACTCGATATTCAGCGCCGTACTGCGAACGAAGATCGCGCTCTATCGCCCGCAAAACGTCAGTATCGTCATCGACACTCAGTAAGATTGGTTTGGCCATGCTCACTTTCAGTTCTCAGCGAATGAAGGAAACGAAAGGAACGATTACAGCTTCTGGTTCTCAGGATGACTTCATTTAGATACACGAAATTGTATTTGGTCGCGTAATTCGTACGAATGTTCCCACTAGTCGGAAATGCCAAGAGACCGGATAATTCTGCGCTTGGAGGATTCGTGACAACCACTGTCCGCCCCATATATCTGAGCGTCGTCTTCCTCGGACTTGCCATCGCGGCAGTCCATGCCGCCGAATTGCCGCACATCCGTATGGAGAACGGAACCGGTCAACTCATCGTGAAGGACCAGCCATTTCTAATCCTTGGTGGCGAACTAGGCAATTCCTCGGCTGGCACCGCTGCGCAAGCAGACTCGATCATCCCCAAGCTCGCCGCGATGCACGTGAACACAATCCTGATGCCTGTCGCCTGGGAGCAGCTCGAACCAAAGGAAGGCAGCTTCGACTTCAGCATCCTCGACCACTGGATCGATACCGCGCGAGCACACAATATGCACTTAGTGCCACTGTGGTTTGGCAGTTGGAAGAATGCCTTTTCCAACTACGCTCCGGCCTGGGTGAAGTCCGACACCAAGCGCTTCCCTCGCTCCGAATCCCCCGACGGAAAGCCGCTGGAGATTCTCTCGACTCTACCTGCGGAGACTCGCCGCGCCGACAGCCGCGCATTCGCGGCCTTGATTCGACACGTGCGCGAAAAGGATTCCGATCAGCAGACAGTCTTAATGGTGCAGGTCGAAAATGAAGTCGGCTACCTTGGCCCGGGGCGGGACCGCTCCGCGGAAGCAAATCGACAATTTCAGGGACGCGTACCAGACGCATTGATCCGGGCGCTTGGAGCCAAACGCCTTCAGGTATCTCCAGAACTGGCAGCACATTTCAATCAACAAGGCCGAACTTGGAGCGAGGTCTTTGGCGACGCCGCAAACGAAGCCTTCATGGCGTGGAATTACGCAACTTACATCGAAGCTGTCGTTCACGCCGGAAAGCGCGAATACGCGCTGCCCATGTACGTCAACGCGCAGCTCCCTGCGCCGCAGGAAAGGGCAGGCGAGTATCCGAGCGGAGGCCCGCACCCTTCTTATCTGGAGGTCTGGCGCGCGGCAGCTTCAAGCATCGATTTCTACTCGCCCGATATCTATTGGCCTAATTTCGAATACTGGGTGCAGCGCTATCAGATCTCTGGCAATCCGATCTTTATTCCCGAAGCGAGACTCGATAGTGCTTCGTTCAACGCGCTCTATGCTTATGGGCAGGGGCGCGCCTTCGGTTTCTGCCCGTTTGGGATTGATAGCTTGAAGCTGCCGGAAAACGATCCTAAACCCGCGATCATGCAGACGTACGAGTTGCTGGGTAGCATGCGCGATCTCTTGCCGGCAGCCCAAGCAGCTGGAATGACGCGCGGTTTGGTGCTGCATACCACGAGCCCGCGACCCACACAGACAGTTCCCCTGGGAGGATTTCTGTTCGAGGCAACCCTCTCGCGTTCCTCGCCGGCAAGGACCATCGTTGCTGACGACGGCGCCATGCTGATCCTGCAAGCAGCACCCTTAGAGTTCTACGTTGCAGGCAGCGGCTTAACCGTCAGCATTGCCCGCGATCCTGATCTCGATTCGGGAATTGCTGGCATTGAAGGTGTTGAGCAGGTCACTCGCGCCGACGGAAAATGGATCACGGAGAGGCGCCTGAATGGCGATCAGACGAATCAAGGACGACAGTTAATGCTCGATCCACATCAGCCGCATATTTATCGCCTGCGGTTGTACTCCATCACCCGAGACAGCGAGCACTAGTCGCTATCTCCGAACCAGTCACCTGTCGTTCTTACTCATCGCTGTGTGTGCAAACTCTTGCACATTGACAATCCATTCAAGGTGCCGCAGGATACGACTCATCTTCTGTCGGTATCTCAAGTGTGTCGGCACTCCGACTTCTTGAGCTTCGCTTCCCGATTCAGTCTTAGCATTTGGCATTCCCCCAACGGCCCCATTTTCCGTTTGGAGGGATCACTATGCGCCATCGTATCGACAAGGTCTCAGTCTGCTCGTTTCTTGCATTTCTAGCAGTTGCGTTCACGACTCCATTCGCGTGGGGGCAAGCCAACGTAACCGGGAGTTGGTCTACGCTGCCCTACAACATGCCAATCAATCCGGTGCATGTCGCACTCTTGAACAACGGCAAGGTGTTAATTGTTTCAGGTTCTGGGAACGTGGCAGGCAACACGAATTATCGAGCGGGGCTCTGGGATCCCCAGGCCGGAACGATCACGACTCAACCAGTCGGGTGGGACATGTTCTGCAACGGCATGTCAATCCTTCCCGACGGACGTCCTCTGGTCAACGGCGGCACACTGCAATACGATCCATTTCACGGAGCGCTTAACAACTCCGTTTACGATCCTGCGACCAACACGTTTACCGACGTACAAAACATGGCGCATGGCCGGTGGTATCCCACCACTACAGTTCTAGGAGATGGGCGGCTCCTAACATTCTCGGGCCTGGATGAGAACGGCAGCACCAACACGACAGTCGAGTTCTATACAGCGGGCAGCGGGTGGAGCTCAGCATTTGCCGCTGGATGGACCCCTCCTCTTTACCCGCGTCTGCACGTGTTGCCCAACGGAAAGGTTTTCTATTCCGGCTCAACAACGCAATCGCGAGTTTTCGATCCGGGCGCGCGCACGTGGACGAACGTCGCCACAACTCGATATAGCGGCACTCGGACATATGGCACCTCAGTGCTCCTGCCGCTGACGCCGGCCAACAACTACACTCCACGCGTGTTGATCCTGGGAGGCGGCAATCCCTCGACTGCTACAACCGAGCTCATTGATCTTTCCTCTCCAAGCCCATCCTGGGTATTCGGGCCCGCTATGTCCCAACCGCGCATCGAAATGAACGCGACGATGCTGCCGGACGGTAAGGTTCTGGCTCTTGGTGGTTCGTACAACGACGAAGACACCGCCACTGCCAGCCTAAACGCAGATCTATACGACCCCGCGTCAAATACTTTTTCTTCTGCGGGAGCGAACGCCTATGCACGCTTGTATCACTCGGTCGCCCTCCTGATGCCTGATGCCACCGTGTGGGTCGCGGGCGGAAACCCGCAACGTGGCTCGTACGAACAACGCATGGAGATCTACAAGCCAGCGTACTTGTTCACGACTGACGGACTAGGCAATGTAGTACCTGCGACGCAGCCAACGATTACAGCATCTCCGGCGGGCATCAATTATGGTGGCGCTTTCACAGTGGACAGCCCAAATGCGGCTAATATCTCTTCTGTTGTGTTGGTGCGCGCAGGCGCCGCGACGCACGCGTTTGGTATGGACCAGCGGCTCGTCGGCTTGTCATTTTCAGTACTTGACGCCACTCACCTCAGCGTAACCGGGCCTCCGAACGGAAACATCGCGCCTCCCGGTTACTATCTTCTGTTTCTCCTGAACTCCGCAGGTGTTCCCTCAGTTGCGAACTTTGTTCAGGTATCGTCCATTCCCGACTTCAGCGTCTCGGCCACTCCAGCATCGCGCAGCGTTACACCTGGATCGAGCGCAAGCTACACGGTTAACGCCTCGGCCAGTGGCGGCTTCAACAGCGCAGTGAGCTTCAGCGTGAGTGGACTGCCTGGCGGAGCGAGCACAACGTTCAATCCAACTTCGGTGACGGGATCAGGATCCTCGACTCTGACTGTCAACACCACGTCATCAACCCCGCTCGGAACGTATCCGTTGACGATCACCGCTACTGGTGGCGGACTCGTGCACACTACGTCTGTCACATTGGTCTTGAGCGCGCCGACGGATTACAGTTTGTCCGCGACACCGACAAGCGGGACGATTGCCCGCAAATCTCAGGGAACATATACAGTTTCAGTGGCGCCAGTGAATGGTTTCGCAGGAACTGTTACGCTGAGCGTAAGTGGAGTTCCGAGCCGGACGAGTTCGTCGTTTAGTCCCTCTACAATCTCGGGCTCGGGCAACTCAACCTTGACGATCAGCGTGAATAAACCGGCGCAGCCCGGCACCTATCCGCTGGTTGTTACCGGAACCAGTGGCAACTTGAGCCACAGTGTGAACCTGACATTGGTGATTCAATAAGCACTGCTAACGTCGTGGGAGGTCAGGGGAGAACATATGCACGCATCACGTAGAGTGTTTCTGCGCGGTCTCGGCGTTAGCGCTGCTGTCGGGCTTACGCCGATACGGTCTTTGGCGAATGCGGCCGTCAGCTTTGAACCTGCTCGCACTGAAACCGCTCAGGGACCGATCCTGCTAAATAGCAACGAGAATGCCTACGGCCCCTTGCCCAAATCGGTAAATGCCCTGCAGAGCGCTTTGGGCCAAGCGAATCGATATCCGTTTGCGTTTTACGGAGAGCTGGGGGAAGAGATCGCTGCTTTACACCGCGTGCGGCCAAGCCAGATCGTGCTGGGATGCGGCTCAAGCGAGATCCTGCGCATGACGGCTATGGCGCTGCTCGGAAGCGGCAATCAACTTGTGCAAGCCACACCGACGTATGAAGCCATGGACCACTATGCGCGTGTGGCCGGGGCATCAGTTGCAAGCGTGCCGCTCACGCATGAGTACGCACACGACGTAGGCGCGATGCTCGCGGCGACAAAAAATGCAGGGTCGCTCATCTACGTCTGCAATCCGAATAATCCGACAGCATCGCTGACTCCCCGAAATGATCTCCAGGGCCTCATCTCTCGTTTGCCGAGCTCATCGCACCTACTCATCGACGAGGCCTACCACCATTTCGCCGCTTCGTCGCAGCAGTACAAATCGTTTATCGACACCCCGGTAAACGATGACCGCGTGATCGTCTCTCGCACGTTCTCGAAGATCTACGGACTAGCTGGACTTAGGCTAGGTTATGCTGTCGCATCGCCCGCGATCGCAGAAAGTTTGCGACGGTACGCCACTATCATCAACATCAATGCAATGGCGTCCGCAGCAGCGCTGGCTGCGCTGCGCGATAGCGAAAGCCTGGCCGCCGCGGCAAAACGCAATGCCGATGATCGCCAGGAATTCTTCAACCAGGCGATGGCGCGCATGCTGAAGCCCATTGACTCACAGGCGAACTTCGTGATGATGAATGCTCATCGCCCTGCCGAAGAAGTGATTGAACATTTCCGCAAGAACAACATCCTGATCGGGCGAAAATTCCCAGCGATGCATACACACGTCCGCGTGTCCCTGGGAAATCCCCAGGAGATGGCTGAATTCTGGAAGGTCTGGGACAAGATGGGCGGCGGCATGAGTATGTAGTGCACCGAGTATTACTCACAGCGCAAAGCTCTCAATGGATCGAGCCGGATGGCGCGCATCGTCGGCACGAAGCAAGCCGTGAGTGCGACAAAGGTGAGAAGTAAGACGATCCCGAGCAAAATCGCGGGATCGCCGGCGCTCACGGAAAATAGCACGCTCGAAAGCAGTCTGGCCACGACGAACATGAATGGCAGTGAGACCACGAGGCCAAACCCGACCAGCGCGCCGCCTTCGCGCGCGATCAGTCCAATGACGCTGCGAGGCTGCGCGCCCAAGGCCATACGCAAGCCGATTTCTCCAGTGCGCTGCGTCACCGAATAGGCGATGACGCTATAGAGGCCTATCGCCGCCAGGAACAGCCCAACTGCCGCCAGCATTGCCATGACTCGCGCGCTGAAGCGGTCGGAGGAGAGCACGGAATTCAGCATCGCGTCCATGCTGCTGACATCGAGCACGGGCTCGTAAGGATTGATGTCGTGGATCGATGTTCGTATGAAGTTGGCGGTCACGGATGGATCAGCCGTTGTACGTACAACCAAGCCCATTAAGACCCCAGAAGGTGGATTGGTGCGCTGAGCATATGGAATGTAGAGGACTGGCCGCGCAATGCGGAAATTTAGGCGATCCTCCTTTGCATCTCTTACGACTCCAACCACGACCAGCCACGGATAAATCGTGTCCTGCTGGCGGCCGCGTCGCAGGCGTTTTCCAATCGGATCGCCATCTCCAAAAGCCTGGCGCGCCATCTCCTCCGTGATAACAGCGACCGGTAGTGTGTCAGCCCGATCCTCGGCGGTGATCATCCGGCCCTCCAGCAGCATCAGACCCAGAGTCTCGGCGTATCCAGGGCTCACGTGCCGCAGCGCGGTAATTGGCACATCGGAAGGATTGCGAGGAGGACGGCCTTCCACGGTGAACACGGTGTCGGGTGAGAACTCCTGCATCGGGAGGCTCGTAGTGACTCCTGCCGCTTCGACTCCCGGCAAAGCGCGCACGCGTTCGAGAACCCGATCCAGGAATGCGACCTTCTGGGTCTCGTGTGGGTATTCAGTGACGGAGAGTGGCAACTGCATGGTCAGCAAGTGTTCTGGACGAAAACCTAAATCAAGCCCTGCCAAACCATAGAAGCTCTTAGTCAGAAGCGCGCCGCCAAAGGACAGCGAGACCGCAATAGCGATCTCTGCTACGACCAGGGCGCGCAACCATCCTCTGCGTGCCGCGGTGCCGCCGACGCGATGTTCGCGTTGCCGTAGCATTGCAATCACATTGCGCAGCTTCACCAGCTTCAACGTCGGCAGCAGGCTGAACATGAGTCCGCTCAGAATGGAAATGGTGAAACAGAAGATGAACACGCGTGTATCCATCCGGAAATCGGTGGCGACCTCACCGAATGAGTGAGGCTGGATAGGGTTGAGCATGCGGAAGACGGGGCGCATTCCCCAGGCGAGCAAGAGGCCGGCAGCGCCTCCGACAAACGCCAACATTGCGCCCTCAGTCAGCAACTGTTGCGCGATGCGCCAACTGGACGCCCCCAGCGCCACCCGAATCGCCAGCTCGCCTTCACGAACCACGCCACGAACCAGCAACAAGTTCGCGACGTTCACGCAGCAGATCAACAGCAGGAGGCCGATCGCCAGTACCAGCACGACTATTGCCCTCGTCATGCGTCCATCATCGTCGCCGATCGACCACTGACGCATGGTGAGCAGGCCGTAGCTCCATCCACGCTCTGTCGGAAACTGCTGTTCCAGGTGACGTACCGACTCCTTGCTCGCTTGAGCAGCCTGAAGGAGCGAAACCCCCTCTCGCAATCGTGCGACGAAGATGGAACCGTGCGCCGTGCGCAGTTGCATCGGTGCCGTTTCGGGATCGACTTCGAGCGCGACCCACGCCTGCGTTCGCGTCGGATAATCAAAGCCGGGCGGCATGACGCCAACAACCGAGTAACTGCGGTCATCCAGAACCAGCGACTGGCCGATGACATTCGGGTCGCCGCCAAAGCGCCGTTGCCAAAAGCCGTAGGCGAGCAGCACGGCTGCCGGTCCGCCCGGTCTGCTTTCTTCACGCGATAGGTCGCGGCCGAGAATTGGAGCGGTCCCGAGCGTCTCGAAAAAGCCAGGAGAAACCGCCGCTACATGAACCTGTTCGGCTTCTGTGTTCCCGCGCAGCAGAAAGGAGCGATCGATCGAAAGCGCCGTGCTGGCAAATGCCTTCTGCTCGCCGCGAAGCACGGTGTATTGCAACTGCGAAGTACCAGCCGGATCGAACCCTTCGCGCAAAGCTTCGCCCAGCACCAAGCGATCGGGATCCTTTACCGGCAATCCGCCGAACAACAACGCAGTCACGGCGCTGAACGACATTGTGTTGAAGCCAATGCCAACTGCGAGCGTCAAGACCGCAACGGTACTAAACGCCGGGTTCTTCGCCAGCATGCGAGCGCCGAAGCGCAGGTCGTGCCAGGTGGTCTCCACTAGTCCGACGTTGCGAGCTTCGCGACACTGCTCTGCGATTTGCGTTATTCCTCCCATCGCGCGCGAGGCGGCATACTTCGCCTCGTCCGGCTTCATGCCCGATGCAATGTTTTCGGCGATCTGTTCCTCAAGATGAAAGCGCAATTCCGAATCGAGCTCGCGCTCCACCGCATCGCGTTGAAAAAGGCTTCGCAACCGTAATCGCAATTTGCTCGACCAACGCATACGCACCTCAGGTGTGTTGCGGTCCCAACACCAATACCTGCTTGGCAATCTCCCAAAGCATTTTCGCTTGAACTTCACTGACGTAGAGCCCGCACGGGATCCGTTCGCGTCGCGCGCAAGGCGGGCACGAAGCAGGCTGCCAGTGCGGCAACGATCATGACTGCGAATGCCGATCCGAAAGCCAGCGGGTCGCGTGGGCTCACCTTATATAGGAGATAGCCGAGCAGCCGTGTCCCCGCCAGTGCGATCGTGGCGCCGACGATGACACCGGTGGCGGTCAGTGACAGACCTTGCGAGATCACGATGCGCAGCAGATCGGAGCCGCGGGCGCCCAGGGCCATCCTTAATCCCAGCTCGCGCGTGCTTTGCGAGACTGCGTAGGACAGCACGCCGTAGAGTCCAATCGTGGCTAGCAGCACGGCCAGGCTGCCGAAGATGGTGAGCAGCATTACTGCTGCGTGCTGTCCTGAGGTCGACCGTTCGATTTGCTCGCGCATGGTGATCACGGCGTAGGGCGCGAGGTCGGGATCGAGGGCGTGCACTTCGCGGGCTAGGGCTCTAGCGATCGCGTCCGCGGGTTGCTGGGTTCGCAGAACCAGGCCTGTCGTGGGTGCGAAGTTCTGGCGCAAGGGCACGTAGAAAAATGCCTTGGGCGCCTCCATGATGCTGCGATACTTCGAGAGTTTGGCTACGCCTACCACCTGCACCCATCGTCCATTCACCTGGAAGCGCTTGCCGACCGGGTTCTCGCCATACCAGTACTGCGTGACCATCGCTTCGTTCACGATCGCTACCGGGGGAGAGGTTTCGTTGTCGGCGCGCGTGAATTCCCGGCCGGAGATGAGGGGAATTCCCATAGTAGAAAAGTACGATGGGCCAACTTCGTTGAACGACAGCATTGGCTGCTCGTTCAGCGCAGGCTCATATCCTTCGACGGCGATTGGAGCCTCCGTGTAGTCGCGATAGCCGAGGGGTGCGACCCGGCCGTAGGCAGCCGATTCGATTCCGGGAATCGTCTGCACGCGGTCTATGAGGGCGTCCTGAAAGTTCTTCGCGCGCGGGGTGTCGTACCCAGCGGCCATCAGATTGACGGCTGTGCTTAGCACCCCGTCGGTGGAAAACCCGGGGCTTCCAGTGCGAATCTTCTCGAGACTCAGAACCACGAGGCAGGCGCCTACCAGCAGCACAAAGCTGAGCGATACCTGAACTACAACCAGGCCGGCGCGTATGCGTGCTCTTCCCCTCGCTCCAATCACGCTTCCCGATTCGGACTTGAGTGCCGAGGCGAGATCGACTTTGCTGCTCTCGAGCACCGGCACCAGCGCGAACAATACGGTGGAAATAAGGCACACGCCTGCGCTCAGCACGAGCACTCGCCAGTCCATCTGTCCCGGCAAAAAGATAGGACCGCTGCGTGGCGGTATCAGGACGACGAGAAGGTTACGACACCAATATGCGAGCACAATCCCGCCGGCTGCGCCGATTATGGAGAGGATCAGGCCTTCTGTGAAGAGTTGCCGCAGCACGCGGCCGCGCGTCGCGCCAAGCGCGAGGCGAGCAGAAATCTCGTGGCGCCGTGCGAAAAACCTGACCAGCAGCAGGTTGCTGACGTTCGCGCAGACGATCAGGAGCACAAACACTCCGATACCCAGCCCAATGCCCAACGTGGGAAGCATGAAAGACGCGCCGTTGAAGGGAGCCTTCCATAACGGCAGCACGTTAATGCCCAGGCCGCGATTGGTCGCGGGATAGTTGTTTTCCAGCCGCTCGGCGAACCCGGAGACTTCGGCCTGGACCTGCTCGGAGGTCACGCCAGGCTTCATGCGCAGGAATCCCTCGATCCAGCGCTCGCCGCGATTTTCCGTTTTGTATCCGCCCGGCTCGAACCTCTCCTGCATGGAGATGGGCACCCAGAGTTTCCAGGAGTACCCGATAAAGGTCCCATAGAACCCTTTCGGAGCAACGCCGACGATGGTGTGCGGCAGCCCATTGAGTACCTGCGTCTTCCCGACGATGCCGGGATCGCCGTGGAACCGGTTTTGCCATAGCTGATAGCTGATTACAGTTACCGGGTGAGCATTGCGACCAAAGTCTTCGTCGGGCTCGAAGCCGCGTCCGAGAATGGGACGAATACCCAGCGCGTCAAAATAGTTCGAAGAGACTAGGCTGCCTGCGCCGCTTTCGGCCCGGTCACCGATGCTGAGCGTGACGCCAACGATCTTCTCCGCAATGACCGCATCGCAGAGCGTGCAGCTCCGCTGAAGATCCAGGAAGTCGGGCCAGGAGAACCCGTTGTAACCGATTTCGCCGCGCCTGGTTGCCGCAAGCATGAGCAGTCGGTCCTGATGAGCGACGGCGGGATAGGGATGGAGCAGGATGCCTTCGATCCAGCTGAAGACCGCCGCATTGGAACCGATTCCCAGAATGAGACATAGGACCGCCAGCGTCGAAAAGCCGGGGTTGCGCCGCAGCATGCGCAGGCCAAAGTGGACGTCCTGCAGAACGTTCTCGATAAAGTTCACATTGCGCATTTCGCGGCACTGCTCCTTCACCGGCTCCAGGTGGCCGAGTTCGCGGAGGGCGGTGTACCGCGCAGTTTCAGGCTTCATTCCCTGCGCGACGTATTGGTCGATCAGGGATTGAAGATGAAACTGGATCTCTTCGTTCAGCTCGCGTTCAGCCTGTTCCCTGCGAAAGAGCGAGCGCAGACGGAGCGGCAATTTGTAGTACCAGCGCATGTGTCTCGACCGTACTTCCCAAATCTGTCATCCTGAGGCCCGATGTTGGCCGAAGGGCCTCCCGCGATGATTGGGAACGTACATGCCGCCTCCTGGCTTTTTGGCCAAGATCGTCGTGAAAGAGCCGGGACGCAGCAATCAAAGTCCGACTCATTCCGGGAGATCCTTCGGCCAACATCGGGCCTCAGTATGACAATTCCTAAAACCTGCAAACCCTGCCATCGCAGGGGTTCCGATTACATCGCCTCAAGCACCAGATCAATTGCCCCCGAAAGACGGCTCCACTGCGCCTGCTGTTGCCGCAGGGACTTAGCACCGTCGCGCGTGAGCGAGTAATACTTGGCGCGCCGATTGTTCTCCGACTCTCCCCACTTCGCCTGGATCCATCCCTGTTGCTCGAGCCGATGTAATGCCGGATACAGCGCCCCCTGGCCTACTTGCAACACTTCATTCGAAAGCTGCCGGATGCGCTGCGCGATTCCCCATCCATGCATCGGCTGTAGCGCAATCGTCTTGAGAATAAGGACGTCGAGCGTTCCCTGAACCAAGTCTGTGGGCTTCCCCATAGGTCTCCTGTCAATGACTGACAGGACGATAGCTTAGACTCCTGTCAACGGTCAAGGGAAGCAAAATGTGAGCAAATTCTTTGTGCTTTGGGAGGTAGTTACTCGGGGAGAGTTACTGCAGGAAGGAGAGCCATACGCAGTATGTCGTTGACATGCGGGGATGAAGCGGATACGGTGCGCACGCGAGTTAACTCGCACAGGAGAGAAACATTTAATGAAATCAGGCAATGCGATTCTTGCAGTGAGCTTGATCTGTTCGGTAGCTTGTTGGGCACAAGGAAGTTCCGGGAGTAGTGGTTCCTCCACGCAGCAGCTCAATGCACAGAATGCTTCCAATGTTTGCCGTATCTATTTCGTAAAGCCGAAGCCCGGCTCCGAGGCGCAGCTGGAGCAAGGGCGAAAGAAGCACATGCAGTTCCACAAGAGCCAGAATGACACCTGGACATGGACCACATTCGCGATTGAAACCGGCATGAATACAGGCGTGTATGTGACCTCCACCTGCGGACATACCTGGAAAGACTTTGACGATTGGGAGAAGCGGATGGGCAAAGCCGACACCGCCGATGCCACGGCAAACATGTCCCCACATGAGCAAGCCAGTTGGAACGGCTTCTATCTGTATCGGTCAGACATGAGTCTGGGTGCCGCCAATCGACCGCCAACGCCGATCACCGCTGTCACCATCTACGTGCTCCATCCCGGCGCGCAGAACGAATTCATGGATGCGATCAAGAAGATCAATGACGCTCTTGCGAAGCAGCCCGATTGGCCAAAGACGTCAGGATGGCTCCAACTGATCAATGGCGGTGAAGGACCGACATTTGTGCTGCTCAACGCGCGTCAGAACTGGGCAGACTTCGCCCCATTGCCCAAATCGGTACAGGATGTCGTAACTGAGACTTACGGAAAGGATCAGGCAGATTCAATCTACAAGACAATTCGAAACTCGACAGACCACTTGTTTACGGAGTCGGCGGTCTACAGGCCAGACTTAAGCTACTCCCCGGCAAAATAGATTTACAGCAAGAACCGATACGGATCACACGGAAACACGACGAACAAATACGGATCCGCAATTGCTTGGTAGCTACGACGATCCTCAAAGAATCCGTGTACGTCACTGCATCTTCCGCGCAATCCGTGTCGGATGTTGCTTTTGCTTTGGTCTGTTCGGACACCTGGAGATTCAACGATTTCGCATCCACGCGAGAAACTTGGAATCGATCTTCGGCGCGTCGGGATCGTAACCGTGCGCGATCATCTCACGCTTGAATTCCGAACAGTCCACCTCTGGGCGCTGCTTCATTGCCATTTGGACCATTGCCTCGCCAACGTCGTCCCTGTCGCAAGGAAGGCTCGCAGCCGCCTGGAAAACTTCGTCAGCGAAGTCGCCGCCATGTAGATAATCGCGCAACACATTTCGTTCGAAAAACGACCGCAGCAGGCCCAGACGAATCACCAGACCATGGAATTTGTCCCCGGGCGCATCGCCAATCTCCGAAGCATCAATACCGATGGTGCCGAGCCCGAAGGTTTTCGTCGCTTCGCCCATTAGCTCGGCTTCCCTGGTACGCTTCCACCTATATTCAAGCCATAGTGTTATACATAAGCTCGTCACAAGTAAGTCCTTTGAATTGAACGCGAAAGCCATCCGAATTGAAAAGATGTGGGCGCTGGCAAGGCGCTACCGAAACCGCGGAACGACAGTAACGTTGACTCACATTTAGCTATCTTGCTAAATTGCTACTAATGAAATCAGCCAGCCAAGCGTTCCGGGCTTTGGCCGATCCTACGCGGCGGCAGATTCTGCAGGAATTGAAGGGTGGCGAGTTGTCGGCGGGGCAGATTACCGCACTGTTTCCCATCTCCGGTCCGTCGATTTCCCGGCACTTATCGATTCTCAAGAATGCTGACCTGGTTTCTGAACGGCGAGACGGCAATCGCATCTTCTACAAGCTGAATGCAGAGCAGATCGCCAGTGCTTTGGGAGATTTCCTGAGCGCGGTCTGTCCTACACAGATTGCCTATCGTCGTCGTCGGCGCAAGGAGGCTTGATGAAGATCGCGATCACTGGAGGCACAGGCTTTGTTGGCCGGCATTTGGCTGAGCGTCTGGCCAGGGATGGCCATCACGTCGTGCTGCTCGCACGTGGCATAAGGGCTGATGGTTTCGGCCTTCGTGAACATCCCTCGGTCGATTTTGTCCCGGCCGATCTCTCAGATCCGAAGGCTTTGGCGTGCGCCTTTTCAGGATGCGATGCTGTCGCCCACTGTGCCGGTATCAATCGGCAGATCGGACAGCAAACCTATCAGCGAGTCCACATTCAAGGCACTGCTAACGTTACACAGGCGGCAAAGACTGCAGGCGTGCGAAAGATCGTGCTCATTAGCTTTCTGCGCGCGCGGCCAAATTGCGGATCGGCTTATCACGAATCAAAATGGGAAGCTGAGGAGCTGGTACGAAACTCAGGCCTGGATCATACGATTCTGAAGTGCGGCATGATCTACGGACGCGGTGATCACATGCTCGATCATCTCAGCCACACGATTTTCACGCTTCCCATCTTTGCCAAGGTCGGTTTGCGGGAAAAACCGATTCGTCCTGTGCCAATCCAGGACCTGGTTGACGTTATATGCGCTGCCCTGCTCGATGGACGGCTCTCGCGAGCCACAGTCGCGGTCACTGGAGCAGAGGAACTCTACCTTAGCGAAGCTGTGAGGCGGGTTGGGCGTGTGCTTGGCAAGAAAACTCTCATACTGCCCGCACCTGTTTGGTTCCTTTACACGCTTGCACACGTCTTCGAGCTGACAATGCGAGTACCGTTGATCGCGCTCGCCCAAGTGAGGATTCTCGAAGAGGGAGTAGTAGACGCCGCGCCTCCATGCGCTGCCGCTCCCAACGATCTCCAGCCCTCGCGTCGATTCACTCCAGAGCAGATTCGCACCGGACTTCCCGAACCGGGACCGTTCACGTTGCGGGACCTGCGCTGTGTGTAGCCAACGCGTCACTCGCAGCCACCGACGCGTAGGAAAGACTTAGTGATATGTCAAAGTTCGGCGAGTCGTGGTCGACGGCTCGAATGCTTCATCCGGGCTGTTGCGGTAGGAAGTGGTTCGCTCTGTCCAATTGCCATGAGTGTCATATCGATAAGGTTCAACACCGTTCATCTACAAATCACCGGCCGAAGCCCTCGCCGGGCATCAGGCGCATGACAAGGCCCAGGCCTGTCATCACCACGAGAAAGTAAGTCAACGTGCGAGGGCTGGAGTGTGCAGGAAGATCTTTGCTGAAGCTACGCCAGAGCGCTCCTAGTGCTACGAGAAAGAACACGTTCTCTCGCAGCAGAAGCCATAGCGCCAATGAACCGGTCAGCAGGATCAACCGTTCCATCTTGCTGAGTGCTGATGCTGCCTGTCCTCCATCCAGCATCCAGATCGGGATCAGGTTCATTATGTTGAGCCAGGCGCCTGCGCGGGCTAGTCCTCCCCACAGCGGATTTCCAGTTTCGAAATAGACGACGGCACAGACGGCTCCTGAAATCAATCCGGCTAGCGGGCCTGCGAGGCTGATGGCAGCGCGAGTTTCCACGGTTACGCCCAGCGCTTGCCAGCGGACGTAGGCTCCCAGGCCGGGCAAGAAGACCGGCATATCGGCAGGCAGGCCGCGGCGCTTGATGTCGATGAAGTGTCCCATCTCATGGAGCAGGATCAGGATCGCGAATCCGGCTCCGAATTTCGCGCCCCACAGCTTCCAATAGACTGCGATGAACCCTGCGAGGCTGAGCAGGAAGTTGAGCTTGAACAGCGCCAATAATCCTTTGCTCTTGGCCAGGATGACGGCGATGGGCGCCATCGGACCGAGCTTGCGTGCCCATTGATTCTCCTGTTTTGGCACCGGCACGCGGGCGGCATCGTTTTGAAGATCACGCGCATGCTGCTGGATCCACTCCGCCTGCTTCGCGTTCGGCGGCAGTAGAGGCAGCGCACTCAGCCAGGTGTCGCGCGCTTGAAGCAGCTCGCCACTTTCTTCCAGCAGTTTCGCCTGCGCCGAAAGCTGTGTCAGTTGCTCGCTATGCACCAGGGCGTTGCATTGATCGCAAACCAGCGCGCCTGCGGCCAGCTCACGGCGGCAACGCGGACAATTCGAGATGACTTGAGGAGTGATGGCCGACGTATGATCGATTGTGCCCATGAACTAGTTCAGTCTAAGTTCAGAATGGGCCATCGACAACCAGCGGTGGATGTCCGCGAGTGAGCTGCCACGCGATGCGAATGCCGACGAAGAGGATCACGAGTCCGATCAATCCATTCAGCGGAGAGGAACCAAGTTCGAGGAAAGGAGAGGCCAGTCCGAGAAGTGCGAGATAGCCGATGGCAGAGGCAAAACTCATGTGCTTACCCGTGGCGCCACTCTCGGGACTCGACGCTGCCGCTTGCCCTCCTTCCGGCGACGGACTCTGCGGATTTGCGTTGTCATTCGGCTGCGGAGCTTGGGCCTGGCTTTGTGCGCGCTGCTTCTTCTCCTTGGAAAATTCCGCGATTGCCATGGGGATCGCGGCCATCGAAACAGCTGCATACGTCAAGAGAACAGCGACCATCTGATAGCGACGCCCGCCGAGTCCGCCGGAGCCTTTCATCATGGCTTTGCCTACGAGCCAACCGACTGCCAAAGAGACGTAGCCAATCATCAGCCCGGTCACAATTCCGACCACGGCATAAAGCGCGAGGCCGGCGATTGCCGCTCCGGCACCAAAAGTGACTGCGCGAGCGAAGGCGGCATGGCTGTCCTTCGGAATCGAGCTCTTAAGGCGTTCCGTGCAGGCGCTGCACGCCATGTGATTGTTCACCCGATAGTAGGTGCCGGAGATCGGTTGATTGCAGACCGCGCAAGTGTCTGTTCCCGGCTTCGCCTGGAACTCTGCAGTTTCAAATTGAGGAGTGGCGCTGCCGTCGCCGATTTGCATGCCGCGACAAGGTAGCACAGGTCTGGCTTTGTTCCGAAATGATTCTGGAGAGAAAAGTCAAAAACATGACACGGATTGCACGGATATTTGTGTGAATGTCCGATTAACGATTAGATAAGAAATCCAGTTGAAGTCAAGAAACCCGGACGAACCGGCGCCCGCGGTGATCCGTGCTTTTATCCGTGTGATCCGTGTCGGGTTTTGCTTTTATTCTGGACGCACCCGCGACTCGAGAATTTCTTTAGCCTCTAGCGCGTCCTCCTCGCGCACCAGCACCTTAAATCCACCGCTGGCCCAGGCTATGTGTGGACGCATTCCTCCCGCGGTGTCGGCCTGAATGATGGCGTCGATCTCTGCAGCTTCCAGAGCGCTCAAGGCCATGTCGGCCTCAAACTGGTCGGAAAAGGTGTGGACTACGACGAGATCGTCATCCTGCATGTCCATATCTTAGGACGGTTATTCACCACGGAGACACGGAGGCACGGAGAACACCTGGGTGAAACCACGAAGGACACGAAGGGCACGAAGGTGAGCTGGCGGCTGGAAGCTAATAGCTGCTCTACAGTAAAATTGAGCATCCCCGTCCAACCGTTGAGGAGGCTGTCTCTGGGTTCTTATTCTCTCCGTCGTGCCCCTGTAGGGTTACCCCAAGTGCTGGCTCTGGCTTTACTGCTCACTTCCCTACTCTCTTGGACTGCTGTTGCTCAGAAGGCTGCGGCGCCGGCTGCTCCGATGTCTCACCCTGGACCGGTGGCCGATCCTGCGGGCAACAAGATCACTCTTGACGTAAGTGAGACTTTTTTCTCATTTTTTGCCGGGTTGAACTCCTGTGGTTATGACCAGGAGCTTTCCTCTTCTGATCCGCTCCGCAATCAAGTTCGGGCTGCGGTGATTCGCTCCGTGGCCGCCTCTGAGGATGCGCAGTTCCAGCGCAAGCAGCTTTGCGATTACATTCGGGATCATCAGGCCGCCGATCCTTCGCGGAATATCGCGCAGTATGTCTCGCTGGCTCTTTATACGACCGAGCCACCGGAGTTCAAGCCCACAATCAAAGAGGCCGATCTGCCTCCGGATGCGCAAAACGTGCTCGGGTACCTGTCGGTGCTTCAGGTCTTCTATCAGGCAGCGCATCTGCATGAGCTTTGGACACAGTACGAGCCGCAGTATCAGGCTTACGTTGATCGCTATCACAACCAGGTAGCAAACATGATTCTGGAGACCGACGCCTATCTGCGCTTGCCGATCAGCGGATACGTTAGCCGCAGCTTCGCGCTTTACATCGAGCCGCTGGTGGCGCCGGGAGAAATCAACGCGCGCAACTACAGCGTGAATTATTTGATGGTGATGGCGCCCGATCAGGGTGTTTTGAAGATGCAGCCGGTGCGGCACACGTACCTGCACTACACGCTCGATCCACTGGCCTTAAAGCGCTACAACCGTATGCAGGGCTTGAAGCCTCTGCTGCAGACGGTCGCAAATGCTCCGCTCGACGAGAAGTTTAAGACCGACATCGCACTCTTGGTCACTGAATCGCTGATTCGCGCGGTTGAAATCCGCACGACACCGGTTCCTCGCATTGACAATGAGGATCGCAAAGCGCGGGAGAAGCGCGTGGAGGCTATTTACTCGCGCGAGGTTGATGAGGCGATGCAACAGGGCTTCGTGCTGACACGCTATTTCTACGAACAGTTCGCCGATTTCGAAAAGGGTGAAGTCGGTTTCCAGGACGCCTTTGGGCCTATGCTGACGAATCTCAACCTGACCCTGGGACGCGAACAGAAGCGCGCCAGAGAAATTACTTTCGCCAAGCAGGGCTCTCCCGATTTGGTACGGGCAACACTGCGCGCACCCGGCGACTCGCTTGATGCTGCCGAAGAGAGTTTGATAGCAGGTGATGCCAAAGGCGCCGAGGAGATCGCCACGGGCGCGATCAGCGGCGGCTCAGGCGACCAGGCGCGTGCCGCCTTTATTTTGGCTCGTGCTTCGTCGTTGCAGGGCCGCATGAAGGACGCGATCGATAATTTCCAGAAGACGCTGCAACTAAGTCACGATCCACGTATGCTGGCGTGGTCGCATATCTATCTGGGCCGCATCTTCGATATTCAGGAAAACCGTGAGTCCGCGCTTAGGCACTACAATGCCGCGTTGAATGTAGGCGACACCGCTCCCGATACTAAGATCGCCGCCGAGCGCGGTCTGCAGAAACCGTACGAAGCATCGAGGAATAAATAGCTGCTAAGCTTCTAGCTCCTGAGCTCCTCAGCGATGGGTTGTGCAGCCTTGAAGGGGAGCTTAGAGACTTGGGGCCTTGAGACTTAGTAGCTCAACTTCCCACGAGCTGAGACCATATTGGAACTAATGAAGAATCGAATCTGCTCTTTTATGTTCGCGACAAGAATTCCGCCTGGCGCTTTCCTGTTGAACTGCGCGCGCCGCTACCGCAGCGGGTTCTGTAACAAGGCGGCAGCGGGTCTTCTTTGCGCTTTCCTGCTGCCCTCTTCTGGATTGGGACAGACGGCCCCACCGGCCCAGACTCCCCAGACTGGGTCGACGCAGCCGGTGCAAAAACCTGCCGGAACGGCTCCGCCGACGACCAATCGCCCGATACCGAGCCTGGTCGGTGGTCCAACTCCTCAGACTCAGGCTCCTGCAGGTCCGCCGCACAAGACTCCTCCGGCGGCTAAAACGAACGAGGAATTTGCCGCCTACAACGCCGCGGTTGCCAATCCGGACATCGCCGCAGCGGAGAAATTAACTGACGATTTCGCCACAAAATTCACCCAGAGTGACCTTCGCGGTCTGCTTTATTCGGCGATAATGCGCCGCTATCAGCAGGCGAATGACCCCGAAAAGACGTTAGAAATGGCGCGAAAGGTCCTCACTTATGAGCCCAACGACCCAGTAGCGCTGGTTATGGCGGCGACAGTGCTCGCGGAACGTACGCGCGAGGGCGATTTAGACCGCGAAGAGCGGTACGATGAAGCCGTAAAGTATGCGCAAAGGTCCCTGGAAAGCGTGAATAGCGACCTTATGGTGCCCTCGAACGCCAGCTCGGAGCAGATTGAATCCGCGAAGAAAGTGCTCAAGTCGATGGCACATTCTGCTGTTGGAATGGTGCAGCTAGACCGTAAAAACGACGACGCAGCCGCTCAGGAATTCCAGCAATCCATTGCTTTAAGTGTTCCCGGGCCGGTGGAACCGCTCACTTATCTCCGCTTAGCCTTGGCTCAAGACCACCTAAAGCAGTATCCAGCAGCATTAATTTCGGCGAATAAGGCCATGGAAGTGTCTCCGGCGAACTCTCCGGTGGCAATGTTGGCCAAGCAAGAGGTTGATCGTCTAACAAAATTGAACGAAAGTGGCGCACAACCGGCGTCAAATCCGGCTCCTGCTGCGCCTGCAACTAACACTCCCCCTAAATCAAATTTGCCGTAGATCGCGCATGCGTCGATGAAAATCGAAGATGTAGAACAACTTGAATCGGCGCTGGAGTACCACTTTTCTTCCCCGGAACTGCTCCGCCAAGCCCTTACACACAGCTCTTTGGCCCACGAAATGGAGACCAAAGCCGCAGCAAATGGCGGCGAAAGCGGCGCTAATCCCGCTAAAGATAACGAACAATTTGAGTTCCTCGGTGACGCTGTGCTCGGCCTGGTGACCAGTGAATTGCTGTTTCAACGCTTCCCGGCGCATCGGGAGGGCCAACTTTCGAAGATGCGGGCGCATTTGGTGAGCGCGCGGCATCTAGTAAAGGTGGCGCGGAACCTGCAACTTGGCCATTTTTTGCTGCTTGGACGCGGAGAAGAGCGTAGTGGCGGACGATCGAAACCGGGTCTTCTGGCCGATGGACTGGAGGCGCTAATCGCCGCGGTCTACTTGGACGGAGGCATGGAACCGGCACAAAAATTGATCGTAAGCCTCGTTCTGGAACCCGAATTAGCTCGGTTGGAGTCAAATCCAGATCTGAATGAGCACTTTACCGACTACAAATCGGCGCTTCAGGAGTGGGTTCAGGCGAAAGGGCTGGCGCAACCCGTGTATTCAGTCGTAAGCGAAACCGGCCCGGAACATCGGAAACTGTTCACTATGCAAGTTCGTATCCTTGAGCAAGGGGCCCAGGAACCGTTGTATGTGGCCTCCGGCGAGGACTCCACGAAGAAAAAAGCCGAACAGCAGGCAGCACGAATCGCGCTGGAATATCTCCGCTCTAATGAACCGGTTCAAGCGGGGCAGGCATGAACGAGCCCATGGAATCGCCCGCCACTCCGCTAGCTGAGCCAGGTGAAGGCGTTCAATCTCCTGGCTCGGTCGCGGTTTTTCCGTCGGAAACACCGGTCGGCGAGAGCGCCGCGGGCATTCCTGAATCTGAAGTGAAGGCTGCAGCTCCTGCAAAATCAGCAAAGCCTGCTCGCAGACGAGATGCCGACGACTGGATGAGCGGAATTCAATGGCTTTCATCCACGGTAGTCCTTGCCGTATTTGTCATCACATTCCTCGCCCAGGCGTTCCAGATCCCGTCCCAATCAATGGAAAAGACGCTGCTGATTGGGGATTATTTGCTGGTGGATAAGGTCCACTTTGCCGACGGCGGTATCTGGAATTCGCTTCTACCGTACTCGCCGATCAACCGGGGCGACATCATTGTCTTCCGATATCCGATTCAACCGGCGCAGCATTTTGTGAAGCGCGTTGTCGGAATTCCCGGGGATCACGTTCACTTGTATCGCGGAAAAGTCTTTGTAAACGGCAAAGCGATCGACGATTCGGCGTTTGCCATCCACAAAAGTCAGCAATTCGACTCCTATCGCGACAATTTTCCTGCAGGAAACTACATCAGTCCCGAAGTGAACTCGCGTTGGTGGGTGGAGATGCATAACGTCGTGCATCAGGGCGAGATCGTGGTTCCGCCAGGAAAATATTTTGTGATGGGCGACAATCGCGACGAGAGTTTAGACAGCCGTTATTGGGGATTTGTGCCCCGAGAGAACATTATTGGGCGTCCGTTCCTGATTTACTGGTCGGTCCAGCGCCCGGAGACCGCTGCGTCGGATGGTAAACTTGGACGTTTGCTCTACACGCTCGTCCACCTTCCGGAGGACGCTCGTTGGGACCGGACATTCCGTCTGGTTCGCTGATTCTGCCTAACTGGATTACTTAATCGTGAAAAGCGACGTACTTATACCCAAAGAAAAGACGCAAGCGGCGCCGCCCGAGAAGCCGGAAAAGAAGAAAGAAACGCCCATGGAGTTCATATCTTCCATGGCGGCAGTCCTGGTTACGGGACTCTTTATCATCACGTTCAACATTCAGGCTTTTGAAATTCCTTCGAGTTCGATGGAAAACACTCTGCTGATCGGCGATCACGTCTTTGTGGATCGCATTACCGTTGCTCCGCCGACGCGTTGGGCTCCGTTTGAGCATTATCGGCAGATCCGTCACGGCGACATCGTCGTATTTCTATCGCCACAAACTCCGGGACTCTACGTAGTGAAGCGCGTGATCGGGATTCCCGGAGACAAACTTCACTTGCGCAACGGTGTGGTGTATCGCAACGGAGAGCCGCTCAGCGAACCGTATTTAATTCACAAAGTCGGCGATTACAACCCGTATCGAGACAACTTTCCGGCAGTTCCAGCGATCCAGGCTTCAGCCCAGGTTTCACCTGAATGGCCAGTACAGGTGGGAGTTCTGAAACAGGGCGAGGATCTGGTGGTGCCTCCCGACAGCTATTTCGGCATGGGTGACAATCGCGACGAGAGTTACGACAGCCGTTACTGGGGCTTTATCCCTCGCGAAAACATAATCGGTCGTCCTCTATTTGTGTATTGGTCGTTTCAAACTCCGCCGGATCAGTGGCAAAAGACGGAGATGAGCGATCGCATCCAATTCCTTGGGCACGTCGCTCTGCACTTTTTCGACGAGACGCGCTGGCGCCGCATGTTCCAACTGGTGCACTAAATGTCCTCGTTAATTGCGCGAAAGCGAATCTACCTATTGCTAGCGTTCCTGCTGGTACTGGGATTTCTGCTTCCGCCCATGGTTAATCTGAATCACTTTCGCGCGCGATTCTCGGAGTCTCTATCACGGTCTCTGGGACGTCCAGTGACGATCGAAGATGTTCGTCTGCGACTGCTTCCGCTGCCTGGATTTACCTTTCGACAACTAAGAATCAGCGATGGCTACGAGTTTGGCGCCGAGCCGATTCTGCAGACCTCCGAGGACGCCGGCCAGAGCAGCGTTGCGACACTGCGTGTGTCGTCACTCTGGCGAGGAAGATTCGAGATCGCCAGCATCTCACTTACGCAAGCCAGCCTGAATATCGCGCGCTCTCCTGACGGCCACTGGAACCTCGAGCGCCTCATCAATCGCGCGGCGCAAGTTCCATCGGCACCAACTAACAAGAAGCAGCCAGAAACCAGGACGCGTTTCCCCTACATCGAACTCAACGAGAGTCGCATTAACTTCAAGTTTGGTGCGGAAAAGAAGCCCTTCGCACTCTCCGACGCCGACTTTGCGCTCTGGCTCGCGGCAGAGAATCGCTGGAACGTTCGCCTGAAGGCCATTCCTCTGAGAACGGATGAGCGCGTTACCGACACTGGCTCGATCAAGGTCTCAGGCTCATTCGATCGCGCACCTAAGTTTTCAGAGACACCATTCCACTTGCAAGTAACCTGGGAGCGGCCAGAGGTAAGCGCGATCACACTTATTGCACGAGGGCATGACCCGGGATGGCGCGGCGCTGTCGAACTTAGCTCCGAGCTCAAAGGGACTCCCACTGATTTCACGGCGAAGCTGAATGTCAGCATCGATGAATTCCGGCGCTATGACATCGCGCGCAATACCTCGTTTAACCTGCGGGTGAACTGTGAGAACCGCTTCCGCGCGGCTGCCCCGGATAGCGCGGCCAACCGACTTGAGTTCAACTGCCGCTTGCCCATGGAATCAGGCGTCTTGGCGGCGCAAGGCAATTTTCATTTACTTGGTGAGTCGCCAGACATCGAGCTCAGGCTCTTCGCCAGTAAGGTTCCGGCTTCGTCGTTGATTCGGGCTGCACTGCATGCCAAAAGCGCTCTGCCTGACGACCTGACCGCCGATGGCCTTATCGACGGCACGTGGTTGATCGAGCGCATTGGGGGAGCACCAGCGAAGTGGAGTGGCGCAGCCACAGCGAGCCGGGTAGTAATTCAATCTCGTGTGCTGGACTCTCCGCTCGCATTTCCTCGCGTCGTTAGCTTGAACTTCAGTTCTCCGCAGTCGGTGTTCCCAAAGTCGCGGCACCAGGTTGCACCTCAGCGCACGGCGTCGCGTGCTGTACTTGAGCCGTTCATGCTCGACCTTGGCGGTAAAGCCCAACTTTCGGCGCTGTTCGATGCGGATGGATATCGTATTGATCTAAATGGTCCAGTAGAGTGGCGGCGTTTGATGCAGGCCGCGCGCGTGCTTGGGCTGAATCCACCGAAAACCGATCTCGAAGGATCGGGAATGATTAGTGCACAGTACTCGGGTGAGTGGCAACATTTTGCTCCTCCGTCGGTCTCAGGCCACGCACAGATCAAATCCGCTGTATTGTCCTTGCGCGGAGTATCTGAACCTCTTACT
Organism: Terriglobales bacterium; assembly: GCA_035567895.1. Lineage (NCBI taxonomy): Bacteria > Pseudomonadati > Acidobacteriota > Terriglobia > Terriglobales > Terriglobales bacterium. The sequence continues at coordinate 151,186 of DATMPC010000058.1, read as the reverse complement.
GTCTCAGCCGGTTCCCTGAAGTTCGATGGCCAGAGCCTGCATGCTGAACAAATCCTGGGGAGCTTTCCCCATTCGGAATTCGCCTTCACGGGAAGCTTCTCTGCCGCAAGGCACTGTGAAGACCATCTCCTCTGCAACGCAACATTCGACTTACAGACTGAGAACCTCAGCGACGCTGCGCTGCTCAAACTGCTCAACGCCTCATCAGGATTTTCGATACCGTTCTTCAACCCGGCACGACAATTTGATGCGAAGTGGTTGCTCGACATTCCATGCGATGGCAACATCTCGGCTCAGCATCTGAATGTCCGGAACTTTCACGCACAGAACGTAAGCGCGCAACTGGAGCTCGCGCCTGGAAAAATTCTCGTAAGGCACTGGACCGCAGAGCTCTTTGGCGGTAAGCATTCGGGCGACATGGCGTTCGACTTCTCCAGCCAGCGACCTACCATCAGCGGTACAGGATCGCTCAAGCGCATTCGTATGGAAGATATCGATGGCGAACTCGAAGTGCCACTCGCTAGCGGGAACGTCGACGTCGATTACAAGCTCACCATGAATGGCCGAACGGTCGATGAGCTAGTTTCATCCACAAACGGCTCTGGCGCGTTTAGCTGGCACAATGGCGAAATTCGTAGCCTGCACTCCGATAGTGAAGCCGCGTCACCACTCAACTTCGCTGCCTGGAGCGGTCACTTTACGGTCGAGAAGCGGCGTATTGCGCTGCAAAATACCCGCATGACCTCGACCTCTGGCGTGCGCGAGGTGAGCGGGCAGGTCTCATTCAATCGCGAGTGGAATCTGAAGTTTTTGCGTGCTAACGGCAGCGGATTCATCGCCTCAGGCACGATTGCCAACCCCACCATTTCCAGCGAACCCGCGAAATTGGCCGAAGCACGTTAGTACCCAGGCCAACACTCGCGTAGGGTTAACAAATCAAAACACATCAGAGCAAGACGGGTTTGAAACTGATTATGAGAACTTTCGGACCACAAGAGCGGTTTCGACGCACAGCCACTAGTCGGGTCGATCGCGTGGCTGCCATAAGGGCAGTAATCCAACGCAGCCACATGGCAGGCGTCCTGTTCACAGTGATGCTTGTTTTCTCCGTGTTTCTTAACGCACAGGCTCCCATTGATACAGCGCACTTTTCCCCGGCTGCCAAGCGATGTCAGAGTAAATTCGATTTTCTGGAACGGAACGGAAAATCAAATCCCGTGCAGCGACGCTCGACGCAAATCAACGCGGATGAGCTGAACGCCTGGTTCCGCGAGGGAGGATATAAGCTGCCACAAGGCGTCCAGAAAGTAGTGTTTCACTCGCAGCCCGACACCATCAAAGCCAACGCGACCGTTGATTTCGACGCCGTAAAGGAAGGGCGACGCAACCTGAATCCGCTACTCTCAATGTTCAGCGGAGTACATGACGTGGAGATCAGCGCTACTGCTTCAGCCCAAAATGGGCAAGGTCATGTAAACATCCAGACGGTCTCTATCGATGGTGTTGATGTGCCTCATCTAGCGCTCGAGCTCTTCGTCAATAAATATTTGAAACCAAAGTATCCAAACATTGGCCTGGAAAACGAATTCCAAATGCCTGACCGCATCGACACCGCCACTGTCGGCAACGATAACACGCTGCTGACACAACGGTAGACTGCCTCTTTAGGCTGCATAGTAGAGACGCAGCATGCTGCGTCGATACGAGGATGCCGGCAGCTCCGCCGATCGTTCGAATCCCCGTCGGCTCGACTTACAATTGACTCTTGCCCAGCGCCCTCCAATCTCGTGTCCGAATTGTTCTGATTCGGCCACGCAATCCACTCAATATAGGCGCAGTTGCGCGCGCGATGAGTAATTTTGGGTTTTCTCAACTCCGTGTCGTGAATCCTTATGAGGTCGCATTTCGGGAAGCACGCTCCGCAGTCGGCGCCTCGCCCGTGCTTCATCACGCGCAGGAGTACAAGGCAGTACCTGAGGCTGTCAGGGACTGTTCACTAATCGTCGGAACAACCGCTCTTGGTCATCGGCAATCGCAGCATGCTGTCATGCGGCTCGATCAGAGCACCCAACTGATGTTGGGCAATGCTGCTCCTCTCGCACTGCTATTCGGATCAGAGAAGGTGGGACTCTCCAACGAAGATCTCAGCTATTGCCACTCGATCCTGCGTATCCCTACACGGGAAGAAAATCTATCGATGAACCTTGGACAGGCTGTAGCGGTGTGCCTCTACGAAATCACACGCGAACCGAATGTCGTCCTGGCTTCCGGCCAACGCGAGCCGGCCACCGGCGAAGAGATCGAGCGCATAACCGGCGTCTTATCGGATGCACTAAGGACAAGTGGTTACACCAAAAAGGGTGCCTTGCCATCGACTACGGAGAAAGTCCGAAGGCTGGTTTATCGTCTGAATCTATCCAGCAACGATGCCGAGCTTCTCCTCGGCATGTTGCGGAAGATATCCCGTCGAGAATGACTAATGAGGGACACAAATTTCAGCTTGCCCGTTTTGCATTCGCGGCAGCCACCCTGGCATCCACTTCTCGTACTTCAATCGTGCCGCCGTACTCCAGGTGAGGACAATCGCGCGAGGCTTCCACCGCAGCGTTGTAGCTGGGCGCCTCGATCAGGTAGTATCCGCCAAGCCACTCCTTGGTTTCACTGTAAGGCCCGTCAGTCGCCAGAACCTTGCCGCCGACATTGCGCAGGACCTTGCCGGGTTCGTTCTCTAGTTTGTGGCTGCCCAGGTAAAGCCCCTTGTCCCTCAGCTTCTGTCCCCAGGCCTGATACTTGGCCATGGCTTCCTGCATGAACTTGGGATCCAGTTTCGCTCCCGCAGCCCCATCCTGGTAAAGCAATAGTAAGTATTGCGACATGGTCGTCTCCTTGGAATTAATTTACTCGCGTGAACTGCGAGACTTCCTTGAATTTGGGCGAATGTCCTTCCATGTATTGCCATTCGGTGGAAAGATGATTCTCATCGATGAAGTGCATCTTAGCGCTGTGCATATGGCCTTCATCGCCAGTGGGCATATTGTCCCCACTCACGAACTCAAAATCGAGCTCGCCGGTCCTTGCATCGTACAGGGTTGCTCGCAGATGAGGTTGATTCCTGGCAATGCAATAGTGCGTAAGGACCAGTTCTCCGCGATCGACGTAATAGACCGTAATCATCTCACCGCTGTTCGGCGGAAGAGCTTCGCTCGAGAATCGCTCCATCACCGCCGACCCTCCCGAGATTACTTCGTATCCTAGTTTCGCGTGCTCCCCTTTTGATCCTACCGATTGCCATTCTCCAGCCAGACTCTTGAGCCTGGCAAGGGCTGCTGCTGACTGGATTTCAGCAGGCGTGGCCGGCGGCTTTGCACCGCTCGTGCTCGAAATAAGCAACAGGAGCCGTATGAGCGAGAACAGACTCTTGATGGTCATGGCGTTTCTCCTCGGACGGGCATTCCGTTACGCTTCTGCTCTGCCCGCTTCACACTATCAACGGATGGGAAGCATGAAAATCGACATTCTTCTGGGAGAAATTTTTCGGACGGTTTCGGGCCATGCTTCCTTTGATTAGGAAACTCAGGCGTTAAAGCGGATATCAGGTCAGCAGTATGTTTTTGTGTTAGCGAGCTAAGCGGCTTCCACCTTTGATTCGACGGGTAGACCTGCGTTTCGCCACGCATCGAACCCGCCCTGGAGCGCCAACGCATTCTTGAAGCCACGTGCACGAAGCTTTTGCGCCAAACTGGCGCTGGAGGCTTCGTTCGGTCACGTGCAGTAGGCAACGATCATCTTGTCTTTGGGAATTGCGGAGAGGTGCTTATCTGGGTCATCCGCAGGAATGCGCATTGCTTTCGGCAACATCACGTCAGACTGCGCCCACGCCTGCGGATTGCGAGTATCGACAAAGACGATGTCCTCGCCGGCTTTCACTCGTTTCCTTACTTCGTCAATTCCGATTCTGAGATTGTCCGGCATTTTCGGGGCTCCTTTGTGTTTACCCGCCGATGTTGGCCTTACGCGGCCCGTTTCAGATCTATGCTCGTGACGTCACCCTTCTTACCGATCACGCTGATTGCTAACGGGATCGTGGTGGCTGCTCCAACACCAACGAGCGCTAATCCCGCAGCCCTACGCTGATCGCGATTGAGCCTGTCAGAGATCAACAGGCCAATTCCTATGCCGAATGCCACCCGAGTACCGGCGATGAGAATGAGATCTGGGACGCTGAGTCTTCGTTCCATGACTTGCATACAACCTCCACTGAGAAATCTGATGCGGAGGCTGCGATTGGCGATCACCCGGAACCAGAACTTAAGTAAAGAGGTTTGCAGGGTTGTAACACCGATGTTGCGGGAAGTCGGCAGTTGTATGACGCTTATTTCGCTGCGATTGCGCGCTCGGCGTGCAAGTGCTGCAAGATTCGTACCGCAATCTGACCCTGTTGAAGCGAAGCTATGCCCTCGGCAGCAGCTCGAGCCGCGGCGATGGTCGTAAGCGTAGGAATCCGGTGCGTAACGGCTGCTCGACGAATCGCCTGCTCGTCGAACCATGGATCCTGCCCCTGAGGAGTGTTGACTACAAGCTGAATGCGATCACCCTTGATGAGGTCGACCACGTTCGGACGACCTTCTTTGACTTTGTAAACGCGCTCTACAGCCAGACCGGCGTTCTCCAACACGCTGGCAGTTCCGTGGGTAGCAACGATGGTGAAGCCTAGATCTGCAAAGCGATGTCCGAGATCGACAAGGCCGGCCTTGTCACGATCGGCGACGCTAATAAAGACGGTTCCGTTCGTGGGGAGTGTTTGCCCGGCCGAGAGCTGCGCTTTCGCGAAGGCTTCGCCAAAGCTTTGGCCAACGCCCATGACTTCGCCCGTCGACTTCATCTCAGGCCCAAGCACTGTGTCCACACCCGGGAACTTCGTCCACGGGAATACCGGGCTCTTCACGAAGTAACAGTCGCCGGTATCGAGGTCAGCAGCGCGTTCTACATACTCAGGCAAGAACTCACGCAGCTTGCGTCCAGTCATAAGGCGGGCAGCGATCTTCGCCAGGGGGACGCCGGTGGCCTTCGATACATACGGCACAGTGCGTGAAGCGCGCGGATTCACTTCGAGCACGTAAACCTTGTCCCTCTGAATCGCGAACTGGATGTTCATGAGCCCGATGACTCTGAGCGCGCGTGCCAGGCGAAACGTGTAGTCGCGCATTACATCGAGAAGATGCCGAGGAATATCCACAGCCGGCAGCACGCATGACGAATCGCCGGAGTGAATACCGGCCTCTTCGATGTGCTGCATGATGCCGGCGACAACCACGTCCTCCCCGTCGGAGAGAGCGTCCACATCCACTTCAATAGCGGCTTCGAGGAAGTGATCGATCAACACGGGACGCTCTTGCGAGTATTCAACCGCTTCCTTCATGTAGCGGATTACCGACGCATCATCGTAGGCGATGACCATCGCCCGCCCACCGAGTACGTACGAAGGACGAACCAAAACGGGATATCCGACGCGATTAGCACCTGCCACCGCTTCTTCCACGCTCGTGGCCAACGCGCCAGGAGGCTGGGGGATATCGAGCTCTTCGAGCAGCTTTCCGAAGCGCTTACGATCTTCAGCGAGATCGATCGACTCTGGCGAAGTGCCGATAATCGGCACTCCTGCGGCCTTCAGTGGCAGCGAAAGATTCAGCGGAGTTTGCCCACCGAACTGAACGATCATCTCCACCGGAGCTCCACCGGATGCTTCGTGCTCGTAAACCGCGAGCACGTCTTCCAGCGTTAGCGGTTCAAAGTACAGACGATCGCTGGTGTCATAATCGGTCGAGACCGTTTCGGGATTGCAATTGATCATGATGGTCTCGAAACCGTCGTCGCGGAGCGCGAAGGAAGCGTGGCAACAGCAGTAGTCGAACTCAATTCCCTGTCCGATTCGATTCGGACCGCTTCCCAAAATGATGACCTTCTTCTTCGGCGTCGGCGGCGCCTCATCCTCCTCTTCGTAGGTGGAGTACAGATACGGCGTGTAGCTCTCAAACTCGGCGGCACAGGTATCCACGAGTTTGAACACGGGCTTCAGACCGTTCTTAGCACGTAAGTGGCGGACCTTCTCAGCAGCTCCCTTGTTGTCTCCCATCTTCCACAAATCGGCGAGCCGCGCATCTGAGATACCCATGCGCTTGGCTTCGCGCACAATCTGCGGCGGCGTGGAATCGGCGGGATGCTTCTCGATCTCCTTTTGCATATCGGAGATCTCTTTCAGCTGGTGCAGGAACCACGGATCGATACCTGTGATGCGCGCAAGCTCCTTGATGGTATGACCCTCACGCAAGGCGTAGCGCAGATACATCAGGCGTTCTGGATGCGGAGTTACAAGGCGCTGCATCAATCGACGCGGCTCGATATCCTCGGCCGTCGCACGCTTTCCGGGGTCGAGCGAGCGGACACCTTTCATCAAGGCTTCTTTGAACGTACGGCCGATGGCCATCGCTTCGCCCACCGACTTCATCTGCGGTCCGAGTCCTTCTTCGGCGCCCGGAAACTTTTCGAACTGCCATTTCGGGATCTTTACAACCACGTAGTCGATGGTTGGCTCGAAGCAAGACGGTGTCTTGCGCGTGATGTCGTTCGGGATCTCGTCGAGCGTATAACCAACCGCGAGACGCGCGGCGATCTTCGCAATCGGGAACCCTGTGGCCTTTGAGGCCAGCGCCGAAGAGCGCGAGACGCGCGGATTCATCTCGATCACGACCATGCGTCCCGTGGTGGGATGAACACCGAACTGGATATTCGATCCGCCGGTCTCGACGCCGATCTCGCGAATTACGCGAATCGCAGCATCGCGCATATTTTGGTACTCGCGATCGGTTAGCGTCTGCGCGGGAGCAACGGTGATCGAATCGCCGGTGTGTACGCCCATTGGATCGAAGTTCTCGATCGAGCAGATGATGATGACGTTGTCTTTTAGGTCACGCATCACCTCGAGTTCATACTCTTTCCACCCGAGTACCGACTCTTCAATCAGGACTTCATGTACAGGCGAAAGATCCAAACCGCGCGCAACAATTTCGAGCAGTTCTTCGCGGTTGTAAGCGATACCGCCGCCTGATCCTCCGAGAGTGAATGAAGGACGAATAATGACCGGAAATCCGATCTTTCCTGAGAACTCGAGGCCATCACGCAAATTATTAACAAGTGCTGATTTGGGAACGCCGAGTCCGATACGCGTCATTGCGTCTTTGAATAGCAGCCGATCCTCGGCCATCTTGATCGCACGCAGTTGAGCGCCTATCAGCTCGACTCCGTATTTCTCCAGAACACCGGCATCAGCAAGTGCTACGGCCAGATTCAGCGCCGTCTGTCCGCCGACGGTTGGCAGCAGAGCGAACTTGCCGCCGGTCTTCATCTCGAATTCAACACGAATGATCTCTTCCAGGTATTCGCGCGTCAGCGGCTCGATATACGTGCGATCAGCAAGCTCTGGATCGGTCATGATGGTCGCTGGATTTGAGTTCGCCAGCACTACCTCATAGCCCTCAGCCTTGAGCGCTTTGCACGCCTGCGTACCCGAGTAGTCGAATTCGGCAGACTGTCCAATAACGATAGGACCTGAGCCGATAACCAGAATCTTCGAGATGTCGTTACGTCTTGGCATCGTTCAGAACGTAATCCGCGTCAACCCTTCCACTCCTGCATCATCTTCACAAAATCCCCGAAGAGGTAATGCGAGTCATGCGGGCCAGGAGAAGCTTCCGGATGGTATTGCACTGTAAAGAGCGGCATCGATTTGTGCCGCATGCCTTCCAGCGTGCCGTCGTTCAGATCGAAGTGCGTCATCTCAACTTCGCTCTGCTTGAGCGAATCAGGGTCGACCGCGAAATTGTGATTGTGGGCAGTGATCTCGATCTTCCCGGTGCGCTCCTGGCGAACTGGATGATTGCCGCCGTGATGCCCGAACTTTAGCTTGTAAGTCTTCCCGCCCAGAGCTAGACCTACCAGCTGATGTCCAAGGCAGATTCCGAAGATCGGAGTCTTCCCTGCCAGCTTGCGAATGCTTTCATGAGCGTAGGTGACCGGTTCGGGATCGCCGGGGCCGTTGGATAGGAACACGCCGTCAGGCTTGAGCGCGAGGACATCTTCTGCGCTCGTCTCTGCCGGGACAACCGTCACACTGCAACCTTGATCCACAAGCATTCGCAGAATGTTCTGCTTGATGCCGTAATCGTAAGCAACAACATGCAGCGCGCGCTCAGGATCAAACTCTTTGATCGGCTGACCAGCATAGGTCACGACCGGACCTTGATTCCACGAATAACGCTGCTTGGTGCTAACTACGCGTGCCAGATCGGTGCCATCCATCTTGGGAATGGAACGAGCTTTGGCCACTAGCTTGTCGGGATCCGATTCAATCAGCGAGACCACGCCGCGCATGACGCCGTAAGTGCGTAAATGTCGAACCAGAGCGCGCGAGTCGAGATCCGCAATTACGGGAATGTTGAAGCGCTCCAAATACTCATCGGCAGCCTGCTGCGAACGCCAGTTGGAACTGATTGGCGAGAATTCGCGAACGACAAGGCCCTCGATGAAGGGTCGAACGGCTTCGTTGTCTTCAGGATTCGTGCCGTAGTTGCCGATTTGCGGGTTGGTGAGTACTACGATCTGGCCGGCGTAGGACGGATCGGTGAAAATTTCCTGGTATCCGGTGAGAGAGGTATTAAAAACGACTTCCCCGTAGCACTCTGCTTTCGCTCCGTAGCCTTTGCCTCGGAAGATGCGGCCATCTTCCAGCGCAAGGATTGCTTGCACCTGTTTCTCCGGGGGTGGATTTTATAGAGTTTATCACGTGACAGAGAGGCGAACACGAAGGTCACGAAGGAAAGTTCGCGAGGTCACGAAGCTCAGGAATGTTAGGGACCGACGCACGACCTCGCGGGTTTCCTCGTTATGGCGAATATCCTCAATAGAACCAAAAGTGATCGTGATGTTCTTTGGATGTTGTGGGTTCCTTAACAAACACCCGGCCGAGGGCGGCCGCAGGTCCTTCAATCTAATCTTTGTGACCTTCGCTGTTTCCTTCGTGACCTTCGTGTTCGCTTTCCCTCAGCGAAGCACTCCCAACTTTTCCATCGGCCAATAGACAAAAACGGCTTTGCCGTAAATGTAGTTCTCGCCTACTGCACCGAAGTCACGGCTATCGTTCGAGAGTGATCGATGATCGCCGAGCACGAAGTAAGAATGCGGTGGAACGGTGATTTCGGCGAGTGACCGATAGTCGAAGTACTCGCCAGGCACATAAGCTTCATTGAGTGGACGGCCGTTCACGTAAACCTGTCCCTCGACGATGCGCACGCGGTCACCCGAAACGCCGACCACGCGCTTGATATAGCTCTTCGACGGATCGAAGGGATAGTGGAATACGACGATGTCGCCGTGCTCTATGGGCTCGAGCTTGTAGACGAACTTGTTGATGAAGATGCGTTCCTGGTCCTGCAGACCGGGAAGCATGCTGGTGCCCTCTACGCGCACCGGCTGATATAGAAAGACGATGAAGAGCGCCGAAAAAGCGAGCGCGAGAAGCAGATCGCGGCTCCAGCTCCAGAGAACTCGCTGGCGTTTGGACGGCATCGTGGTCGACTTCTCTGTGCTCGGCTCTATTGTCATCCTTCAAGACCCAACGTCCGGACGTGGGCGGCCAGATCCACGTTGGCTTCTCTCATTATAAGAGACGAAATCAATATCCCCTCCGTTTATCTACTTCCCCGAGCAGAGGGGTGCCCGCAACGTACCGGCGCAGGTTTTCCGTGATGCGGAGGAGGTGCCGATCCCATAGTTTTTCCGTAAGAGCCGCGCTATGGGGCGTGATCAGCAAGTTATCCAAATTCCATAGGGGAGACTCGAGAGGCAGAGGCTCGGTTTGGAAGACGTCGAGCGCCGCTGCACGAATCTTGCGCGACCGAAGAGCTCGCTCAAGGGCTTGCTCGTCGACCAGATCTCCCCGGCTGATATTGAGGAAACAGGCATCGCCTCGCATCTTCGAAAAAGCCTCATCATTGAACAAAGCCCGAGTCTTTCCGGTGAGAGGAGCCGCGAGCAGGACGTACTCGGCTTCGGCTAACAATTGATCGAGCTGAGTTGGACCAAAAACGCGATCCGAGCCTTCGCTTCCCTTCTCCGGATGCTCCCTCAAAGCCACTACACTCATGCCCAGCGCCTTTGCTAAGCGGACACACTCGCGGCCAATGGCACCTAAACCAATTACTCCCAAGGTGGCTCCGGCAAGTTCTCGGGGACGCAGCGGACTACTCCACAAGCCCTGTTGTCCCCAGTGGCCCTGCGTCTGATACCTGACCGCAAAGTTCAATCCTTTCGCCAGTGCGAACACTAAGGCAATGGCGTGTTCTGCTACGACTGGTCCGTGGATCGACGTGGAGTTTGTAACTCGCACATCGCTCGCGACCAGTTCGGGAAACATGAGTTGGTGCACCGCAGCCGTCGTGGCATGGATCCACCTTAATCTGCTTGCGGCCTTGAATTGTTCGGGGCGGAGCTGCCAGCCGATCAACACTTCAGCATCAGTGATCTCGGACACAAGTTGATCGAGGTTGGGGAGTTGGACAAATGTGTGCTGCGGGAATTCTTGTTGCAGCCGCGACCCAAGCCATTCTGGCGCATTCCAGAGGTCGAAGCGGTGATGGATGGCGAGGAGGACTTTCACAAAGGCTTCGCCGGTCTCCGCAAATGCTCCTGATTCCCAACGGCATAGGCCTTCGCGATGAGTTCACAGAAACGGCTGTCGATGTCTCCAACGTCGTTCAACACGAATTCGTGTACATGATTGCGTGGAGAAATGGTTTGGATTCTGGAAAATCGAGGATCCAGAGTACGTTCGGCCAGCACCAGGTGGCCTCGCAAAAAATCATTCCTAATCACTACCGCTGCAAAGCTCATACGAGTTTGGAACGCAATACGGGTCTTGCTTGAGATGACCGTTACCGGTCCGTTGCGTTTAACGGTTCTAAGCAGGCGCTTGAAGATTGCGACCGTTAATTTGGCACGTCCGCGGAAATGCTCCTCCAGAGGACGCGTCGAACACGAATGTGACTGATGCTGATTCGCAAATTCTCGACTGCATTTCGTGCACTTCCACATGGCGGCATCATCCAGGTATCACCCTCAAGTCATGTCCAGTCATTTCTCTCGGTTGCGAGATCCCGAGCATACCAAGCACAGTGGGCGAGATATCCTGGAGCGCTCCGTCCGCCCGAAGGCCAAACTTTTTGTCATCATCGCTGACGACAATGAACGGCACAGGATTGAGGGTATGCGCCGTGTGCGGCCCACCTGTTACGGGGTCGATCAGCATTTCTGCGTTGCCGTGATCGGCGGTGACGATCATTGCCCCACCTTTCTGCTTCACGGCTTTGTAAATGCGACCTAGACAGGCGTCCACGGTTTCTACACCCTTGACCGTGGGCTCGATTTTGCCGGAGTGGCCAACCATGTCAGCATTGGCAAAATTGACGATGATCACCTGGAACGCGCCGCGTTCGATTGCATCAACCACAGCGTCGGCTATTCCCTCCGCGCTCATCTCCGGCTTCAAGTCGTAGGTTGGGACTTTTTGTGAGGGCACCAGCACACGCTCTTCTCCGCCAAAAGGCTGCTCAACTCCACCGTTAAAGAAATAGGTTACGTGTGCATACTTTTCTGTCTCGGCGACGCGCAGATTATGCAGGCCCTCACCCGCCATCACGTTCGCCAGGATGTTTGTCAATGAATCCGGTGGAACGACGAACGGCAACTCGAACTGTTTGTCGTAGCGGGTCATGCAGACGTAAGTCAGGCTCTTTGGAGTCTCACTGGCCGGAATCATCTTCTCCAGCGATTCGGCATCCGGCAGGTCTCGACCATTCTGCTTGGTGATCCCGCTGTTCCGTGCCAGCACGCGAGTGATCTGGCGCGCGCGATCTGCGCGGAAGTTGAAGTTGATGCAGCTGTCCTCGTCCCGAATTGTGGCCAGGGGTTCACCACGATTGTCCACACAGACGAAGGGCACGACGAACTCGTCAGTCACATCGCGGTTGTACGATTCCTTCATCCCTCGAACCGGATCGATGTAAGTACCGCCTTCGCCCTTGCCCTTCACCATCGCATCAAAGGCTTTGCGTTCACGCTCCCAGCGCTTATCGCGGTCCATGGCGTAGTAGCGACCGCTGACGCTGGCAACACTTCCCGTTCCAAGCGAGCGCATCTTCTGCTGAAGTTGCTCAAGGTATCCGGCGCCGCTGGTGGGGAGCGTGTCACGGCCGTCCATAAATGCATGCACAAAGACGCGATCGACTCCGTTCTGCTTAGCCATGCGCAGCAACGCATAAAGATGATTCTGGTGCGAATGGACGCCGCCATCTGACAGCAGTCCGAACAAGTGCAACCGACGGCCGCCCGAGCGCGCGTTCTTCATCGCCGAGAGCAGCGCTGGATTCGAAAGGAGCTCGCCATTCTCAATCATCGCGTCGATCTTCGTGATGTCCATGTAGACCACTCGTCCGGCGCCGATGTTGAGATGTCCGACTTCACTATTCCCCATCTGTCCTGCGGGGAGGCCAACATAGCGGCCACTGGTGTGTACCAGCGTGCTGGGAAAATCGCGCAGCAGAGCGTCGTAATTCGGCTTGCGGGCGAGCGCGATCGCGTTCGCTTTGGTTTCGGCGCGGTATCCCCAACCATCAAGAATGATGAGAACGAGTGGAGTATTTTTCATTATTCAGGTCGTCATTGCCCGGCGGGAGAATCCGCAGAAGGCATCGACGACGACTTGTCGTAGCCCTTGTCGTGCAGCTTGCGCATGGCGCGATCGGCCACCATACGTCCCCACTCCTGTCCGGCATCGATCGCCTCGGCAGAGAGTTTGGGAAGAACTTTGATCGTCTTCTGACCGACTGGAGATTGATAGAACGTAGTCAAGTCATGAATTTCGGCACGTGTGTAGTACTTGTCGTAGATGGGGATAACGAGGTCTATCAATTCCTCGGAGCGGACCTCTTTGATGAACGTATCCCAAAACTCGTCGGGAACCTGGGGAAAACCTGCGCGTAAGGGCGAGATGATCTGCCGCAAAGCATCTGCCGATATGTTGGCCGCTCCGGTAAGTTCGATGAGCTGGCGGATCTCAGCTCTCTTCCCAGCCTGATCTTTGTCGGCCTGGGTTGACGAGGAAGCTGGCGTGGAGGCACCAGCCGGCGGATTCTGCGCAGCCGCTCCACAGCACAACAGTAACGCGAGGCCCATGGCGTACGGTTTCATATGAACGACCTACTTTGCCTTCGAATTCGTCCCCGGCTTCTGCGACGTGTTCTGCTGCGCCATGGCGTGCGCCCGGTCCTGCATGCGCTGCATCATCGTGGCCATCCATTGCTTCATTACGGGATTGGCCGCTTGCATCGCTTCCTTCGACATCTCCGGCATTTCGTTCAACATCTTCTGCCCAGTCGGTGTCTGGTAAAACGCGAGGATGTTGGCGACATCCATCTTGGTGAGGTGTTTCTGGTAGACGGGGATCATCGAATCCAACACATCCTTCATGGGATAGTCGCGGAAAATGTCCTCCGCCATCGCGTCGAGCTGTTCTTTGGGAATTTCGACGTTCTGTTGCTTCATCAGCTCTGGCAAATTGGTTTTCATCTGTTCGGCCACTGATGCCATCGTGACCTGCATCATGTGATCTAGCTTCAGAACGGCGAACAGATTCTCGACGTCTTGACGGGTCGCCTGTTCCCCATTCGCAGCAGCGGTTTGGGCAACAGCTTCAGTAGAAATAAATGGTAGCGACATTCCCAGCGCCGACTGCCCGAGCGCTCCGGCAACGCATAACAAGCTAATCACACACTTCGAGAAAAACCGTCTCATTATGGAACCCTCTCTTTAGGAGGTAGAGACGCACCATGCTGCATCTCTACCGATACTCTAAGCGGCTTTACCAATCGCTCCGTGATAGTTCAGAGCTTCAACTCCGAGGAATCCGGCCGCACGTCCCAGCTCTTCCTCGATGCGCAGCAGCTGGTTGTACTTGGCAATGCGATCTGTACGTGACGCGGATCCAGTTTTGATCTGACCTACACCCGTGCCAACCGCAAGATCGGCGATGAATGTGTCTTCGGTTTCGCCCGAGCGATGACTGATGATAGCCGTGTAGCCGTTGCGACGCGCGAGCTCGATGGCCTCGAGCGTTTCGGTCACAGTACCAATCTGGTTCACCTTGATGAGAATACTATTCGCACAGCCCTGTTCGATCCCGCGGCGGAGCCGTTCCGTGTTTGTAACAAAGAGGTCGTCGCCGACGAGCTGAATCGTGTTTCCAATCTCGTCCGTCAGCATCTTCCAGCCCTCCCAATCGTCCTCGGCAAGCGCATCCTCGATGGAGACAATCGGATACTTCTTCACCCAGTCGGACCAGAAGCGCACCATTTGCTGGGAGTCCTTCGTACTCTTATCCGACTTCTTAAAGACATACTTGCCGTCGCTGTACAGCTCACTAACGGCCGGATCGAGCGCAATCGCGATCTGCCCGCCGGGTTTGTAGCCCGCCTTCTCAATGGCTTCAAGTATTACTTCAATGGCTTCCACGTTAGATTTCAGAGAAGGCGCAAATCCGCCTTCGTCGCCAACCGCCGTACTGTAGCCTCGCTTCTTTAATACGCCCTTGAGCGTATGAAAGACCTCGGCACCCCACCGCAGCGCATCCGCAAAGCTCTCAGCACCGATCGGCATCGCCATGAATTCCTGAAAGTCGACGTTGTTGTCGGCGTGCGCGCCTCCATTGATGATGTTCATCATTGGAACCGGCAGGACGTTGGCGTTTACTCCGCCCAAGTAACGGTAGAGCGGCAGCTTCAAGTCGTTTGCCGCAGCGCGAGCGCAGGCCATAGAAACGGCAAGAATCGCATTGGCACCAAGCTGTCCTTTGTTGGGTGTGCCGTCGAGTTCGATCATGGTCCCATCGATCAGCCGCTGGTCGGAAGGATCCATACCGCCCAACGCCGGCGCAATCGCAGTCTCGATGTTTTCCACGGCTTTGAGCACGCCTTTGCCGAGATAATGCTGCGGATCATTGTCCCGAAGCTCGACCGCTTCGTGCTCTCCGGTTGATGCCCCGCTGGGAACCGCGGCGCGTCCCATGGTTCCGCTCGCCAAAAAAACATCGCACTCCACTGTTGGATTGCCGCGCGAGTCGAGAATCTCTCGCGCACGAATCTCTCGAATTTCGCTCATTCCTCTCCTTGTTAAGGCTGCCTGAGATCTTCCCGCTTCGCGTCCGACGGTTAAGGGGTCGCCACTGGACGAATGAATTGTGGTCAACACGTCGGACATACGAATAACTATTGCAAAGAAGCGATTATAAATGTCCGCAAACTCGGGCTCCCTCAGCGCGAATGCGCTATATTGCTGAGGCATGACCGACCTTGCAAACCGTACTTGTGTTCCCTGTAAAGGCGGAGTTCCTCCGCTTAAGGGCAAAGAGCTGGCAGCCCTAGTGCGTCAGGTGAAGGACTGGAAGGTAATCGACGAGCACCACATATCCAAGAGCTTTGCCTTTTCCGATTTCGTCAGCGCTCTTGAGTTTGTAAAGTCAATTGGTGCGGTCGCTGAGGAGCAAGGCCATCATCCCGACATCCTCCTGCGTTGGGGCAATGTGACCGTAACTATCTGGACGCACAAGATCGATGGGCTTACGGAAAGTGATTTCATTCTTGCGGCAAAGCTTGATGAGATTCCCCGCCCGCAGTCGAAGGGTTAAGCCGCTGAGCTCCTGAGCTGCTAAGCTCCTAAGCTAATCTGCGTCGCTGCCAATCACTGTGAGTACATCCCAAGCGCCCCTCCCTGTTTCGTCGATCGGCAATGAGACTGGACTGCGCGGCCAGCTAACTGCTGGCCAGATGGCCATGTTGGCGGTTGGAGGTTCGATTGGAACCGGGCTGCTGCTCGGTTCGGGCGCCGCCATCAATATCGCAGGACCGGCCGTCGTGCTGAGCTACGTGATCGGCGCTGCGATCGCCTTCACTGTCACTATGGCACTGGGCGAAATGGCTAGCGCGCATCCGGCGGCGGGATCGTTCGGCGTGTACGCCGAGCTTTACTTGAACGACTGGGCCGGATTCGTCGCCCGCTACGGCTATTGGTTTGCCGTAGTGATCGCGGTTGGGGGCGAGTTGGTCGCTGCCGCGACTTACATGCGCGTCTGGTTTCCCAATACAGCGCCAGTTGTGTGGATCGTCGTCTTCGCGGCGCTCCTCTTGGTCATCAATCTGCGTCCAGTCAAAGATTACGGAACATTCGAGTACTGGTTCGCGATGGTCAAGGTAATAACCATAGCCGCATTCATCTTGATCGGAGCGGCGTTGCTTCTCTCCAAACGAGCGCCCGCGCAGTATAACGTCTCCGGCGGGTTCTTTCCTCATGGCGCAAGTTCGCCACTTCTCGCAGCCTCATTTGCTCTATTCAGCTTCCTGGGGATCGAATTTGTTGCGATAGCTTCGGGAGAAGCAAAATCTCCAGCTTCCGTGGCTCGCGCGACGCGCATCATGTTCGCTCTGCTGGCGCTGCTTTACATAGGAGCGACCGCAGTACTGGTCGGCGTGATGCCTTGGACTCAGGCGGGAGTGGTTCAGAGTCCATTTGTAACCGTATTTCAGATCGCAGGAATACCTGCAGCTTCACTCCTAATGAATGTGGTTGTTCTCACCGCAGCGCTGTCAGGAGCAAACGCAAACATTTTCGCGGCCGGACGAATGCTGTTCTCCCTCGCGCGCAGCGGATACGCGCCGGCGGCTCTCGGGCGGCTCACTGGGGGTGGCTCTCCGCACGTCGCTCTCAGTCTTTCCGCAATCGGGATTCTGGTCGCGATCTTGACACAGACATACGCGCCTGAAGGAGCGTATCTCTACATCATCGGAGCCTCATTGTTCGGAGGCATGCTGGCATGGTGGATTACACTCGCCGCACACATCAACTTCCGAAAACGCTTCCCCGCCGATCAACTGGCACAACTGCCACTGCACGCTCCTGGCGGACGAGTGCTCTCCACCTTTGGATTCGTCGCGCTGATGGCTGCGATTGGCTCAACGTGGTTCGTGCCACAAACTCGGATCACTGTCGTGAGCGGCCCGTTTTATCTCTTGCTGCTCACTATCGGCTACTTCTTCGTTCGACGCGCGAAGCAGTAGCTATTCCAATCCGTACAGCTTCGCAGTGGTATCGTGCAAAACCAGATGCAAGATTTTTGATGCCTGCTGACGTGTGATCTCCCCATCGTTCATCATTCCGGTGAGGGCGATCGCAAGCGCCTGCCTTGCCGTCTGGTTCTCTACCCATCCGACTTCTTCCCAGTCGAGCTCCGGAGGACCGGGAGCAAGGTCCGTACCGTACAGAACCTTGTCGGGATACCATTCGAGCCAATCGCGCACAACGACGCTGAGCGCGCGCGGTGAAAGCAGCCAGGTCTGTTCCGACAGATCGGCATACACGTTCGGCTTGCTCAGCAGATAGGAAACTTCCTTGCTAAAGGTCTGTGCTCCGCCATGCACGAGAACAAACGTCGTCTTGCGAAGATTTGGATCGTCGATCAACGAACTCAGAAGAGTGGGATTCGAGCCCGGCAGGTCGAAATAACTTCCGCACCCGCCGCCAGTATGAAAGTGCACGGCCATACCGAGACGGCCAGCTTCGGCCGCCATATATCGCAGCAGGTAATTCTGCAGTCGCAAGTATTCATGGTCCGAAGGAACTCCACCTGAGACCGCCGCACGATAAATTGCATCAGCATCGGTAATCTGACTGATTGGAGGACCAAAGTCGAGCGACCGCAGATACGCAGCTTCCAACTTGATCGCAACAGCTCCGGCCTTTTTTTGCCGTTCCAACTCGGGAGTGACCACATGAGCCTTGTACTCTTGGAGACTCGATGGGAGTGCGCTGACACCCAACTCGTCGATGTAACGCTTCAGCAACTGACGCTCACGGCGATAGAAGTACTCGCGATCCGGAGAAGAAGGCGCCAAACCCTTGCCGGGAAACAGTAGTGGATCATCAAACGGTACCCACCGGAATCGCGGAGCCTGCAGCCCGCGGCCCATCGCAACTCGATTGGCAAACTGCGTTTGGATGCCGAGTTGATCCAGAACCCAGTTTGCATAGTTGTCTCCCTGCTGTTGCTTGATCCTCTGCTTCGCCGTAACTACAGCCTTTATGTGCTCTGGATCGAGGTCGTTATGCGGATATGCCCAAAGCGTCTTCCATGCTTGGAGAATTTGTGGATTCTCCGGACGAGTCTGGAATGGCGGATCCATCTGGCTGATCGGATCGCACGGCAGCGCGTCGAAATCATCGTCCTTCTCTCCCGGCGCGACAAGCTTCGGCGGGTGCGAGTGATTGTCGATGGCCTTAATGCGCAGGGCCTCCGCGAGAATTCCTGGGTCCGGGGTTTGAGCTGAGACGGCACAAGTGAGCAACATGACGGTGAGGAATCCATGTGGTGTATTCATCGGTCTGAAAGAATGTCGGCGAACATCATAGACGCAAGACAATAGTCGGACTTACCGGGCTCAGCTTCCACAGATAAACTGAAAGCAATGAAGATTAATCGTGAAATTCCTGTTCGCCAGTTGCGGCTCTTGATCTTCGACCTTGACGGCACCCTGGTTGATTCCCGCCAGGACCTTGGAAATTCCGTGAACGCGATGCTGCGCCATTTCGGACGGCACGAACTGCCCCTGGAAGTAATTGCGACCTACATCGGAGATGGAGCCCCTATGCTGGTTCGCCGGGCTTTGGGCGATCCCAAAGACGAACACTTCCTGCACGTGGCTTTGCAGTTCTTCCTTGACTACTACCGCAAGCACAAACTGGACCACACATACGTGTATGACGGCGTAATCGACGCGCTGAAGGCACTCTGCTTCACGGATACCCTCCCGCGCAAGATGGCCGTGCTGAGCAACAAACCTGTGGGACCTTCACGAGCAATCGTTGATGCACTCGGAATGAATGAATTCTTCTTCCAGGTATATGGCGGAAATAGCTTCGAGACAAAAAAACCCGATCCATTTGGTGTGCGCAAGCTGCTTCGCGAAGCAAACTGTGAAGCCTCGGAGGCAGTGTTGATAGGGGATTCGGACGTGGATGTAATCACGGCTCAGAACGCTGGGGTCTACTCCGTTGGATGCTCGTATGGTCTTGCACCCCACACTTTGGAGACTGCCCCGCCGGACGTGCTCGTGGATAGCCCGCGCGATTGGATCAAACTGTTCAAGGGCAAGAAAGCGCTGCACAGCGCGAAGTGACTTGTGCTGTCTAAGTGTCTCGATCGCAGAGCTGGACTTGGTGATTGTGTCACAATAGAGAGATGCCCACTTACTGATTTTTCGTTCTGTGGGCCTTCTGCTTATGGATTTTAAGCTGGTAAGCGATTACAAGCCGGCCGGTGATCAGGGCCGGGCGATTGAGGAATTGTCGCGAGGTCTTTACGCTGGCGAGAAGCATCAGGTCCTGCTTGGCGTGACCGGATCGGGGAAGACCTACACGATGGCCAAGCTCATCGAGAGGTTCAACCGTCCGGCGCTCGTGCTTGCGCATAACAAGACTCTGGCCGCGCAGCTCTACCATGAATTCAAGCAGTTCTTTCCCAACAACGCAGTTGAGTACTTCGTTTCCTATTACGACTACTACCAGCCTGAGGCCTACATTCCTTCTGGCGACGTTTACATCGAGAAGGAAGCCACTATCAATGATGAACTCGACAAGCTGCGGCTCTCGGCAACCAAGTCGCTGTTTGAGCGGCGAGATTGCATAATCGTCGCCTCAGTTAGTTGTATCTACGGTCTCGGCTCTCCGGATGCGTATTACGGCATGCTTCTGTTCCTGGAAAAAGGCCAGAAGATCAAGCGGGAAGACATCACGCGCCGGCTGGTGGAAATTCTCTACGACCGCAACGAGTCGGACTTTCGGCGCGGCACGTTTCGAGTGCGCGGCGACGTAATTGAGATCTTCCCTACGTACGACGACATGGCGTACCGGATCGAGCTGTTTGGCGACGAGATTGAGTCGCTCTCGCAGATTGATCCGCTCTTTGGGACAGTGAAACAGAAATACGCCCGCTTGCCGATTTATCCCAAGAGCCACTACGTGCTGCAGCCGGACCGCAAGAAGAAGGCGATCGATTCCATCCTGGAAGAGCTGGCCTGGTGGGAAAAGGAACTCGAGCAGCAGGGCCGCCTGGTTGAATCGCAGAGAGTTCATCAACGCACGCGTTTCGACCTGGAAATGATCAAGTCTGTCGGATACTGCCACGGCATCGAGAATTACTCACGGCATTTTTCCGGCCGCCTGCCGGGAGAGGCACCGCCGACGTTGCTGGACTATGTGCCTCGTGATTTCCTGCTGTTCATCGACGAGTCACACCAAACCGTTCCGCAACTACATGGCATGTGGCACGGAGATCGTTCCCGCAAAGCCAATCTCGTCGAATACGGATTCCGTCTGCCGTCCGCGATGGACAACCGTCCCCTGCAATTCGAGGAGTTCGAGACGCGCGTGAACCAGGCCATCTATGTCTCCGCGACACCGGGGCCGTACGAGCTGACGAAGTCGGCCGGAGTAGTAGTGGAGCAGATCATCAGGCCTACCGGATTAATTGACCCTGAAGTTGAGATTCGTCCTGTAAAAGGCCAGATCGACGACCTCTTGCACGAGATTCGACTGCGCGCTGAGCGCAAAGAGCGCGTGCTGGTCACGACTCTGACTAAGCGCATGGCCGAGGATCTCGCCGAGTACTACAGCGAGGTCGGCGTGCGCTGTCGATACATGCATTCGGAAATCGAAACCCTCGAGCGCATTAAGATCCTGCGCGATTTGCGTCGCGGTGAGTACGACGTGCTCGTTGGAATTAACCTCCTGCGAGAAGGATTAGATCTACCCGAAGTATCGCTCGTAGCTGTGCTGGACGCCGATAAAGAAGGTTTTCTCCGCTCCAGCGGATCTCTTATTCAAACCATCGGTCGGTGCGCAAGACATCTGTATGGCCGGTCGATTCTGTACGCGGACGTAATTACTGACTCCATGCGGCGCGCGATGGATGAAACAGAACGTCGTCGGGCGATTCAGCGCGCCTACAACGAGGAAAATGGGATTACGCCGGAGTCAATTGTCCGTCCGCTCGACTACTCATTGGCGCAAATCGTCGATCCCGATGCTACTGAACTGACGGAAGCAGTCGAGTCAGTTCCCGAATTCGGATCTCAACAAGATTTGGACGGTTACATAACGCGTCTGGAAGAGCAGATGCGTGCGGCGGCCAAGCGATTTGAATTCGAAAAGGCGGCGAAACTGCGGGATATGATCAAGGATCTGCGATCGAAAGAGATTCTGATCATGTAGCCGTTCAACTCTTGCCGCAGACTCCTCGCCTTCTGGTCTGCGGTGGGCACGCCATCCATGGCGGATTTCCCTCAACCCTGCTGCGCAGTCTTGAAGTGTTCCTCGAGTGAGCGGACGTATTCGCGCTCCGCAGCCAACTCCGATTGCAGCTTCTTTACAAGACCTTCCAGGCGGGCAATCTCCATCTTGAGCTTACTGACGTCGCCCGACGCGGCTATCGGTCCTTTCGACGTACCTCCGTTACCTGGTGGCTGCCTTGCTGGCACCGCCGCGGAAATCGGCTCCTGAGCTGTAGGCACGGTAGCGGCTGCCGTGAATTGCGGTCCCGTGGGTGTTTGCCGCGGTTTTGTGCTGCCATTCGCAGCCGGTGCCGTAGAGAAAATGCTGCTGAGTGCCGCGGCGGCGTTGCCTTGCCCCTGCGGAGCCGGACTCGCGTCAGACTTGAGCAAATGTTTCACACGAGTAATCAGATCCTGCGGCTGAAACGGCTTACGAATGAGTTCGTCAGCTTTCACCGAAAAGGCTTTCTCGGCGACTGCGCGATTCACGACTCCCGACATGAGAATGACTGGCGTGTTGTTAAGTCGCGGATGCTGTTTGATATGCTGGCAAACTTCGTAACCATCTTTGTCCGGCATGATCACATCGGTGATCACGACGTCAGGGTTGCTCTGCTCAATACTCGGCAGCGCGCTGGCGGCATCGGCATAGGCAACCACCTCGATGTTTTCGCGGCGAAACGCGATCTTGATGACCTCGCGCATCGTCGCGCTGTCATCGATAAACACTACTGTAGGAGTGCTAGCCACCTAAACCTCCCCGTCGAGTAAGCTTGCGCTTTCATCTAGCTCACGCAGAGCGTCAAGCATAAGTTCGGTCGCAGATCGCAGCACGGTGCGAGTTGCTGCCGTGGCGCCCGGAACGAACTTGTACACTCCGTTCTCGATTCCGTTGGTACGCTTTACGATTTCAACCACGGCGTCGTCGCCAATGCGCTCTCCGGCTTCCGCATGGGAAATGTCGCCCGCATCAAAGAACATCACTCCATCAAGATCGGCAGCGTTGATGTGGAGAGCGCCTGCCTGCCGCGAGTGCAACAACATCTGTATGACTCCAAGAAGATCCAGATGCGATAGGCTGCCGCTCAGTGCCGTGTCCGAGCCTCCCAGCATCTGCGTTGGCTGAAAACCTTCTTCGTGACTCTTCAGGAACGCGCGCAGATGCGATGCGATGTGCTCGGGGCCCAGCTTGCGATCCACATAGTCATCGCAGCCGGCGCGGAAAGCCGCCATCAAAGCATGGTCCCCGCCGTCTCCCAGTGCCACAATAGGAATGTGCGCCGTTTTCGTGTCGCCATGAACGATCCGAGGCAGGTCAAACGCATTCATCTCGCGCAAATTTGTCGCGCACAGAATGGCGGCTGGGGCATCCCATTCCAGCATGGTCAGCGCATAGGCTGCCTGGGTGCTGTGCGTCACTTCCATACCTTCCTGCTTCAAAGCCTCACTGAGACGTTTGGCGAAGAACACATTGCTATCGATAACGAGAATCTTGGCAAATGCCTGCGAACTCATGCTCGCACCTCGGCGGCCATCAGGCGTTCAAGATCGAGCACCTCGACAATCTCATCATTGAAGGAAAGCAATCCGGAGACGTACGGCGGCAGCTTGCCGCTTGCCGGCAGACGTTCGGCTTCGGCCAGTTCGCATTCTCCCGTAACGGGAACTGCGGCCCGATTCACCTTGCCTCGCGCACTCAGGTTCACGATCAAATAAAACTTCCGCTCCGGAACTTCAGGGCCGATCAATGCTGACGCTATATCCGCCACTGGGACAATCTGGTTGCGCCGCACAACAACACCAGTGAGCATTCGCGTTGTATGGGGAAAAGTCTGCTGTTCGACTTCGCCGTGCTCTGTAGGGCGCGACAACTCGCTTACTTGCTCAGCAATCAAGGCAAAGCGCTTCTTTCCTAACGGAAAGACAACAAAGCTGTCTCGTGCTTGACTTCTCTTTGTCATGCTCTCGACACCACTTGTCCCGCCGTCTCGCGATCACGCATGGACGCTTCTATGAGCGCAACTTCCACCTTGCTCAAAAATGCCTCTGGTCGAACAACTGGAATCACTCTTCCCTTCACCAGCGCCAAGCCCCTGTACCAATTGCGCTCCTCGCCTGAAAAAGCTCGAGGCAGTGCTTGCATGGAATTCAGCTCATGCATGCAATCGATAGCATCCGCGATCACCGCTGCCCGGGCGTGCCGCAAGATCAATACTCTGGATGGACGAACCGCCACGAGATGAAAATGTTCGCTCGTGTCCACGACAAAGTAGCGCTGCCCCTGGCGTTCGAGCGTTTGCTTCACTTTTGCAAACCTCTGCTGAACTCCTAACCCAAGCTTTTGTAATCCGGCTAGATCGCGAATTTCTTCCACAGCACTTGCGGCAATCGCAAACTTCGCACCGCCAACGGAGAACAGGATTACCGTCTCGCCAGAGCGCGGCTTGAATCGGCTGCCGATATTTCTGGATCGAGAAGAGTTCATACCGCACCTGCGCGGGCTGCACTCTGAACGTAGAGAATCCTTTTTTCAATTGCTGCAAAGATGTCGTCGATGGGGAGCACTTGATCGACTACGCCGGCTCGAATTGCTTCCCCGTTCATTCCAAAAATCACCGAAGTGGCCTCGTCCTGTGCGATCACGTAGCCACTAGCATCCTTCACCGCCTGCGCGCCACGCACGCCATCATTTCCCATTCCGGTAAGGATCACTCCAATGCACATCGCTCCAGCATACGCAGCAGCACTCTCCAGGGTTACATCCGCGCAGGGACGGTACCCGAGAATTCGTGGACCCTCATCAAGCATGACGCGGCCCGTGGATGAGACACGCATGTGGTGCGACCCTGGGCAAACGTAGATCGTTGCCGGAGCGAGAATCTCGCCAGCCTCCGCTTCTTTCGCGCGAATGGAGCAGGTCTCCGACAGTTGCTGACTGAACTGTGAGGTGAAATTACCCGGCATGTGCTGAACCACGATTACCGCCCCGGGAAAATCGCGTGGGAACAGCGGAAAAAACTTCATCAGCGTGGCCGGACCACCCGTCGAAGCTGCAATCACTACGAGAGGAAATTTGTTCTGAGAACGTGGCGGAGCAGACGACCCGTTGGAGCGTGACTCTTCGGATTTCGCGCCGGCATTCGCTGCCGGCTCGGTACGCGGAGCCGAGCTGGCAACCTCGTGTCCCAGTTTGGTTCGCGAAGCGGTCCTGACGACACGCACTTTTGCTGCCACTCGCAGTTTTCGCACTAGCTCCTCACGCACGCTGCTCATGTCGAGATCGACACCGCTTGTCGGCTTCGCAACAAAATCGATGGCGCCAAGTTCGAGCGCCTTCAACGTCACTTGAGCGCCTTCGCGGGACTCGGAGCTCACGACGAGAATCGGCCGCGGATTCGTCGACATGATCTGTTCGGTCGCCTGCAATCCATCAATGTGAGGCATGTTGATGTCCATAGTTACGACATCTGGCTTCAGCGCCTCTGCTTGAGAGATGGCTTCGCGGCCGTCACGCGCCTCGCCTGCAACTTCGAATCCGGGTTCTGCAAGCAGAATGCTGTGCAGCACCTTCCGCATAAACGCGGAATCGTCAGCGATGAGGACCCGAATTTTGCGCGAGCCAGTCATGCTCAAACCGTTTGTGCCATGCTCAGCGTGCCACCGTGCGCTGCACCGATCAATTCTTGTACTGCGGCGATCAGTTGCTCATCCTGCACCGGCTTAGTCAGAAACGCGGAGGCACCTTCTTTCATCGCTCGATCGCGATGCTTTTCTCCTGCTCGTGAAGTAACTACCATCACAGGAATGTGCTTCGTCTCGGGAGTCTGGCGCAGGTGCATCATCAACTCGTAGCCGTTAGTCCGTGGCATTTCGAGGTCCGTGATAATCAGATCGCAATGGCCCTGCAGAGCAATTTCCAAAGCTTCAAGTCCGTCTCCGGCCAATCGCACGCGATACCCGGCCTTCTCTAACATCCGGCCAACGAATCTGCGGACGCTGATCGAATCGTCGGCCAGGATCACTACCTTTTCCGTCGCAACCTGTTCGATGGCTCCGCTGGGAATGTGTCCGGCAGCCACTGCGGCGGCGCCCGGCGCGAAGATTCGCGCTGCAGTCGCTCTAGTCATCAGAGGACGCTTTTCGATCGACTCTCCCGCCACCAGGCGGTTCACATCGATGAGCAGGATCAGACTGCCATCGGGAGCGATCGTGGCTCCCGGAAAGAGCTTTACATTGTGCAGGTATTCGCCCAAATTCTTGATGACAATTTCATCTTTACGAATCACTTCGTCGACGATCACTCCAACAGAGCGACCGGCAACGCTCACGAGTACCAAGTGATAATAGCCACTCACAGGCTCGGACTTTGACAACCCAAGTTGGGAATCGAGGCGGACGACTTCTGTAACTGAGTCGCGAACTTTGGTCAACAGCTTGCCGCCGACTTCTTCTACGGTTCCCGCAGGCACACGTCGAATCTCTTCTACGAAGGAAAGCGGCACTGCAAAGCTCAACTCGCCGCAGCGTACGAACAGCGCTTGGGAGATGATGAGCGTCAGCGGAACTTTCAACGTGAAGCGCGTACCAACGCTGGCCTGCGTATCAACATCGATCTCGCCGTTTAACGCTGTTAAGTTGGCACGAACTACGTCGAGCCCAACGCCACGTCCGGCGAGCTCGGTCTTACGCGATGCAGTTGAGAATCCCGGATGGAACAGCAGCTCCAACAGCTCACGCTCGGCAAGTCGATCGGCCTGCTCTTGCGTGTAAATTCCCTGATCGACAGCGGCCTTACGTACACGCCCGTAATCGATTCCCTTTCCATCGTCCTCAACTTCTATGTAGATGTGATTCCCACGATGGTACGCACGAACGGCAACATTGCCATGATCGGTCTTGCCTGCCCGATAGCGTTCTTCTGTGCTCTCAAGCCCGTGAGCAACGGCATTGCGAACCAGATGAATTAGCGGATCGGATATCTGCTGGATGATGCTGTTGTCGAGTTCCGTTTCGGCGCCAGTCAAGCTTAGTTCAACCAGCTTGCCGGCGGCCTTTGCAGCATCGCGCACCGTGCGTGAGATGCGAGTGTAGAGGTTCCCAATTGGAACCATGCGTGCTTGAGTGATTTCATCTTGCAGCCGGTGAGCCAAGCCGGTGAATTCGTCGATGTCTGAATCAACCCGCCGCACAAAACCATCGAGCTGTGTGAGAACCTCGGTGACGTCCGCAGAGATTTCAGTGAGTGATCGCGAAAGAATGTTGTAGTCGTCGTAGCGATCCATCTCGAGCTCGGTGAATTCGGAATGATCCTGAAAGCCGGCGGCCGACGCGGCGATTCCTTGGGATGAGTACGAGGATGTAAACCCGCCTACGATGCGGTTGAATTCGTGCTTCTCCTGGAACTCGCCGATCTTGTCGGACATTCTTCCCTTGGAGAAATTGAGGACATCAGCGAGACGCTCGAGTTCCGCCAGGCGTCCTAGCATACGCGTTCGGTTAATGACTAACTCCCCGACTACGTTCATCATGCTGTCGAGACGATCCAGTGCGATGCGGACCGACTTCGATTGCGGCACCGCAGCAGTCTCCATGGTGCGCAGTCCAGTAATAAACTCTGGCTCAGCGTCGAACTCAGATACCTCGGGAACATGCGGTTTTGGAACTTGGGGGCGCTCCTGATTCGGCAACGAACCCGACACCACAGGCGCTGGCTGCGTGGTTTCTACGGGCACTCCAGAGGCCTGGGGAGCTTCCTTGTGTTCAACCCCCGCGAGTTGCCCGGTCGGTGCGACTTGCTTCAATCGACCAAGTAACGATTTGATGCTGCTCTGAAGCGTGCTCTCGTCTGGCCATTGTTCATAGACAAGCTTCTTGATCGCATCGACCGCTCCGAGGCAAAGATCGATTACCTGCTGTGTCGGCTTGATCTCTCCGTCGCGAACGCGGCCGATTAGATCTTCGGCACTGTGCGCAACACGAGAAATGCGTTGCAATCCTACCTGAGCTGCTGAGCCTTTGATTGTGTGCATCGAGCGGAACAGGCGATGGACCGTTTCAGGATCGCTCGATGTTTCAATACCTAAAAGGCAGTCCTGAACCACCTGTAGATGCTCTTCCGCTTCTGGGACGAAGAACTCCAGAATCTCAGGAGGAATTTCTCCATCGGGCTCTAGGTCGGCGATTTCAGATGGCTCTGCACCAGGAGTTTCCTGAACAATGACTGGCGGCGCTGAAGGCTGCACAGTCGGCGCATGCTCAGCCGCAAGTGGAAGGTCTGGCGTTTTGTGCAGATGGACCGGCGCAACATATTCCTCGACAGGCTGCTGCGCCGCCGCCGTGGGTTCAAAGGCAAACGCATATCGCTGCTTGAACGCCGCGATCTCCTCTGCGTTCTCGACTCCATTGGCGCTGATCATCAGCAGGTCAGACTCGAGTACCGCAATGCCTTCCGAGATAAATTCCACTAGAGCAGTGGTTGCATCAGGCGCAATCACGGCATTCATCGCGTACTGAAAGATATGGCTCAGTTTGCTGGCGACTTCGCGAAACAGCGGATAGCC
This sequence comes from Terriglobales bacterium, assembly GCA_035567895.1. Classification (NCBI taxonomy): domain Bacteria; kingdom Pseudomonadati; phylum Acidobacteriota; class Terriglobia; order Terriglobales; species Terriglobales bacterium. Next base: position 123,144 of record DATMPC010000058.1, on the reverse strand, counting down.
GTAGGAGCCGGAGCTGCCTTCCAGCGTGTGCGACGAGATGTAGAGTCGATGAATGTCCTCGGGAACCGGATAAGGATCCTGGAGAATCCCGGAGTATTCGCGCAGGAACTGCAAGTGCTCGGACGCCTCCTGCAGGAAGACTTCGACGAATTCTGGTCCAGGCGTGCTCACAAACTCTCCTGCAAGGTCCTCGCCGATTTGCGATAGATAAGCGAATCGCTGATGACAATCGGTTCAAGATCTACTTTCGCTTTCGCAACGGATTCGGCGTGGCCGAGAAACAGATATCCATCGAGTTCCAGACACTCGTGGAAGCGGCGTATCAGTGTCGCTCGCAATTCTTCCGAAAAGTAGATCAGAACGTTCATACAGAAAATGCAATCAAAACGTCCCATGTACACCATTTGCGTCAGATTCATCTGCGCAAAGGTGATCATGTTCCGCAACCTCGATTTCACGCGATACTGGCCACCCGCTACAGGCACGAAATAAGCGCCAAGTTGCTCCGGCGTCAATGACGCCAGATCCCGTCGCGAGTATTGGCCGCGTTGCGCTACGTCGAGCGCGTGGCGGCTGATGTCAGTCGCCAGGATCTCGACGTTCCACGCTTCCGGAAACTCCAGCGTCTCGAGCACACTGATTGCGATCGAGTACGGTTCTTCTCCTGTGGAACAGCCCGCACTCCAGATTCGCAACGATCGCGGGTTATGCCAAAACTTTTTGCCATGCAACTCAGGCAACACTCGCTTTTGCAGCGCCTCGTATACGGCGGGATAGCGAAAGAACGAGGTCTCCTGAGTGAGCAATACCTCCAGCAGAGCTTCGTACTCTGTATTGGAAGCACTGATCAACCGCAACAAATCCGTACCGCGCGCCAGTCTTCTGTGCTTCAGGTGCTTTGCGACGCGGTTCGATAAGAACCGTGTGCGCGATTCGTCAAACAAAATTCCCGAACGGTGCTCGATGAACAGACGAATCTCCGCGAGTTCGTGCTCGCTGATTGCCGCCGGATTTGCATCGTCCACCAAGCTCTTCATTCAAAGCCCAAAACCGCACAACTACTCGCTCGTTCGCATTCAAGCCTTGATTGCGTGAAACGCCGCAGTCGTTACGCCTCTCACCTCCACGGGTCCGCCTCCAGTAGTACGGAACTGTGAAAGCGCTTCGTTCAACTGTTCCGACAACTTCACCATGTTCTCCACGGTGCGCGCCGTCTGCCTGGCTCCCTGTGAGGTTTGGCGGGTGATGTTGGAGATGATCTGCATCGCGTTGGCAACACCTTCTGTGCCGCGCACCTGCTGCTTCGACGCCAGCGAGATTTCCTGCACCAACTCCGCGGATTGCCGTACTACGCTCGAGATGGCGTCGAGCGCTTTACCGGCCTGATCTGCGAGCCGCGCTCCAACTTCCACTTCTTTTGTGCCTTCCTCCATCACCACTACGGCTTCGTTCGTTTCAGCCTGAATGGCCTTGATCAAAGCCGCAATGTCCTTTGTGGCTGTACGCGAGTGCTCAGCCAGTTTTCGGACTTCGTCGGCGACTACCGCAAATCCTCGTCCCGCCTCGCCGGCTCGAGCTGCCTCGATGGCAGCATTCAGAGCAAGCAAGTTTGTCTGCTCGGTGATGTCATTGATCACGTTGATAATCTCGGAAATTTCCAGCGAACGATCGCCCAGCGACTTAATCTTCTTCGCCGTGGCTTGCACCGAAGAACGAATGCGTTGCATGCCGTCGAGAGTGTCGCGCACGGCTCGGTTTCCTTGTTCTGCAGCATCGAGAGCCCTGCGCGCCGCTTCGGCAGAGGCTTCGGCGTTGTTCGACACCTGCTTCATCGACACCGTAAGTTCTTCCACCGCCGATGAAGTATTGGTAATCTCCTGGTCCTGCTGAACGGCGCCGCTGGCCATATCTTCCGAGGAGAGCAATATTTCGTTCGCGCTGGATGAAACATCGACGGCAGCCTTACGTACGCGCTCGAGCACCTTCATGAAGTTCTCAAGCATGTAGTTCACGGAATCGACAACGTTGCCAAGGGCGTCGTTGGTGACGCGTCCGCGCAAAGTGAGGTCCCCACGCGCGATCTGACTGACAACGGTCAGAAATTCCGTGACGCTCTTCTGCAGATTTTCCTGAGCTTCGTGATTTGACACCGCACGCGAAATCTTCTCTGAGCTGCGAGTAAAGTTCTCGGCGATCAGCCCGAAGTCATCATTCGAATCGATCTGCGGCCGGCTGCTGTATTCGCCCTTTGCGAACTTCTGGGAGTAGTCCACCAGCTCGTTTACGGGCTTGGCCACTTTGTTCGAAAGCACGAACAAGAACGCGCATGTCATTGACAGGCAAATGAAAATCGCGACGAATAGAAGCATCGGCGCTTTGCCGCTCGCCGACATCGCGTCGCCAATGCCCATACCTGTGGCACCATTGGCACTCGCGCCTGCCGAGTACGCTAGATAGAGGACGACAACGAGCGCGATCGCATTAATCGTGCCCAGCGTCCAGATGGCTTGATTCAGCCGACCTTTCATAACCGCCTCCGAAACCTAAACTCGAACGATTCCTTCAATCAGATCACCGGGACTGGAAATACTTCCACCAGCCGTTGCAAATCGAGCGTCAATGCCAGGCGGTCTTCGTGCCTCAGCATGCCGCAGCAGTGCGGAACCTCGCGTGGCGCATTTGCCAGAATCAAGGGCTCCGCTGTACTAAATGTGCCGAACAGCTCATCGACGGCAATACCAACTCGTACGTCGTCGTGGATCTCGTTTCCGGCCAGCGATGCAACGACTACGTGACGCGGCGGGAGATCCGGCCGTCGTCCTTCCGTAAACGCGATATCCACGACGGGCACTATCGAGCCACGCAAGTTAAAGATTCCCATAAGGAAACTGGGCGACAACGGCATCTTGGTCACCGACGGCCATTCAACTACCTCTTCAATGTCCAACATAGCGAGGCAGAACCGTTCGCGGCCGGCACGAAACACGCAGTACTGCCGTTCGGGCAGAGTCTCTTCCGTCGGCGGAAGGTCATTCTGCTCCGGCGACATCGGCTCGAGCTGCTCCGGTATTGTTGGCTCTTCGTGCACCTATACAAACCTCTGCACCGCTCCCAGCAGTTCTGCCGGAGTGAACGGTTTGATCACGTATCCATCGGCGCCTTGTTGTTGGGCCCAAAACTTATCGCTGTCTGTATTCTTTGAGCTGACGATTACTACTGGAATCCCCCGCGTTGCGTCGTTCCCTTTGAGTTCGCGGCAGGCCTGAAAACCGTTGCGCTCAGGCATTACCACGTCCAGCAAAATCAAACTGGGGCGCTCCACTGCCACAGTAGCTTCAATCTTGCGTGGATCGTGCAATGCGACGGGCCAGTACCCAGCCTTCTCCAGCACAGCCTGCATCAGTTTCACTTCAGCCAGCGAATCATCGACGATAAGAATCTTCTTCACTTTGTTTACCTGCAGCTAAACGCGCGTTGCGTATGAAATGGAATCGATTGTCTTCTCGGAGCGCGACGACTTCTCTGCGCATTGCATTTCGACCTCGAGCGAAGTAAAGCGCTGCATCATCTCGTGCATCCTCAGAGTCATGGCGTGCAGAGTTTCCAGCTGGTCACGCATACTTGGCTTGAGGGTAGTTGTCTCTAACAGCAGAAGTTCTGCATTTCCCAACACCGACGTGAGAGCGTTATTGAAGCTGTGGCGCATCTCCACCATGTATCGTCCGAGTGTAGCGTGCTTCTGTCCCGCCCTTGCACCATCTTCCACACGACTGATATGCGCGGAAAGCTCGGCTCGCCTCAGAATCTCTTCGGTTAGCAGGACAACGGTATCGAGCCACGCATCATGCCGGGAGACCACAATCAATCTCGGATAATCTCGGCGAAACGTGTGCACCGGCTCACCAACGGAGGCCACATATACAGTGGGAATGGAGCCCTGGTTTAAGTGTGACAGGACTGCCGCAGTTCTCTCCGGTCTTACATCTCCTACAATCGCTACATCAAAGGGTAAGGAAGCGGCGCCGCGCAACAGATCGCTGCTGAGCGCGGTGAATTCCGGCACATGCGGCTGCATCTGCCATCGCGCGATCAAATCGCGCGAAAAACCGTTCTGATCGGAGCTGACCAGCACCTTCTGGGGAACGGTTGTGCCGTTGGTTCTCTGCTTCATGCTTTCAACTTCTCCGTCTCATCAATGACTGCGAGCAGGCGCTTCGACGTCGCGGCCAGGCTGACGGCCGAGTCGATATCGCCGCGGTCCTTCGCTTTTGCGACCTGCTCTTGAATTACTGCGGCCTGCACGTGAGCGCACTCCAGCGCCTCAATCAGTTTGTTTGCCTGGCCGCGCTTGACTTTTTCAGCAGACTCGAAGAGCAACGCCCGCGCTCCTACCCCTCGCTGGATGGCCACGCACGCAGCATCGTCTCCTCCGCGCACAAATGCATTGACCTCCCATGATGCCAGCACTTGCTTTGACTCTCCGACCGATACTGTAGAAACCGTAGTCTTGTGTTTGCTACCAAACAATTGCTCTGAAATCGATTCCAACAACTGCTCTAGATTTCCGAAATGGGCATGATCCACATCGCCGTTCTTAGCCGCAGGTAGTGGCAACACCGGTTCGAGAGTGACTGGTGGGGGAGGCACCGGGGCCACAATGCCCTGGGCCGAGTCGGAAGCCGCTTTGGCTTTTTTTGCCCAATGCGCCATAACTTTCTTCGAAAGGATGTTGCGCACGATGCCGAGTTGTCGAAAGGACTGGCCAGCCTTGTAGGCTTCGCGGAACGGCTTTTTCCATTGATGACAAAGCGTTCGCAGAGTAGCCAGGGGCTCTTCGGTGCCCAGCCCAGCCTCTCTGCAGTCCACGGTCACGACGCCCATCGCCTCCAGTTCCTGCAGAGCGTTGCGAATCGAATGCAGGTCGGAGTGCATGAGACGGAAGAATCCCAGTCGCAAGCGAAAATTAAATCGTGTGACTTCAATCAGTGCAGCCGGCTGGAAGTAGGATTCGCCCAAACCGCTCTTGGCGTTACGGCCGAGTTCTACCAGGCCACTGTCCAACAATTCCGCGAGCGTTGCACAGCCGTCCACAGCATCGGCTACCTTGTCGAGTTCTTTTGTCCACGGAAACTGTTGAAACTGCACGTGTCCCAAAACGGGCTGTAGAGCCTCTTGAACCTCCGCGGAGGTGACATTCTTCTCATGCGGGTGATGCGGTGCTACCGCCGCGAAGTACTGCACCAGGAGGTAATCGAGTTTCTCGCGCAGATTCTCGTCTTTATGGTCCTGCGGAAGGTGACGAAGGAGAAGAGCTCGCAGCATCGCCTCTTCGCCGAAATGCCGGCTCTGCAGCATCTGGCGGATCTGCGCCACCTGAACCTGACGATCGACATTCGTAAACCACTGTTGGACCCGCCCCAGTACTTCGTGCTCTGGGCGGTCAACCGGATTTTCCAGATCCTTCGAATGCGGTACATCGAGCTGAAACTCCCGAATCAGCGCGGAGTAAAAGGGATAAAGCCTGCGCGCGGTGCGCCATTCAGCGGCGATCTCAACCAGGGACACAGTCGCGGTGCTCATGCTTTGATAATCCAATTAGGAATTTCGGTGACGAACCTGACAGCAACCAATGTTTCCGATTTACCGATCTGCACAGCCGTTACTTCCGCCTCTGCGTCGAGCGATCCATCTTTGTTCCTGAGCCTCACGCGATCGCCGAATTCCATTGGCAGAGTGCACCGGAAGATGACTTCGCGCGAGGTTCCATATTCGAGAACTGTCTTCGACGTCTCTGACCCGAGCGGTAAACGCGCTACCTCCACAGGCATCTTGACCTTGGTACCATCCGGAAAAAACTGTGCTAACCGGTCAATTTCTGCGCTTCCAACGTTGTGGCGAGCCTCGGTTCCACCGTTCGCGCCGAGCCCTTGTTTTTCCGCTTCTCTGAGGAATCCCATTCACAATCCTCATTCTTTGCCCGAGGCAGATTGCGACAGCCAAATACGTGCAAAGCGGGTGCCAAACCGGCTTTTTGCGTAAGTGCCTGATTTGTCTTGGGGAGTCTCAACCGATCAGTCATGAGACTGGCGCGTTTGTCTCATACTGAAACATCTGTCTCACCTTTATAGCTAGCCCTGGGTGCTAGCCACGGCGTCGACTTTGCTCGCGGAACCGATACTGTAGCGTTTGAGCTTGCGGTAGAGAGTCGCTCGGCTGATCCCCAGCATCTGTCCAGTGAGTGCCTTGTCTCCCTTGGTCTGCTCAAAAACTCGCATGATAGTTTCGCGCTCGAGTTCCTCCAGGTCAGTTGCGTTCATGGGCTCAGGTACAAGCGCCGTGTCCTCGTCTCCGGAAAGCCTTCGAATTGCTGGAGGGAGATCGTGGACGTCGATCACGTTCTGACTACCAAGGGCAACTGCGCGCTCGATGCAGTTCTCTAGTTCGCGCACATTTCCTGGCCACTCGTACTGCAACATGTCACGCATGGCAGCCTGAGTAATCTGAATCGGCTGACCTGGCGCGAACCGATTTGAAAACCAATGCACCAGCGCTGGGATGTCGGCTTTCCTCTCACGCAGCGGTGGCAAGTGAACCGTAACGACGTTCAACCTGAAGTACAGATCCTTGCGGAAGGTGCCTTCGCGATATGCGGCTTCCAGGTCGCGATTGGTTGCTGCGATTACGCGCACGTCAACTTTGATCTTGTTGTTGCTCCCGACTGGCCTTACTTCTTTTTCTTGCAATACTCGGAGAAGCTTGGCTTGCATCTCGAGAGGCAATTCCCCGATCTCGTCCAGGAAGATCGAGCCGCCGTTCGCGCTTTCAAACAGGCCTTCTTTGCTTTTTGCTGCCCCAGTGAAGGCACCCTTTTCGTAGCCGAAGAGCTCACTCTCAATCAGCGTTGGCACAAGCGAACCGCAATCTACTGCGACGAACGGACGCTTTGCATACTGTCCACGGAAGTGAATCGCGCGAGCGACCAGCTCTTTTCCGGTACCGCTCTCGCCTGTGATTAGAACTGGAGTCCGTGTGTCTTTCAGGCGAGCGATCATTCGTAACAGGTCCTGGATCTTCGCCGACGATCCCACGATTCCGTCCAAATCCATCTCCGTGTTCACGCGGTCACGAAGAAACAGGTTTTCCGTGACCAGCTCGACCTTTTCCTGCATTCTCTGCAGAAGAAGTCTCAGCTCCTCGATTCGAAACGGCTTGGTGATGTAGTCATACGCTCCAGATCGCATCGCCTGGACAGCGGTTTCGATCGAGCCATGTCCAGTCATGATCGCGATCTCTGTGTGCGGCAACATGCGCTTTACTTCGGTGAGGAAGTCGAGCCCCGACATGTTGGGCATCATGAGATCAGCGAGGATCATCTCCGGAGCTTCAGCTTCGAGCCGGGCAAGCGCGACTTCAGCACTCTCGGCTTGCGTGCAGTTCAATCCCAGTGAGGAGCCTACCGTCACGCAGAGTTTACGAATGCTCTCCTGGTCGTCGACGATCATGAGATGAAGCTTTTCGTTGGTCATGGCTGTTGCCCTCTACGCGCGACCAGCATCTCTACGCTCTTAAGCAGTTGCCCAACTCGAAATGGCTTCTCGATGCATGGAGCTCCTGTCTTCTCGAGGATCGCCATAGTCTCCTGATTTACGGTATCTCCGGTAATGAAGAGGATTCGATGCAACAATTCCGGACGATTTGCGCGAATCCAGGCATGGACATCTGCGCCAGTGACGCCGCCCGGTGTGCGCATATCGCTGATAACTCCCATGTAGCTTCCAGTCGCGAGCAGCTTCAATCCCTCCGCTCCCGATGAAGCACCGACGATTTGATAGCCGTTCCGTTCCAAAGCGGCACGCAGGAACGACATGACGGCGGTCTCGTCTTCAATCACTAGGAGTGGAAGCTTGCTCATTTTGTCGTTGTCCTTATCGATCTATCTGGTTCCCTAGTGAGCCACGGCAGCTTTCGCCATAGGTCTGGTCGGTTGGCCCTGCACAAAAGGGAGGTGAATCGAGAACGTGGCGCCTTCAGAGTCACGGTTATTGAAACAGACGATCTCTCCGCAATGCTCGCGCACAATCCCGTAGCAGATGCTCAATCCGAGCCCAGTTCCCTTTCCAACCTCCTTAGTTGTGAAGAAGGGATCAAAGATCCGCTCGGGATGTCTGATGCCGCTTCCGTTATCGCGAAAGTGGATTTCGACCAGTCCCGCCGAGTGTCCCGTTGCTACAACGATTCGCCCGCGACGTTCTGTCTCACGCACCGCGTCGCAAGCGTTGTTGAGAATGTTGAGAAATACCTGCTGCAGTTGATGCGCATCCCCCACGATCTCCGGCAGGTTCGAATCGAACTCCTCGATCAGCTCAATGCCGTGACTCGACATGTCGTAGGCGCGGAGTGCAATTGTTCGCCGGAGTACTTGATTCACCTCGACCCGCTGTTTTTCGGGCGGCGTCTGGCGCGCGAAACTTAAGAGATTCTGGACAATCTCCCGCGTGCGTTGTGATTCCTGCACAATCACTTGCAGATCATCTTTCACTTGATTGTTGAGCTCGGGGTTCTCGAGAAGTAAATCGGCAAATCCCAAAATGGCAGTCAGAGGATTGTTCACTTCGTGGGCCACCCCGGAAACAAGTTGACCTACAGCGGCCATCTTTTCCGTGTGCATGAGTTTGGCTTGGAGAATGGCGACGTCAGTAATGTCGGTCATCACCGCCACCAGACTGTTCACTTCCCCACCTGGGCTCCGCATCGGGCTCAGGTTTACGGAGAAGCTGCCGATAATCTGCCGACCTCTGGCGAGTGGCAGCTCCAGATTATTTACGGCTTTGCCTTCGAGAACACATTCGATCGCGCCACGCAGCACCGGCCGGTGAGTCGGCAACACAATATTTTCGAGACGCGAGCCCACGAGATCGCATTCTTCGCTGCCCGCCACCTCACAGCAGCGACGATTGGCATAGCTGACAAGGCCAGCAGTATCGATCACTGCGATCAGGCTCTGAGTGTGATTCAGGATCTGGGTGTTGAAGTCGTGCTCGCGCAAGAGTTGCGACTGCACGTTCTTCATCTCGGTGATGTCGAGAAGAACACCTCTGTACTCCAAGACCTGACCAGCATCGTCGCGAACGACAAAGCTGTTTGCCAGCACGTAAATGATCGAACCATCCCGGCGCAGCAAGGCGAGTTCGTGATTCCTGAGACGACCAAATTGATTCAGCGCCCGCGCCATCATCTCCCGGTGCGCGGGTTCAACGTACAGATCCTGCGCTGTGACATTCAGCAACTCTTCCCGGCTGTTGTATCCGAGCATGCGTACCAGCGCATCATTCACCTCAAGTAAACGGCCATCTGGAGCCGAGAAGTAAGCGCCTTCCTGAATGTTGTCGAACAGTTCGCGATACAGTCGTTCAGCCTGCCGGCTCACAGTGACATCCTTGAGAACGTGCACAATCTGCTGCGATTCTTCCGCGACTCCGCGCAAACGCGATGAGGAGACCAGATAGGTGTTTCCCGTCTTGGGCTCTCGGAATTCCTCGCGAAATTCGTGGCCTCGAAGGTTGAGACAGAAGGGACACGCTGGCGCACTAGAAGACAGCCCAAACAGGTCACGCACCGGCAGTCCAAGCACTGCGGCAGGATGCTTACCTAACTTCTCTGAGAGGGAACGATTGACCCGGACAATCCTTTGCTGCTGATCATGCAGCAACATGAAATCGGAGATCGAATCGAACATCTCCGCCCACTGCCGGCTCGACCGCGTGACACGCATGAACAACTGCGACAGCTCTTTTTCAGCCAAGGCTATTGCCCCAACTTGGGCGAGAGCCGCAACAAAGGTGCGCTCGGCCTCTTCGACGACTTGGTCAGCCGCAAGCAAAACTGCCAGCACCGCGCTTGACTGAGAAGTGCGAATTGGAGCGCTGTAGACAGCGCGGAAACGCGGCCCGGAAGGATGGACCGCATGAAGTCCCGGCCGATCGCCGTTGAGCGTCTTGCGCACAGCTTCACTCAGTGCCCCATGCGGCTTGGCTAAGTCCTCCTCGACAGCAATCCGGTCAGCTCTCTCATCCTGAGACGCAAATCCGACCAGATAAAGTCTTCCGTCTTCCTCTGAAATCACTGCGGCTGGCAAAGGGAAGAAGTTTGTATGTGTCTGTTCCGCAATAGTTTGAGCAATGGCCTTGGGGCCAGGTCGAGCTTTCAGCAGCTCAACAAAACGCAGCAGAAACTCCACGCTGCCGACCTCGCAGGCAACTGTCTCGCGTGACTCCCAATCGCGAGGTTTTGTAGGCGAAAGATATGTCATTGAAGGTGCGGGGTCTGTCTCAAAACGAACCAATCAAAGATGCGACGGTAGCTTGCATTCTCAATTTGAGTCAATACGAAACGCGGCACGGGCGCACCTAAGGTAACCAGTTACTTCCCTCAGGTTTCTCACGCTGAGACACCGGGCTGACAGAATCTGGCTGCATGAGACGGTTTGCGGCCTCCCGCGGGCGCTACGCCATTCTGATCGTCTCCCCCTAATCCTGTGAAATCAGCAGCTTGCGATGAGTTGCGTTACCGAGGTCACTTCAGTCCGTCCGTGGCAGCGCCCGTGCACTCTTGTTAGCTGAGTACCTCTAAGGAGACTGCTGTGTCTAACCTCTTCCAAAGATCGTTGCGTCATATCGCCCTTGTTTCCTGTGTCTTGGGATTCACCCTGGTTTCCCACGCTGATGACCCAGCCAGAAAGGTCAAGACCAAGGTCAACCCGCAATATCCGGAGCTCGCCAGAAGAATGAACATTACGGGCGCAGTGAAGCTGGAGTTGCTCGTGGCTCCGAACGGCCAGGTAAAGGCAGTCAAGACCCTGGGCGGACATCCGCTCCTGATCGATGCCGCCCAGACTGCAGTCAAGCAATGGAAGTACGAACCCGGTCCGGAGGGGACGGAAATCGTGGAAATCCGTTTCGCCAGTAAGGATTGATCTCAGCTCTGCAAAGCGAGCAGGTGGATAGGCAATGACAATCGCAAAAAAGCTTTACTTGGGATTCGGCGGCATGATCGTGCTCGCACTGGTCCTCTCCTCGATAGGTTTATTCGGGCTGTGGCGCGAGGGGGCGGCCAAACGCAAAACCAATCGTTCGTTCCAGGTGTTGCGCGACACTTCGACTCTCCAGTACTTGTTGAGCGAAAACCAGATTCACTTGAACAACTACTTGCTGAGTGGAGATTCCAGCGAAGCCGATAAAGTTCTGAACGGCGTCACTCAGCTTGACGAAGCTATCCACCGCACCGAGGTCAAAGCCACAACCGAAGAGCAGATTCCACTGGAAAGGCTCAACGAAGCGGTCCACGACTGGACTGAGCACTTCGCCCGTCCGCTGATCGAGAAACGCAGGCAGGTAGATTCCGGGAATGGAACCGTTGCTGAGCTGCAGATTTTCTATCTCCAGCTCAATCCCGGCGACTGGATGAAGAAGGTCAAGGAGCCGATCGACCAAACCATCGCCGCCACAGAACTGGACCTGCAGGACCAACAACTCTCCGACAGCACGAAGGGCACCATCACGCAATGGGGATTCATCCTGGCTGTCGTGCTTGCAATAGGCGGCGGGCTCTACATTGCCTACAGGACCGCACTCTCAATCAGTGAGCCACTCGTGCACCTGATGATGGTCGCTCGTGAAATTGGCGAATCCGGCGACCTGGATCAAAAGATCGACATCGACCGTAAAGATGAAGTCGGCGAACTCAGCAAGACCTTCAACAAGATGATCGCCTACCTCAAGGAGATGGCATCGGTCTCCGAAGCCATCGCCGGTGGAGACCTCACGCTTCAAGTCCAGCCTCGATCCCAGAGTGACACTCTTGGAAAGGCCTTCTCCGAGATGACGATCGGCTTGCGTCAACTCGTAAGGAGCGTTCGCGAGAGCGCATCGCAAGTTGCGGGCGGATCAAACGAAGTAGCCAGCGCTTCCGATGAATCGGCAAAGATCAACATTCAGGCTGCATCGGCCATCGATGAAGTCACCAGCACTATGCACGAGATGAGCATCAACGTGCAGAACATGGTGAAGAACACGCAGACTCAGGCTTCGAGCGTGAGCGAGACTTCGGCCTCCATCGACCAGATGGTCGCGTCCATTCAACGCGTCGCCGACACTGCGAAGGTGTTACTCGACATCTCGCAGCGTTCGCGCGAAGAAGTGCACAGCGGCATTCAGACCATGGACAAAGCCACCGATGGTCTAAACCGCATCAACACGTCGATTCAGAACTCGTCGGTTATCATCGGCGATCTCGGCGCCCGGGCAGACAACATCGGCAAGATCGTGGAAGTAATCGACGATCTTGCCGAGCAGACCAACCTTCTTGCTCTTAACGCTGCCATCGAGGCGGCCCGAGCCGGAGAACACGGACTCGGATTCGCCGTAGTTGCTGATGAAGTTCGCAAGCTGGCTGAAAAGTCCGCGCAGTCGACGCGCGAGATCTCCGATTTGATCCAGAGCATTCAGAAAGAAGCCCGCAAGGCCGTCGAGAACATGGAGAAGAGCCGGACGATCGTCAACGACGGGCTATCACAGGGGACAGATCTCAATACAGCGCTCAAGAAGATCTCGAACGTCGTAACTGAAGTCTATAAGTTCGCTCAGGAAATCGGCGCGGCGACCAATGAACAATCGAATGGCTCATCGCAGATTGCGCGTGCAACAACCCGACTTAACGAAATTACTCATGAGATTAATTCATCCGTAGAAGAGCAGGCATCGGGCGCCCAGGCGGTTGTGCGAGCGATGGAGAAGATGCGTGAACTGATCCAGCGTTCCACTTCGGGATCAACCGAACTAGCTGCTTCTGCGGACCAGATGTCCAAGATGTCGCGCACATTGCTCGATGCTATGGACCGTTTTGTTTTGGAATCCTTGCACCCAAATGCGAACGGGCATCGCGGCAATGTCAACGGAAGCGCGAAGGACTTCAGCACGTCAAAGCGCTACTCGACAAGCATCAACTAGCGTGGCGGCAGAGGATTCGGATGGCGAAAGACCTCCAACTCGTTGGTTTCCGCATCGGCAAAGAGACCTTCGGCGTTCCGATCGGTCTCGTGCACGAGATTGTTCGTGTACCCGACATTACCGCTGTGCCCGACGCTCCCGACTACGTAGAAGGCGTGATCAATCTTCGCGGAAAAATCATCTCCGTCATCGATTTGAGGAAGCGCTTCGGCGAAGTACAGATTGAGTCCAGCCGAAAGAATCGCATCCTGGTTGCCGAGATAGAGAAGAAGCTCGTGGGACTCATCGTCGACGCGGCTTCCGAAGTCATCCGTCTACCACACGGTGAAATCGAAACTCCCCCTGAAGTGTTCGAAGAAAACGAAGTCAAGTACGTGACCGGAGTAGGCAAGTTGAACGGGCGCCTCGTGATCCTGATCGACCTTACGAAGATTTTGCAGCAAGGCGAATTGCGACGGCTGGGAGATCTCGCCGTCGAAGCAACAGCCTGAATGCGCGTCGAAGCCTCTCCCAAGCGTTAGAGCAGTGAATAGAGTTTAAGAGAGCTCAATGGCCACTATCAGTGTTCCTGTCGTTATCAGCGACGCCGAACTCAAGCTCCTGCAGACGCTTGTTTACCAGGAATGCGGAATGCACTTCGACGACCGCCGCATACATTTTCTTCAGGATCGTCTGCAGCGCCGCCTGAAGGCCTGCAGTCTCGACAGCTTCTACAGCTACTACCGTCTGCTCACCAGTCGCGACGGGAAATCGGAACTAAGTTCTCTGCTCGAAAACCTCACTGTTAACGAGACTAGTTTCTTCCGCAATCGTCCGCAGCTCGACCTCTTCCAGAAGACCATTTTGGAAGAGATCCTGCACCGCAAGCAGTCGCGGCGCGACTGGACACTGCGCTGCTGGAGCGCCGGATGCTCCACAGGGCAAGAGCCATACACCATGGCTATGCAGATTGCCGACGCGCTGGCGTATTACTACCTTCGCAATCCTCTGCCATTCGAAATGCCGTCGCCAAAGCCGCTGATTCCGCCGCCGTGGAAGGTCGAGATCCTGGCTTCAGACATCAGCTACTCGGCACTGCGCACTGCGCAGGAAGCTTCTTACTCCGATTTGCAGATGGAGCCCGTCGACTATGGCTATCGTCTGCGTTATTTCGACAAACTCGGGGATCGTTACGTTATCAAGAAAAGCTTGAAGGAACTCGTGCATTTCGACTTTCACAATCTCAAAACCGAGTTTCTGCCGCAACGCAACGACGTAATTTTCTGTCGCAACGTGATGATCTACTTTGACGAAGCCGAGCAGAAGCGCCTGATCGACAAGTTTTATCGCTGTCTCAATCCCGAGGGGTATCTCTTCGTGGGTCACGCGGAGAGCCTGTTTGGACTGACAGACAAGTTCCGCATGATCCACCAGAACAACGGCACTGCCTATCAACGGATCGAGGCCACAGTTTGAGCTTGTTTCCTGATGAACGGCAATCCGAGCTGAAGGATCTCTTCTTTGAGACCGCCGCTGAGTTGTTGCAGGCGCTCAATGAAGAAGGACTGAGCCTCGAGCAGCGCACCGGCGACGCCGAACTCGTGCGCGAAGTGCGCCGTACCGTTCATACGCTCAAGGGTGACTCTGCGGCCTGCGGTTTCGAAGAGCTGAGCAGTCTGGCCCACGATCTGGAAGACGTGCTCACTCCGCAGATCGCCGCCAGCAGCGGTGGCAAGCTGGCGGAAATCGTTCTGGCGGCGGCAGATGTCTTCGGATCGATGCTGGATGCCTACCGCGGAAGCACCCCGGTGCCCTCTGCTGCTCCAATTCGGGAACAGATTCGCCAGCTCGTCGCTCGTCCCGAACCGAAAAACATCGTTCCTTACAAACTCAGCGGTCGCTTTGCCTGGACAGAATATGAGCAGATCGCCATCCAGCGAGCCGCGGCTCAAGGACAGAACATTTACAACATCGCTATGGCCGTCGATCCGAATTGTCCGATGAAGAGCGCCGCGATGCAGCTTGTAAAGAATGTTCTTTGCCAACTCGGAGAGGTACTCGCCGCGTTTCCCGATTCCTCGATTCCGCCTGAACACATCGATGTAATGGAGTTCGCGGTTGCCAGTTCTCAAGCGAGCGACGTATTTACAAAGAAGTGCCGCGTTCCGTCAGTCATCTCCGACGTTCTCGTCGAAGTAGTGAACGGCGGTACAGCCATCGAGCAACCGTCAGATCCTCCGCTGCACGAAGACTCTGCCGACGTGCTTGGCATCGCCGACGCGAACAGCGAGTCAGGCGAGGTCTCCACCAGCGCATCATCACAATTCACCAACGTTAAGTTGCGAGTCGATGCCGAGCGCATTGATGCGGTGCTGAACCTTGTGGGCGAACTCGTGATTGGGAAGTCGATGCTGATGCAGAACCTCGGCGAGTTCGAAAAACGCTTTACGAAAGATCCCTTAAGAGCCAGGTTCGCCGATGCCATGGCGTTTCAGGCCCGCGTTCTCAACGACCTGCAGAAGTCGGTCATGAAGATTCGCATGGTGCCGGTCGAGCAACTCTTCCGCCGCTTCCCTCGCATGCTGCGCGACGTAGCCAAGGCGTGCGGCAAAGACGTGGCGCTGCAGTTCTCCGGCGAAGAGACCGACTTGGATAAAAGCATTCTCGACACACTGGCCGAGCCGTTGTCGCACCTCGTACGCAACTCAATCGACCACGGAATCGAAACTCCCGAGCATCGCGTCGCAGCCGGCAAACCTGCGCAGGGCACGATTCGCTTGAACGCCTTTAATCAAGGCAACCAAATTGTCATCGAGTGCTCCGACGATGGCGCGGGCATTGATCGTTACAAGCTTGTAAGTAAAGCGGTCGAAAAAGGAATCATCACTCACGATGAAGGCGAGAGAATTTCCGATGGCGAGGCTCTGCATCTCATCTTCCACCCTGGATTGAGCACTGCGGCCGCAGTAACGGCGATTTCAGGCCGCGGCGTTGGCATGGACATTGTTCAAAATGTAATCGAGCAGTTGAAGGGAACGATCTCGATCGATTCGAAGCCTGGTGTGGGCACAACGTTCCGGCTGAAAGTTCCACTCACGCTGGCGATTATCAAGGCGCTGATGTTCCGCGTCTCCGATCGGCTATACGCCATTCCGCTGGCTTCTGTTCTTGAAATCGCGCGGGCCTCTGCTGCTGACGTGCATCGCGTCGATCAGCATGAGGTCATGCAGTTGCGCGACCAGGTGCTGACTCTAGTGCGCATGGGACAGCTTGCCAAGCGCGGGCCATTGCCAGTCAACAAGAAAATATTTGTGGTGGTTGTCGCCATCGCCGATCGCAAATTCGGCCTCATCGTTGACCGTCTCGTCGGTGAGGAAGAGTTGGTAATCAAAGCTTTGGACGATCATGTGGTCGCGACCGAGTTTGTAAGTGGCGCGTCGATTTTGGGAGACGGAAGTGTGGTCCTCATTCTGAATCTTCCGGCGGTAGTAGCGAGGCTCGGGAAAGCTCCGGCCCTGATGGAGGCAGTGACGGCGTGAACAACGGCTCCCCCAAGGTTCGCGTTCTGGTAATTGACGACTCGGCCCTGATGCGAAAGCTGATCCCGAAGATCTTGTCGCGGGAT
The DNA here is from genome assembly GCA_035567895.1 of Terriglobales bacterium. Lineage (NCBI taxonomy): Bacteria > Pseudomonadati > Acidobacteriota > Terriglobia > Terriglobales > Terriglobales bacterium. The sequence continues at coordinate 106,536 of DATMPC010000058.1, read as the reverse complement.
CCCGAAATAGACGTAGTGGGTACGGCAATGGACGGCAACTTCGGCTTGAAAAAAATCGAAGAGCTACGGCCCGATGTGGTCACGCTCGATCTCGAAATGCCGCGCATGGACGGGATGGAGACGCTGCGTCAGCTCACGCGCAAGCACCGCCTGCCTGTGATTGTAGTGAGCGCCCATTCAGTGAACGGAGCAGCGGCTACCTTCAAAGCTCTGTCGCTGGGAGCCTTTGACTTCGTACCCAAGCCCTTTGACGCATCGCAGGCGCGCATGGATGGAATCTCCGAGCAGCTTACGGCCAAGGTGAAGGCCGCCGCCCATTTTGGAATTCCCCGCAACCGGCTCACTGTGCCCGAGGACTTTCGTCCGCAGAAGCCAGTTCAGCGACCCAGCAAGGCTCCGACCAAGGTTGTCGCGATTGGAATTTCTACCGGCGGACCGAATGCTCTTCAATATCTGCTGTCGCAACTACCCGGGAACTTTCCCGGAGCAATCGTCGTCGTACAGCACATGCCTGAAGGTTTTACCGACTTATTTGCTCGTCGCCTGCACGAGTGTTGCGCGATCGACGTAAAAGAAGCTCATTCCGGCGACGTACTCCTTGCCGGGCGAGCTCTGATTTGCCCCGGCAATCGTCATATGCGTGTGAAACGTATGCCACTGGGCGACGTGGTAGTGCTCGGAGATGACGACAAGGTCAACGGACACCGTCCGTCGGTGGATGTGCTCTTCCGCTCCGTTGCGCACGAATTTCGCGTCAATGCGATGGGTCTTCTCATGACCGGAATGGGAGAGGACGGCGCCGACGCGCTCGGAGAAATCAAAACTGCAGGCGGGCTCACGGTTGCACAAGACGAGCACTCCTGCGTCGTGTTTGGTATGCCCAAGGCTGCGATCGAACGCGGGCATGCTACGCGGGTGGTTTCGCTGGAGGCGCTCGCGAATCTCTTGATTCGCTACTGCACTCCCTCGAAGCAGCCCGAGCAGACAGAAGTTGGGTTGGAAGCATAAAGGCAAAGCCGGGACCATTCCGGCACAAAGGCAAAGCCGTAAGGAGAAACGATTATGGAGCAATTTGCTGCATTGGTTCGAGCCAAGGACAACAAGCCAGTGCGCTTTCTGATAGTCGACGACTCGATCTTCGCGCGCAAGAACCTCGCCAAGATGCTGGAGTCCTTTGGTGGCGAAGTTGTGGGCGAAGCGGGCGACGGCTGCACTGCGATCACCGAGTACGAGCGACTCCATCCTGATTTGGTGCTGATGGACATCACCATGCCTCAAATGGAAGGCATCGAGGCCGCGGAACGCATCGTTCGCCAGTATCCACAAGCGCGCGTCGTAATGGTCTCCTCGGTGGGCTACCAGGAGAACATCGTCGCTGCCCTGCAAAAGGGCGCTCGCCATTTCGTGCAGAAGCCGGTAAAGGCCGACGTTCTCTATGAAGTGCTCCGCTACGTGATGGGCGACGATGTGCTCACCGCGCAAACTGTGGGCGCGGGAGGAAGCTAGCCATGAAGATGGAGCTGATCCAACCGTTCATCAATTCCGCCGACGCTGTGCTCGCCGAGAGCCTGCAGTGCGAGACTCGTATCGGCGACCTAAGCATGGAGGAGGAAACCTATCGCCGCAAAGGCGTAGCCGCCATCATCGAGATCAATGGCGACATCGAAGGACGCATCATCCTCGATACCAATCCGAAGACAGCCACACAGATAGCTGCGCACTTAGCGGGCGGCGAAGTGCAACCTTCAGATGACCTGGTGCGCGAAACCGTCTGCGAGCTCGCCAATATGGTGATCGGAAATGCCGTCACCAGCCTCAACGATCAGGGATTCCGTTTCAAGATCTCTCCACCCCAGATCCACGCAGCCGAGCAAGGTCTAAGCGGCAATGAAGAGACCGAAGCGCTAGTGATGTGCTTCGACACCGCAAAAGGTGGCGTGTACATGAACATCGCCATGCACTACAACCGCCGAAGGAAAGAAGAGCGGACCGCCGCTGTGGTGGGGTAGCTTCTCGCGAACTGCCCTTTCACCACGGAGACACGGAGAAAAGCAGAATCGGGAAACTCACTTCCCGCACGCCGTGCAACCAGCGACTCCCCTCTGCGAGCCCTATAAGTCTGTCAGGTTGGAATTACTTAAAAAGGCCGTTCTCCGTGACTCCGTGTCTCCGTGGTGAAAAGACTTCCTCACCCGCCGACGGCAATAAACACCGGACTAAGCCTCACGCACGAAGCTCCCGCACAAGTAGGATCGAAGTTTGGAGCCGGTATGCGAATCGGCTTGCCCGCCGAATCCGACAGCTCCGAGTCGGTTGAAGTCAGGATCACGGATGCATTCCGGGAATCACGATTCGCAGTAAAGACCTTCAGGCTCTGCGAATCTGAGGCGATCCAAACTGGGCTCGGGGTCTGATCGGCCGCGGTTATGGTCGAAGAAAGCGAAATCGTCTTCGACACCGCAAGACTCAGGCTGTTAATAACACTCACCGAATTCGAGCCGGTATTCGCGACATAGATGCGGGTACCATCGGCCAGCGCAGTCACTGAAACAGGATTCACTCCTACTGCCACATTCGTCACGTTGTTGAACGCTGGCGAAGTAGGATCGGCATTGATCACGCTTACCGTATTCGAACCTGGATTCGTAACCACAACACGCTGATTCCTCGCATCGAACACGGCGTAGTTAGGCGAACTTCCTACGGTGACGGTAGCGATGACTGTGTCGCTCGTGGCGTCGATAACACTCACACTTCCGGAACCTTGATTCACGACAAACACGCGGCTGCTATCGGCGGAAGCAACGGTCCACGCCGGGCCTGATCCAACCGGAATCGTCGCCACTACGTTGTTGTTAGCCGTTGAGATTGCCGTTACGGAGTTGGAGCCTCGGTTCACGACATAAACCTTGCTGGAGTTTGGCAGCAAGCCGAGATTTACGGGGTTTGTCCCAACCGGAATCTCGGTTGTGAGGGCGAGAGGAAATCCACCGACCACGCCAACCACGCCACGGCCGAACTCCGCGACGTATAAGGCGCCGTTCGCACTGGCGAGCGAAATCGGCTGGGCTCCTGGCGGAAGGCCGATCGTAGTGGGAGCGGACACAACGCCTGCCGAATTCGCAGTAATGTGATTGTCCGTATGTTGTGAGACCGTGTCGTTGTCAAAGTCTGCAGTTGTGATGACGGCAACAGCTCCCGAGTTCTGCACAAGGGCAAACAATGGACTTCGACCGACGGGAACAACCCCCTCTACGCTATCTCCGGAAACGTTTATATCGCTGACCTGACCCGTGGCTCCGCTAGGATTACACGGAGTTAGTCCTCCGGGTCCAAGTTCGCACGCAGTCATCACTGCCAGACGAAAGGGCTGAGGATCAGGAGAAGGTTGCGGCAGCGGAGTCGCTACCGGCCGAAATGTATCGCCACATCCACTAATCAAAAAGCAAACAACCACCGCCGACGCGACGGCGGCCAAGCGCGGAAACTTCATCCCTACTCCCGAATGTATTTGGTCCACTGTTTCGATTGTAAATAGACGTGAGCACCCGCGCTACTTTCAAGCCCGTCTATCTTGAACATCATGGTAACAACAGAAACGAACCCGGGCGCCCTCCGCCGTAGTTCCGGCCGCCGCCGGACGGATTTTTGCCAGAACATCGAGAATGGAGGATCAAACAGAGTCGCGCGCCTCCGGCGCTCCGTCTCGCCTCGCCAAACTAACCCAGGGCTTCCGCCACTGGGCTGACCTTTAGCCATCGGGCCTACGGCCCTTAGACTCCGGCTCCGATGGGGTGACGCTCTTTCATTCCTTCTGGTAGCGGACTGCTGCACACAACGCATCGCCCAACAATGCGAGGGCGGAGGCCCGGTGGCTAAAGGTCAGCCCAGTGGCGGAAGCCCTGGGTTAGCTAGGTCGCGGTGTATGTCGGCGAGAGTTCACGCAGGCGCGTAAGCGTAGCCGGAATAACAGACAGCGCAAAATCAACGTCTTCCTCTGTGTTCTGCTTTCCTAAACTAAAACGAATGCTGGCACGCGCTCTCTCCGGCGGAAGGCCCATAGCCGTCAGCACATGCGACGGCTCAATCGCGCCTGAAGAACACGCCGCTCCGGTAGAAACGGCGAGCCCCTTAAGATCCAGTGCAATCACCATCGCCTCGCCTTCAATGTGATCGAAGTAGACATTGCTCGTGTTTGGAACACGCGGAGCCCCACCACTATTCACTCCCGCGGCGTCAATCTGGTCGAGCAACGTGGATTCCAGGCGGTCACGCAATTCCGCCACCCGAGAAACACCGCCATCAGCAAATCCATGCATAGCAATCTCAGCCGCGCAGCCCAAACCGATGATGCCCGGCAGATTCTCCGTGCCTGCGCGCCGCTGGCGTTCGTGATTTCCGCCGAAAAACAGAGGCTCGATCAACGTTCCCCGCCGAACAAACATCGCGCCGGTACCTTGCGGTCCATGAAACTTGTGTCCCGAAATGGAAAGCAGGTCGCAACCGATCTTCTTCACATCGATCGGAACTTTCCCTGCCGCCTGCACTGCGTCGGTATGAAAATAAACATCCGCTTCAGTCGCAATCCGCCCAATCTCTTCCACCGGCTGCAGAACTCCGGTCTCGTTGTTCGCCATCATGATCGAGATGAGCTTGGTATTCGGCTGCAACGCACGACGCAGCTCATTGGGATCGACGAGCCCCCGGTCATCTACGCGCAAATACGTAACTTCGAAGCCTCGCTGCTCCAGCCGTTTGCAAGCGTTGAGCACGGCATGATGCTCAATCTGCGAAGTAATGACGTGGTCGCGGGCCCGCACTAAGCCGAAGACGGCAAGGTTATCCGCCTCTGTGCCGCCACTCGTGAACACAACCTCGGCCGCGCGGCATCCCAGCAGTTTGGCGACTGACTCGCGCGCTCGTTCTACTGCAGCCCGCGCGTGCTGCCCGTGATGATGGATGGACGAAGCATTCCCGAATTCCTCTAGGTAATACGGCCGCATCGCCTCAAACACTTCGGGCAGAAGCGGCGTGGTCGCATTACTGTCGAGGTACACGCGGTGCATGGATCTATTGTAGGCGAATGGTCTAACTACTGTGGCATGACAATACGGCTGCTCAGGTTCGGAGCAAGAACTTGAAAACCCCGCACATCGAACGTGTATATTCGCTGGCAGCCTGCCTTCTCGGCGGCACGCAAGTGCGCGAGATCATGAACGCGACCACTTACGAATCCCATGCTCGCGCAGTCTTGAACGATGTTTCGATAATCACTGTTGCTTAGCGCAACGAATTGAAGCGCGGGAAGAATATCGTCTACTAGAATTTGCCAAACATCGATTGGTCGGAAGCGCGGAACGAAAGGTGTTCGAGTCATCACGGAATAGATTTCGGTTAGACCGTGCCCGCTGATGAAACCTTGATACTTTCCTCTGCCGATGTCGTCCATCAGCGGCTTGCACTGCTGATAGTGGATGTGAGTATCCACGATACTGGCGACAACGATGTTGGTATCGACGTAAACCTTCACCGCTCGAACAGTTCCCTGTCGCGAAGTTCGCGGTCTTCTTCAACGAGACGCTCCCAATTGATTTGCCGAGGAGCCTTGCCGGTGTAGACCCATCTTCCGTTGCGCTTGACCAGACTACTTCGGGAGACAGTTGGCCGCAGGAAGAGCCCTTCGGTGTTTTCAGAGATCTCAAGACTAGCGCCGGCCTTTAGTCCCAGACGATCCCGCACCGGCTTGGGAAGGACGATTCGCCCCGCCTTATCCACCCGAATATTCATAGACTTATTATGCCATTTCAAAATGGCAAATGCCACTTGGATATGCCATTCCGCGTGGCCGGGAGAGACAGAACCCCTCTATCCCTGACATCCTGAGGCCCTCTTTTGGACGAAAGACCTCCCGGAACGCATCCAGCTTACTCGCCATATCCCGGCTTTCTGGTTGAGAATCTGGGCCAAAACGCCATGAGGCAATCTAGCCTTAAACATCAAGGGAGATCCTTCGGTCAACGACGGGCCGCAGGATGACAGTGCAGGGGGCACGAAGAGAACGCCCATGCTTACCGCCTTTCCATCGGCACGTACTTACTCGGATAACGCGGCCCAATATACTCGGCACGAGGACGAATCAGGCGATTGTCATCGAGTTGCTCGATTACGTGCGCGGCCCAGCCTGAAATCCGGGAGACGGCAAACACAGGAGTGAACAGATCGACGTCGAGTCCTAAAGTGGTATAGGTCGAGGCAGAATAGAAGTCCACATTGGCATTGAGCTTCTTTTCAGCGTTGATGTACTTCTCGATCTTGCGCGACATCTCGAACCACTTCGGATTGCCGCTGGAGCGTCCTAGATCCTCCGACATCTTGCGCAGGTGCGTGGCGCGCGGGTCTTCGGTTGTGTAGACGCGATGCCCGAATCCCGAGATCTTCTTCTTCTGTGCCAAGAGACCTTTCACATGCTCCACCGGGTCCTGCCCTGCCTTATCCAGCGCGAAGAGCATGCGCATCACCGCCTCGTTTGCCCCGCCGTGCAACGGCCCTTTTAATGCACCGATTGCACTGGTAATGGCGGAATGCATGTCTGATAACGTCGCGGCCGTCACCCGAGCAGCGAAGGTGGAAGCATTCAGTTCGTGGTCAGCATGAAGAATGAGAGCGATATCGAGAGCTTTTTCTGCGGTTGAAGAAGGTTTCTCGCCGGTAAGCTGCAACAGGAAGTGGGCAGCGTGGGAAAGCTTCGGATCGGCATCGACAACCTTCTTCCCTTTTCGGATTCGATCATAAGTCGCAACGATCATCGCGATCTGCGAAGTAAGCGCATACGCTTTGCGCACATTCGAGTCGTGATCGACTGCCTTCTCGTCGGGATCATAGAAAGAGAGCGCCGAGACTGCGGTTCGCAGAACCTCCATCGGCGTAGCGTTTTTGGGGAAGTTCCGCATCATCTCGATAACGCCGGGATCGAGTTTCCGCGACTCTCCTAGCCGCTGCCGGAAATGCTCTAGCTCTTCCCTTTTCGGAAGATTACCGAACCACAGGAGGTAGCAGACTTCCTCAAAGTTGGAGTTCTGAGCGAGTTCGTGGATGTCGATGCCGCGATAGGCGAGAACTCCCTCGTCTCCATCGATGTAACAAATCCCCGAATTAGCGGCTACGATTCCCTCAAGACCCTTTGTGGCTGGCGTGGTGGACATGGAAACCTCGAACGCTCTCGATTCGAACGAAGGCGAGCACGCGAACACAGTGAGTCGCATCGCGCAGAGAGCAACTCATTGTTATAAACGAAAACTCTTAGACCCGGCAAACCGACGAGGCGAACACGAAGGTCACGAAGGCAACAACGGAGGTCGCGAAGCTTGGTTGAAGTTGTCTAGAGCCGCGTTTTGCTACAGCATGTGCTAAACAATGTTGGAACAGAGATCTATCGGCCCAGAACCTAAGTCCCTGCTGTCTTCGTGACCTCTTCAATTCCCTTCGTGACCTTCGTGTTCGCCTCGTCCGTGTTCGCCTCGTCGGTTTTAGGCCGGCCAGATCGACAAAGCCGTCCTACTCAGGATCTGCTGTTTGACCGCCTCACTAATGGCCAGACTGCGAAAATCCTCGAGGTTCTGCTTGATCTCGGGCACGCCTGGCCCCGGCCAGTCCGTACCGAACAGCGTCTTGTCCGCAATTTCTTCCAGCCGAGGAAAGTACTTGAGCAGAGTCTTTGGAGGGATGCCGCTTATGTCTAAGTAGACATTCTGATGCCGCCGGACCAAAAAGAACGCTGTCTGCATCCAGAGCGGACGTCCGCCATGGGCAAGCAGGATTTTCAGTTCAGGAAAATCGACTGCCACATCGTCGACATAGATCGGATCGCCGTATTTATTTCGTGCTCCAGGAAAAATCGACGTTCCGGTATGAACCATTATGGGAATGCCGTTTTGTTCGGCTACACGATAGATCGTCCCCAACTCTTTCACGCCGTTCAAGTAATCGTTGGGATAGAGCAATTGGTGAGGCGGATGCACTTTGATCATGCGTATGCCGAGCCGCACAATCTGCTTCATATCCCGCTCGACATTGCTAGTGTGTCGCGGGTGCACGCTGCCACACGGGATCAATCGCTTCGGGTCTTCCTTCACATACTTGGCAACAAACTCATTGACCTCAGGCGTAAAACCCATCAACTCCGGGGCCACATAGTTGATGAGGACCGCCCGATCGACGCCAATCTGATCGAGGTGATGAAGAAACTTCTTAGGCGACCGGCAGAATTCGACGATTTCGTCGAAGTTCGCCCGCTTCTTCTTCATCACAGCCAAAGCCGCCGGCTTGAACATCTCCACAGGCTGAATGTGAACGTGGCAGTCGGTGATCATCTCGTTTCAGAGTTCACGGAACATCCAAGCGATGATACGGAGACCAGCCTCGACAAGCGAATGGCTACTGAGTGACATCCTCAGAGGACTCTTACATCTTACTTCTGATATAATGTAAGGCATGAAGGATCTAAGTGCTACCTTTACCTCTAAAGGCCAACTTGTGGTCCCTGCAGAACTTCGGCGGAAGCATGGGATTGAGACCGGCACCAGGGTCAGATTTTTGGAGGATCATCTAGGCCGCATTGTCCTGCAGCCCATTACAGAGGAGTACGTCGACCGGCTCATGGGATGTTTGAGCGAAGGGCCAGACCTGCTGGCCGGCTGGGAGAAGGAGCATCGCGAAGAAGGCAAGCGCGACAAGTGAAGACATACGTGTTGGATGCCAGCGCCGTGTTTGTTTTTCTTCAGAAAAAACCAGGCGCATCCAAAGTGAACGACGTTTTGAAAGAGGCAATGCGGGAGCACGCGCAGGTACTGATGTCAGCAGTGAACTATGCCGAAGTCTACGGCAAAATCGCGCGCGAGCATGGCTCGAACCAGGCTCAGGTAACGATGAACGCGGTACGATCTTTACCCATCAGCCTTCTCGATGCAACTCTTCCCAGGTGCGTTCAAGCCGCCGATCTTAAGAATCAATACAAGCTTTACTACGTCGATAGCTTTGCTGCTGCGCTAGCGATCGAGCACAAAGCTACGCTTGTAACCAGCGACTCCGATTTCCGGAAACTAGGACATAGCTTCCCGGTCCTCTGGCTGAAGTCATGAGTCATATTAGGCCCAGCTTGGAGTTCCATTCTTCGTAGTCCCGGCGCCAAGCACCGCGCGTTTCGCAAACACGCGAATCATTTCGCGCCGATACTCAGGAGTAAGCAACGATGTTGTAAGCGGCTTAGCCACTTTCGCTGCTAACTCACCAACCACAGCCGCCGAGTGATCGTTGACCACCTTGCCTGCCAGCGCGTGCCGCGCTTCGCTCACCAGCAGCGGGGCCGGATTCACTCCAGTAATCGCCACTTGCGCGTCTTCGATGAGGCCTTGCGCATTCTTCTTGAGCGCGGCAGCGACTCCCGCGAGCGGATAGTCGATCGATCCCCTTAGCCGCAGCTTTTGATAGACGCCGTCGTATCCCGCCATGCGTTCTGGAAGAAAGACACGGGTCAGCATCTCGTTCTGCGCCAGCTTCATACGCGCGTCGCCGATGTTGGTGTAGAACTGGGCTAGCGGAACACGGCGCTTGCCGGTTGGCCCGGCGATTTCCAACTCCGCTTCGAGACATAGCAACGCCGCCGGCGAATCTGCCGAAAACACTGCCCAGCACTTCTTGCCTCCGGGAGCAACATGGCACAGATCGCCATCCTTCTTTATGCAAAAACCGCAAGATTTGCGCCAGGTGAGCGATTGGTTGTACCAGAGGCAACGCGTATCAAGACAGATATTGCCCCCGATCGTGCCCATATTGCGCAGGATCGGCGAAGCAACGGTAGCCACCGCTTCGCGTAACACGCGATAACTCCGACGAATGAACTCAGAATCTTCGATCGTACTGAGCGTGACCAGTGCGCCGATCTCGGTACCGTGTCCCGGAATGGAACGGATACTACGCAGCTCGTCGATACCACGAATGTCCAGCAGATAATTCGGAGCAAACAGCCGCTGCTTCATCGACGGCAGCAGATCGGTGCCGCCAGCGATGATCTGAATGTCGGGAGCGTGTTCGGAGAGATACCGAACGGCATCTTCGATTGTTCGTGGACGCAGGAGTTTGAATGGGGGGAGGCTCACGCGGGATTCCTGGTTCTTCGAGTGTCGTTCTGCCGAGCACCCTGAACACCCCTATGCACTGTCATCCTGAGGCCCTCTTTTGGCCGAAGGACCTCCCGGGATGCTTCAAACTTAATTGCGCTTGATTGGCTTTTCGGCCAAGAACGTCGTGGAAAAGCCGCGATACGGCGTTTAAGTCCGAAGAATTCCGGGAGGGCCTCAGGATGACAGGCGTTGAGAGTCCCTGCTAGATGAGACGAGCAGTGGAAGGACGGGTCATTCCCGAAACGGGCCGATAACATTAATCGTCCCCCGCCACCGGTTCAGTCGTCGTTCCAGCCCGAGCCGGGTCTGCCGGATGGCGAATTGGCCCGCGTCCTTTGAACCACAGACTGCCGCCGTGCTCGCGAAATTGGGTGGGCTTTACAGCCTCATTTGTGCCTCGAAAACCTGTTTTTTCTGCCTCATTTCGCGCCTTAATTGCCGCTAAAACGCGGTCTGGAGTGAACGGAGCTTCCCTCAAACGCACGCCGATCGCGTCGAAAATTGCGTTGGAAATGGCGGGAATGCACGCCGCGAGTGATCCTTCCGACGCTTCTTTGGCGCCAAAAGGGCCCTCGGGATCGACGCTTTCGACGATATAAGTGACGATATCGGGCGATTCAACCGCCGACGGAGACTTGTATTCGAGCAGTCCAGGGTTCATTAACAGGCCATCTTTCCACACCATTTCTTCCTGTAAGGCCTGCCCTAAACCCATCCAGACGGAGCCAATGACCTGTCCTTCGACGCTGACCGGGTTCAAAGCGCGTCCGCAATCGTGCGCAGCCCAGATTTTGTGGACCGTAACGGCCCCCGTTTCCTCGTCCACACTGACCTCAGCGACCTGCGCAGAGTACGAATACGCCGGCGAAGGACCGACTCCAGCGCCCTTATGTTTGCCTCCACGAGCCTCTGGAGGCGGCGCATAAGACCCCGTTCCCGTAAGCGCACCGCTGAAATCGATGGCCGCAACAACGGCTTCCTCGAACGACATGCTGTCCTTAGGGCCTTCATCCTTGCGCTTTTGCTGCACAGAATGGCGCAGAATCTGCCCTTCGACGCGGCCGGAGACGGTGGTTTCGGTGGCCGGAAGTACGGAAGCCGTGCCGATTGTGTTCACCATATCGTCGCGCATAACGACATTTTCCGGCGCACAAACCATCTTCTTAGCAGCCGCAGAAACAATCTTTTGCTTCACACCTTCCGCCGCCCGCTTGGCTGCGTTGCCATTCATGAACGTCACACGGCTCGAATAAGAGCCTATATCGACCGGCGTAAGGTCCGTATCGGCCGCTACAACCTTCACTCGCGATAGCTTGCAGCCGAGCACTTCAGCCACAATTTGGGCGATCATCGTGTCCGATCCCTGGCCGATGTCCGATGCGCCGGTGTATACAACGACGCCACCGTCACGATCGATCTTGATATTCACTGTGGAATGCGGCATATCCGACCGGATAATCGAGTTAGCAGCGCCGCTTACATAGTGACTACAGCCCATGCCGAGTCCGCGTCCGTGACCCAATTTCCCCTTTCGGGAGGCCCATTGCGAGCCCTCAAGAACCCTGTCTATGCACTCCGGAAGCCCATAACTCTGCACGCGGAGGCCGTTAACCGTGATGCATGGGGGCTTCAGCAGGTTCACACGACGAATTTCAGCAGGATCCATGTGGATCGCCGCCGCCAATTCATCGAGTTGCGATTCAAAGGCGAAGCGGACGTTTACCGTGCCATGTCCGCGCATGGCGCCGCATGCGGGCTTGTTTGTGAGGACCCGATATCCGTCATAACGGATGTTGGGAATGTCGTATAACGCTCCTAAAAGCGCCCCTGAATAGAGGATTGTGACTACTCCATAGGAGCAATAAGCGCCGCCATCCTGAATTACGCGCGCCGCAACAGCCATAATGCGGCCGTCTTTCTGGACTCCCGTCTTAAGATCAATGATGGTTCGCGGACGTCCCCGGTGCGCCCAGAAGACCTCTTCTCGTGTGTAGGTGATCTTCACAGGAGCTTTAGCTTTGCGAGCCGCGACCGCCGAGATGATCTCCAACGGAATAATCTCGCTCTTGCCGCCGAAACCCCCTCCAACAAGCGGTTTAATGACCCGAATCTGCGCCATTGGTATCTCCAGCACAATCGAAAGCTTGTGCTGGAGGTAGTACGGAACCTGGGTTGACGACCAGACGGTCAGGCGTCCCGGCTGCCCAGTTTGGGAATCAAACTCGAAGCTAGCCAGCGTAGAGTGAGGCTCCATGGCTGCGTGCGTCACCTCGTTCGCCAGATATCGCCCTTCGAGAATGTACGCTGCCTCGCGAAAGCCTTGATCTGGATCACCAAAGAGGTGGTGATAATCCTTCTCGATGTTGTTCGGCTTTTCCGGATGAATGAAGTCCGACGTGGCCTTCATCGACTTTTCCGGGTCGAAGTACGCGGGCAATGGCTCGTATTCCACATCAATGAGTTCGATCGCGCGCTCCGCAATCGACTCCGATTCAGCAACTACGCAAGCCACGTTGTCACCGACATAGCGCACTTTATCTACAGCAAGCGCGGTTTCGTCGTGTCCAACGGGGAGAATTCCGTACTTATTGGGCGCGTCCTGTCCGGTGACAACGGTAACGACGCCATCGAGGGCACGAGCGCGTGTTGCATCGATGCGCTTGATCACGGCATGCGGATGGGGTGAATGCAGGATCTTGCCGATGAGCATTCCGGGAAGGGAGAGATCGTCAGCGTACTTCCCTGCTCCGGTAGTCTTCCCCGCAGAGTCGATGAGCGCGACCGACTTTCCAATAACTGAAAACTCTGACATGTTCCCTTTGCTATCTTCTCGCCGCAGCGATCCCTTCCTGCTCGGCGCGAATCGCGGCTTTGATGGCCTGATACATCTGCGTATAGCCAGTGCAGCGGCAGAGGTTGCCGCTAAGGGCGTGGCGAATGTCTTCGTCGCTCGGTTCGGGATTGCGCTCGAGCAGGGCCTTCACAGTCATGATGAACCCGGGCGTGCAATATCCACACTGGGCCCCTCCCCAATCTCCGTACGCCTTCTGGATCGCCGCCATAGCGCCGTGCTCGGCAACGCCTTCTACGGTCGTGATCTCGGGGGCCTGGCCCTCCTCGTCCGTCGAGAACGAAGCAGCGATAATCGTGCACGAGAGCATCGGAGTGCCGTCGACCAGTACCGTGCAGGCACCGCATGACGAGTCGTCGCAGCCACGCTTCGAACCGGTAAGCTGAAGGTCCTCGCGAAGGGTGTCGAGCAGCAGCTTCGAGGGCTCGATGGCGACTTCGCGCCTTCGGCCATTCACTCGCAGTTCGATTAGCTCTTTTTTCATTAGGAAAACTACTAAGCATACATCCCTTCTCGCTGGCGGCTTCGGCGTACGAGCTCTTTCTGGAGGAAGGGGTAAGGTGTTTACTTTCGAGTACTCACTGCACATGCTCACTGGTCATTCCAGAACGGATTGTTGGAGCTTGTCCCGCTGTCCCAAGCCCCTAGGAGGTTGGGACAGCGGGACAAGCTTAAGCTGCTGAAAACACAAGAGAGGCTCACGGGACAAAAACACCCTTGTCCCGAGCAGATTAATAGTAACTCTAGAGTAAACTATCCAACTCTTCGATTACGCGCTGCCAAAGCCATCGTGGGAACGAATCGCAAGCCTGGATTCGCTCAATAGGTCGGAACCTTGGAGTCCACGGTCCGTGACCAGCGGTCAATGCCGCCGGAGACGGATTGCGCCTTTTCGTATCCCTGCTGGCGCAGCCAGGCGGTTACGTTCATCGAGCGCACGCCGTGGTGGCAGATCACGATGATGCGGTCATCCGGATCAAGCTCCTGAAGGCGCGCCGGAATGTCCTGCATGGGAATGTGCTTCGTGCCCTCGATATGGGCAGCCTGATACTCCCAAGGCTCGCGACAATCGAGAAAGGTAAACTCCTCGCCCGCATCGCGCAGGCGCTTTACTTCTTCAGGTTGGATTTCGTAGTCCATGCCTTCAACCCGGGAAGAGCGAACACGAAGGGCACAAAGGCTAAAACAAGAGGTCACGGAGGTTCTTTGTGACCTCCGCTTTTATCCTTCGTGACCTTCGTGTTCGCTCTTCCCCGGTCAGTATCCGTAATCAGCAGGCGCAGAATAGGCGTGCTTCTTCACACCCAGACTGTTTATGCGCTGGTCTCCTAGTAGTTTCAAGTATTCACCGCGGTCCTGCACTCCATCAACCCATTTTGATCGCCACTGCATAAAAGTTTCGGGGCTCTTCGTTTCGGAGTGATATGCGCGAAAGAACTCATTATCGCGACTGTAATAGCCCTGCACCGGCGAAGGATGAGCGCCGAAAGGCTCGTGCACGACCGCCGAAACGAGAAATCCGGGGATCACCGTGCGGTTAGGGTCGCTTGCGATCACTTCCGGATCGACAATCTCCTCCGCAACGACGATCACTTTTTTCGCTGCGCGCACTGCCTCAACCATCACTCCGAAGTTTCCCCAGCAATGTGCATTGCCCTCGGCATCCGCGCGCTGGACGTTGACGATGGTCACGTCGGGCACGATTGCGCGCACCGCGAGCAACGTCTCCTTTGGCTCAAAAGGGGAAATGATCTGATAGAAGAAGTGATTGCCTTTAGGTACGTCACTACCCATTGCTGTCCGGGTTGGCAAAAAAGGCACACCCATCGCTCCAGCCTGCAGGCCGAGCGCAATCGTGAAGTTTGTCATGTTGAAGACGCGAACCTCGCCGGCCTCGACCGCGCGCCTAAAGTTGTAGGCTTGCCCCATCATGACGTTGCCGACCCAGGCGGCAACGATGTCCTTCACGCATCCTGCACCAATGAGCTGATCGAACAGGCAATCGGAGATGGGCCCAATCAGCCGCAGATCGCGTCGTTCCTGTCGGATCATCTCATGACCGGCAGCAAACGGAATCATCTGCTCAAGCTGCAATCCAAGCGCGACGGACGCGCCATCGGGTACGAACTCTGCGACGGCGTCGTGCATGGAACGAAGTTTAGGCATCGGTCATCATCATAACGAAGGGGTGTTTAGGGCTGGGCTCATCCATCTCAATGGCGCCCATTGGACCGATTTGGCACAAGCAAATGAACAAATCAGGCAGCAGATTACTTTAGTGATGCTGTTCCGCAGAGAGCTTTGGCATAGCATCTTTGCCCATGACGTCCCCCATTCGTCTCCTCTCTATCCTGTCAGTCGCTTGTCTAGCCCAAGCTGCTATTTGGGCGCAGTCTGCTCCTGCAAAGTCACTCGCGGAGATGGCGGCTCAGGCGAAAGCACATAAAACGGGTCAGGCCCATGTCGTTTTGAACGACGAGTCGATTGAGAAGTCATAGACCGCTTATTCCCGATGTCGCTGCCACCGCCGACAACACTGAAGAAATCATGAAGGCTAGCAGTGAGTTCCGAAAGAGCCACACGCGCGCCGAGACCGAGAACGTGCTTCACGAATGGTACGACAAGCACGATGGTCTGGTAGCGAAAGCGGCAAACGAGAATGAACGCATCAACGCTCGAGAACAAGCTCATCAGAACGTGAATGGGTACGGTTATCGCAGCGCAGGAGAGTACCAGGCTAATTACGAATCAGATATGCGTTCGGCCCGCGAGGACTATCAGCGGATGCGAGAGAACGCAATGCTTGCCGGGCGAATTCAGCAAGCGTTAACGAAGATCCGCGGTCAGCTCCGCACCCAAGGCATGGACTTCGACTGGTTCAAACTGCGGTGCGGAACCAGTTATTGCAATCAGTAGCTCCAGCGGATTGTGACAGCTATTTTCCCTTCCACTGCGGTTTGCGCTTTTCCATCCAGGCGAGAATCCCTTCGCGCGCGTCTTCAGTCTGAATGAGTTCTTTCAGGTAGATATCTTCGGCACGCGCCAGACCCTTTTCGAAATGAGCGGCGTCCCAGGAATAGAGAGCGCGCTTGGCGTGGGCTAACGCAGTGGGGCTAAGGACCTTTAGACGCTGTTCGTAGTCCAACACTGCTTCGGCCAACTTGATGGAAACTGCTCGGTTCGCGAGGCCCAGCTGTGCAGCTTCTTTGCCGTAAAAGGTGCGTCCGGTGAGTACCAGCTCTGCGGCGCGCTTCTGACCCACAATCGCCGCGAGGGCAGCCGCAGCAACCGGGGGATAGCAACCGAGCTGAATCTCAGGAAATCCCCAATGGGCGCTCTCCGCAGTCACAACAATGTCACACACCATCGCCAATTCCGCGCCTCCGCCCAGGCAGTAGCCACGCACGACCGCGAGTGTCACCTTCGTCGTTCGGACGAGTCGGCGAATAACCTCGTGAAACTTCCCCAGCATCTCTCCAGCTTTGTCGGGAGTGTGCGAGGGGATATCAACGCCCGCAGAAAAATGTTCACCTACTCCAGAGAGGATGATGGTAGAGATGTCGGATTCAGATTCAATGTCCGCCAGAGCTTGGGCCAGCTCCTCCATCATCTGAACGTCGATGACATTCTGCTTGCCATGGGTCAGCAACACGCGCGCGAAGGGAGGTTCGCTGAGGAGTTGAATTCGTCGCGTTGATTGGGAGTCTGGCATCTGCTTAGCCCAAGAACATTGAAGGCAATTGGTACATTACCGTGAAGCTGCTCTCAGGAGGTCCAGAATCCCTCTTTGTCATACTCACGAATTGATTTGAGCTCTGCCGCTGTGGGCGGTCGCGTTTCACCTACGTCTTGGGGCACTCGAAGCTTCCATCCCGTCGCGGCAATCACGTTATCGATTGCCACGTCCGGGTGATGCGAATGCAAGTATGCCTCGCCGTCTTCACCGAAGCGAAGTACTGCTTTAGTCGTGATCACTGCTGAAGGACCGCCACGCGGAAGGCCAGCGCGCTTGCGGAATCCGGCTCCATTCCCATTACCGGGACTCGTGATGTAGGACACGCGCTCCGGCAGACGATGCTTCTCATGGTCGATCATGGCGACAAAGCGATGCGCCAGCGACGCGATATCGCATGCGCCTCCAGAGCCCGGCAGGCGCACGATTCCCTGTTTACCCTGAACCTGTGTGGAATTAAGATTCCCGAAACGATCCACTTCAGCAGCACCCAGAAATCCGAGATCAACGCGGCCAGACTGAAGCAGACTCATCACACCAAGCATGTCCAGACATTGCGTAGCGTTCAACAGATTCGGCGGATCCGCCATCGTGTAGATCAATTCTGGCGCAGGTTGGGTGCGGATTACTCCGTTCTCGAACAGCCCTACGCAATTCGGCGCATGAGTGTGCTTGGCCACTACAAACGCAATAAGCGGCAAGCGCATACCGACGAAGACGACTTCTCGATCGCGAATCTCGCGCGCGGTCGCTGCAACCATCAGTTCGCCGAGCGTATAGCTCATTTGGCGGTGAAGACTGCGGAACGCTTCTCGATGTAAGCGTTGAGTCCTTCTTTAGCGTCGTCACTCTCGAAAAGAAGTTGCTGGTTCTCGCGCTCCAAAGCCAGGCCCGATTCGATCGGTATCTCCCACCCGCTCTGCACCGCGCGCTTGATGCGACCAACAGCCAGCGCTGCCTTGTTCGGAGGACAGAACTGACGGGCATATTCGAGCACATTTGGCATGAAGTTTTCGCGCTCGAAGACGTCGTTCACGATACCGAGTTCCTTGGCTTCGGCAAACATGAACGTCTTTCCCAATGCCATTAGTTCAATGGCCTTCGATTTTCCCACGAGCCGAGACAGTCGCTGCGTTCCGCCTGTGCCGGGCAGGACTCCAAGGTTCACTTCGGGAAGACCGATTTTGCCAGCGTCCTTCCGCGCGATTCGAATATCCGCCGCCATCGCGATCTCAAGGCCACCGCCGACGCAGTGTCCATTGATCGCAGCAATCACCAATTTCGGCGTGTTCTCCAATCTCAGCAAGGTCTCGTTCGCATGCAGGCAGAAATAGTACTTGTAAGTCGGGTCGACGCTAGTGAGCATGTTGATGTTGGCGCCGGCCGAGAAGAATTTGTCTCCGGCCCCGGTGAGCACGATCACGTACACATCCTGATCCATTCGCGCCCGCAGAATGCCTTCGTCGAGCTGCCGGTTCATCTCGTACGTATAAGTATTCGCTGGCGGATCGTTGATTTCGAGAATGGCAATGCCGGCGTCGGTACGGTAGTTAATCAACGTCTTTTGCGCTGATTCGATAATCGCGGACATGGCAGACCTCCTGTTGAGGACTTTGCGGCCCCGGGATGAACCTTGCATTGTAGCTGTAGCTGCTCGATGTTTCTTCGCGTAGGAATTCTGACCTTCACAGCCGATGTGATGACAGAAACAATTTGTGAGGAACGCTTAAGACGCGTTCAGTTCTGGGATCTGATGCTCAGCGGCTAGTGGGTTCCCGACACGGCCGCAGTGGCTACTTCTTCAGAGACCATCGGCAAAGCACCGAACTGCTTGAGGATAACCATCTTCGACCTGCCCTCGCTGCCACCAGGAACATAGATCAGTTTCCGCTCTGGATCGAAGGCTAGGCTATGGCCTTTTACGTCTGTTTTCAATTCACTGTCGTACTGCAGCTGGCGGCCATTGACTCGCATCGTCGTAACAGTGCCATCGCTCGATGCGGCATAGAGGGTGTTTCCAGGGGAATCCAGCCATAAGCGATCCGTGCCAGCGGCCACAGGTATGCGGCTCAGTTCGGCTCCGGAATCAGCGTCGAGAGCGAGAACCGCGAATCGTACGGCCACGAACAACGTGCGCGTTGTAGGAATCAGGATGATTCCCGTTGGTTGAGAAGCCTTCAACTTGATCGTGTGCAGCGGCTTAGCGTCGCGTTCCAGGGATGCCGGATATGCGACCACCGCATTTTGATCTTCCACCGTAACGAAGATAGCGTTCCGAATCGGATCGTACGCCATCAGATCGGGATCGCCGCCGATATTGACGATCTGCATTTCGCGATTGATCTGCCGGCTTACCAGCGTGAGCGAACGGTCGTAAGGATTAGTCGCTACGATGTTCGTCGTGCCGGGGAGAAGGAGCAAATTTTCCGGCGCTCGGCTAAGCGAAATGCGTTCCTCCACCTGCCAGTTGCTGCTGTTAATCACGTCGATTGAATTGGTACCAGCGTCGGCGATGTAAACGCGTCCGCTCGCGTCGTCAACCGCTACGCCGCGGGGGCTCACGATGCCGGAAATTTCCGCGACAAACCGCCGCTTGGCAGGATCAAAGATATCGACCTTTGCAGCCCCGTCGTGAGCCATCACTAAGTAACCCTTGGCAAAGGCGAGCGTCTCAAAACCTGGACGGCCGGAGATATCCAGCACGGCAATCTGGCGCAACTTGGCCGCAAATAGAGACAGCGGCAACATCATCAGCAAAACGGCAGCTTTGGAAAAACGCATCACCCATCCAGGATAGAGCAGCTATTTACGTCAACAGCTTAGGATGCATTTCAGAGTTGTTCTGCTGCCCGGAGAGCCAAGCCGCAACCAAGGAATGACCTTTAAGCCAGCGGTTCTGCATCTCAAGTTTGTAAGGCATCAGTTTTCGAAGCTAGTTTTCGAAGCTAAATGACGGTCGTCAATCGAGTTCCCCCTGCGGGCAGCAGAGCTGGATGATAGCTTGTACACTGAAGCCTGTAAAACGCTGAAAGCTGGGAATTGAATGCTTTTAGCCCTTTTCGCATGCCCGAGAAAGTACTGATCGTTGATGATGAAGAGCCTGCACGCACAGGCGTCGCTGAATTGGTGGCTTCATGGGGCTACCGCACAGAAATGGCCAAAGATGGACTTGAGGCCTTGGACAAGGTCATTACGTGGTCTCCCTCCATCGTAGTGACCGATCTGGCCATGCCACGTATGGATGGCATGGAACTGATTCAAAGGCTGGCCGAACAGCCCCAGGAGCTCAAAGTAGTCGTGGTTACCGCCAATGCTGAAATATCCGCGGCGGTAGAAGCGATGAAGATGGGAGCGTACGACTACATTACGAAGCCACTCGATTTCAAGCGTCTGAAGGCGATTCTGCAGAATGCGTCCTTGCTCCAGGATACCGAGCGCGAGCTCGAAGTTACTCGCAGGAACCTGCGCAATTCCGGTGTACTCGGCCGCTTGGTGGGGAAATCAAAGAAGATGCAGGAGATCTTCGCATTGGTTGAGCGCGTCGCTCCTACCACGGCGTCGATTCTCATTACGGGTGAGAGTGGAACGGGAAAAGAGGTAGTCGCGCGCACTCTGCATGATCTAAGTTCGCGAAAGGCGAAGCCTTTCATCGCAATCAACTGCTCGGCGATTCCGGAAACGCTCATCGAGAGCGAGATCTTCGGTCACGAAAAAGGAGCTTTCACTGGAGCTCTCGAGCGGCGGGCCGGATGTTTCGAGCTTGCGGAAGAAGGCACGCTGCTCCTGGATGAAATCGGCGAGATGCCCATTGCCACGCAAGCCAAACTGCTACGTGTCCTGGAAGACAAAAAGTTCCGGCGCCTGGGCAGCAAAGCTGAGACTGAAGCGAATGTTCGTGTGTTGGCGGCAACCAACAAAGTTCCAGAAGAGGCGGTTGCAGCGGGCCAGTTGAGGAACGATCTTTACTATCGGCTCAATGTGTTCAACATTCACATGCCCCCACTGCGCGAACACAAAGAGGATTTGCCTGATCTGATCGAAGCGTTACTGAATGATCTGAACGAGAAGCATGGCACGGATGTATCTGCGGTTGATGAGTCCGTAATGAAAACGTTTCAAAGTTACAGTTGGCCAGGAAATGTCCGCGAGCTGAGAAACACGATCGAGCGCGCCGTGATCCTGGCGAGCGGCAGAGTAGTGGAGATGAAGCAGTTACCGCCCGGATTCGGTACAGCGCAGGTGAGGACCGCAGAGATGGATCCCAACGCAATACATCTCGGCGTGGGAACAACCGTCGAAGAAGCGGAAAAGCAGTTGATTTTGCGTACACTGGCTAGCACAAGCAACAACAAGACACGGGCAGCAGAGATTTTGGGCATCAGCCTGAAGACTCTGCACAACAAACTGAAGGAGTACGGTTCCAACGGCAGCAGTGCGGTGGAAGCTGCCAGCCAGTAGCTCTCCGCGCGCGCTCTGACCGGAAGTTGTGAAGTCCAATGCGACTAAAGACCAAGTTGGTAATCGCAATCAGCCTGATGGTGGTTGCGGTGGTCGTAACGCTTTCGACCATCTACGTCGCGCAGCTTGTTCACCACGTAATCAACGACGGTGTAAGTGACGGCGAATTTGCGGTCAACCAGATTGTGCACTTCACGCGCGGCGCGATCGACCGGGATCTCAACGCTACCCGAATCGATCCCTCGGATCAGAAGCAGGTGAATGATTTCGTCGAAGAGAGCCTGCAGATGGATGGTGGACTCAACGATCTGCTTGAGTCTCAGATCGGCTATTCCAAGATCATCAGTGACGCTTCAGTAGTCGGACCCGATGGTCGCGCGATTCTCCATAGCGACTTTCTTCTGGTCGGCAAACCGGTGCCCGACCGGCCAGACTTTCATGAGCTCGCGCGTGCGCGTTTCTGGCGTCAACTGCAACTTGTCTACGGCCCGATTAAGACCTACGCCATCAAGATCCCGCTCGATCGCAACAACCAGCCTTTTGGGTCGGCGCAGGTTGGCATCTCTTCGGTATTTATCAAGAACACGCTTCAAGACTCTTTGAACCGCGCTCTAACGTTTTCCGCCATCGCAATTCTGGTCACATTGATCCTCGCTGCGGGACTCTCGAACTTCGCGCTTCGTCCGCTGGCCGCGATCTCGCGCCGCCTGGATGAGATGAGCGCAGGCGCAATCGTGACGGCACCTCCGACCGAACTCACTCGAACCGACGAATACGGCAACGTCAGCTCGAAGATTGAACGCATTGGAAGGCAGATGCGCACGGTGAACGAGGTCTTTACGGCGCTGCAGGAGAACGTCGATCAAATCATGGCCAATCTTCAGGATGGTCTGATGCTGTTCACACAAGACCAGCGCGCTGTCCTAGTAAGCGCCTCGATCGAGTCGTTTCTCGGCAAGCCTCGTGCGGAAATGTTGGGAAGTTATGCAGAGCAGATTTTTTCGCGCCACACCCAGCTTGGTCGCGCCGTGTTGAATGCTTTCGCCGCCCACGAGCCCATGAACATGCGAGAGATGACCGGCGACAATGGCACTGAGGTGCAGGTCTCACTGGATTTCATCGAGGAGGACGGCCAGCAATTGGGCGGGCTGCTCACCATGCGCGACATGGAGTCGGTGCGTAAGATCGAAGGCGAGATCGAAGTTTCCCGCCGTATGGCCAACATCGGCAAGCTGACCTCTGGCGTGGCCCACGAAGTGAAGAATCCGATCAACTCCATCGTTGTGCATTTGGAGATTCTGCGCAATAAGCTGCATGAACCCGATGCCGACACGCAAAGACATATGGATGTTATCGGCGCGGAAATTCAAAGGCTCGACCGCGTAGTTCAAACTCTCGTGGACTTCACGCGCCCGGTGGACCTGCGGCTGGCCGAGACAGACCTTCGCACATTGGTCGAGCAAGTTGCGTTCGTCGCAAAACCAGATTGCGAGCGTCAGGGAGTACACGTCGAAACCGAAATAGGCGCCGAGCCACTGCCGGCTAAGGTTGATATCGACTTGATGAAGCAAGCGCTGCTCAATATCGTGATCAATGGAGCGCAGGCAATGGAAAATGGAGGAACCCTCACGCTCCGAACTCTGCGCTCCGATGGTGAAGCTCAACTTGAGATCCAGGACACAGGTCCGGGCATAGCGCCGGCGATCCGCGACAAGATCTTCAACCTTTACTTCACCACCAAAAAAAGTGGCAGCGGCATCGGTCTGGCGATGACGTATCGCATCCTCCAGTTGCATAATGGATCAGTGCACTTCGATACCCGCAGCGGTGAAGGCACAACGTTTTACCTAAATCTCCCGTTAGTTAGCTCCGAGCAGGGACAGCAGCGCGATCTGGTGGCACAGTCATAAGCATGCAATCTCCTCTTTATTCGCGCTCCTGCATGATCGCGCTGGCGATCGCCCTCTTGCTGCTCTCGGGATGCAAGAAGAAGCAGCCGCAAGTGCCGCCGGCCCAGGCTCAAGCGCCGACCGTTACTGAACCCGCTCCACAGCAGCAGCCCCAGACAGCGCCCACTCCTGCCCCGGAGACTACCGCTCCAACCACTGAGCCACCAGCTACGACGACCCCGACACCGACTCCTGAGACCAAACCTCAAAAACCGTCGCCGATCAAACGGCGGAAGAGTACGGCCACCAACGGGCAGAAGCAGGCCACAGCCCCAGCTACAGATAAGAAAACACCGCCGACAACGCCCCCAGCTACCAACCCTACAGTTGCGAAGGCATCGCCCCCACCGGAGCCGGGAGTGGGACAGATTTCGCCGGACATGTCACAGGCGGCGGCCTCAAAAGCGCAGCAGACGACGACTCAGCTGCTCGATTCCACCGAACAGAATCTGCGCAACCTAAATCGCACCCTGACCAATGATGAGCTGAACATCGTGTCACAGATCCGCAGTTACATTAACCAAGCCAAGTCGGCGCTAAAAGACCAGGATCTGGAGCGTGCTCACAACCTCGCACTCAAAGCGCGGCAACTCTCGGACGGGCTGCTCCACCCATAGACTGAGCTACTCGACTAGGTTCAGGAATCTCAAAGACAAACCCAAGGACGGGCATTGGCTTCAACGGGGAGTGGGTAATCCACAAACTCCTAAGAACGCAACTTCTTCAGCAGCTTGTCCGGGTGCAGGGGTTTGGGAAGCAGTTCGAATTCATGGCCGTTTGCACGCGCGCGCTGCAAGATGTTCCCAGTGCCGGCCTGCCCGGAAAAGAGGAAGATGCGGATCGACGGACATATCTCACGTAGAGCAAGAACTGTGTCGACGCCGTTTAGTTTGGGCATCACAACGTCGGATAAAACGATATCCGGACATTGCTCACGGGCATAATCAACAGCCTTCTGACCCGCATAAAATGCACGTGCCTCGAAGCCGTGCGACGTCAGAATCTCGGCCAAGCTATCTGCGATCGAGGCCTCGTCATCGATTACGAGAATACGCCGAGACTGGACCTTGGCGTTGACCGACCTAGACTGCGATTCGACTTCTGCACTGAAAAAGAGCGTCGGGGTTTCGGAGAAAGAGGGCACTAAGGAAGAAGAACTAACGATCGTTCCAATCACTAGGCGGCGGCTCCCGAATTTGTCATTGACGTCGTCATCGGCAGAAAGATGCTCATTGCCGTACCTGAGCGAGCAGATTGGCTGCTGCGGAAACGGATGTGCCCGCCTCTCTTGTTGAGGAGATCCCTCGTGATCCAGAGCCCAAGGCCAGTTCCGACCTCCTTCTTCGTGCTAAAGAAGGGGGTAAAGATTTTGAGACTGTCCTGAGTTGAAATTCCAACACCATTGTCGGCTACGGTGATTCGAATGCCCCGACGATGCGATCGATAGTCCTCGGACTCGCGAGCGCGAATGACAATTTTCCCGCCTTCGTCGCAGGCATCAATTGCGTTGGATACCAGATTCGACAACATCTGTTTGAGTTCTCCCTGCAATGTGCAAGCGGCAAGGCCACTTTCAATGTCTCGCTGAATAGTCAGGTCTTTGTACGCAAACTTGCGCTCGTAGATGGCGAGAACGTCTTCGATAACATCGGCGATAACGAGAGGTACCGGTTGGGAATTGTCGCGATAGAATCCGAGCGTCTGCTGCGCAATATGCGTGACGCGGGCGAGTTCACGATCCGCAGAATCGAGATAGCGTTTAAGTTTCCCTGAGAGGTCAGGGTGCTGTTTGGCCAAATAGATGTAATTGGTTATCGCTTCCAGAGGATTGTTGATTTCGTGCGCTACTGTGGCGGCCAGCCTGCCCACAGATGCCAGCCTCTCGCTGGTGTGCAATGCGGTCTCCAGCTTTCTCTGCTGCGTGATATCTCGCGCAGTTTTGGCCGCGCCGATGATTTTGCCGTCCCGATCTTTGATCGGCGAAATCGTGAGCGAAATCTCAACCCGATCTCCGTTCTTCGCGACGCGCTGAGTTTGAAAGTGATCGACCCTCTCTCCGGCCCTGATTTTTGAGATGATTTGAACTTCTTCCGCCTGGAGTTCTGCAGGAATAATGGTCGTGATTGGCTTTCCAACGATTTCCTGCGCCATGTAGCCAAAGATCCGCTCGGCGCCCTTGTTCCAGCTTTGGATGATTCCGTTCAGGTCCTTGCTGACGATGGCATCATCGGACGATTCCACGATAGCTGCCAGTCGGAACGCAGCTTCTTCACTCTTTTTCTGTTGCGTGATGTCTCGAGCAATTTTTGCCGCGCCGATAATCCGTCCCTGTTTGTTCTTTATCGGCGAAACTGTCAGCGAGACGTCGACGCGCGTCCCGTTTTTGTGCAGACGCACAGTTTGAAAGTGTTCGATTCTTTCCCCCGCTCTGATCTTGGAGAGGATCAGGATCTCGTCATCCTGCAACTCCGGCGGGATGAGCAGCGTGATCGAACGCCCTATGATCTCCTCGCCGCTGTAGCCGAAGATGCGTTCAGCGGCTGCGTTCCAGCTGGTGACGATTCCGTTCAAATCTTTGCTCACGATCGCGTCGTCGGATGACTCAACAATCGCGGCCAATTTCGTGCGTGCGTCCTCAAACTGTTCTCTATGTCTGACCTGACCCATCTGAATGCCGATACCTGCCATCATGTTCATGAATTCGTCGTCGGGTTGACGAACCTGCGAGGAGAAAAACTCGATAACGCCCACAACTTTGTCTTTGACAGAATCCCAAGAAGCAGCAGGCCGTTGGGGGAGAAACGGCCACCAAAGAATGATGCACCCCAGCGAGAGAGAGTTGCCACTCTTGCCGGTTGAGGCTCAGGAGGCTCTAATTTCTAAGCGGCATGCATGAGCGTCTCTTCCAACTTCTTTAATAGAGATGCTGGATGCAGGGGCTTAGGTAGCAGCTCGAATCGATATCCGCGACTAGTGAATATCGGGCCATAGTCGGAAGCGAGCTGTGCAGTGCTGGCTTGCCCTGAGAACAGGAGTAGGCGCGCACCTGGACACAACTGTTTAATCTCTAATGCCAAGTCAAAACCGTTCTTTCCAGGCATGAGCACATCAGTGAGCAGGATATTTGGGCAAAAGTCCGAGGCCTTGGCGAGAGCGTCGGCTCCGGAATACGCAGCTACTGCCTCATATCCGGCGCCACCAACGATTTCTGCCACACTGTCGGCGATGGAACGTTCATCATCGACAACAAGAATCTTTATCGCCACTGATTGCCCAGCTCCTCCGGCTAAGAACGAGTTTAGCCTTAATACACCACGGTCCTGTGTTAAGAAAGGACCTTAATCAGAATAGATGTCTTCGGCAACTTTGAAACTTTGTTTTTGGAAGCCGACCATAGGCGGTGTCAAACCTCATTGGTGTGCTGGACTCCCAGTTGGATCTTGAAAGTGGCTTCCACCCCGATGGAGGTGCCGTTAAATGCAATCTTTGGATGAATCCGCGTGCTCGCCATCCTCTGCGTCTCCTTGCGACAGGTAGTTATTCAGACGCGACTTCGAACTTCATCGATCGTATAGGTCGGCAGCCGCAAGAATCGGGACGGACTGCTCTCCCTGTAAAGCCGAGGTTTCAGGGTCGTGCGGCCTTTCGGCCTGGCGGAAATTGTCCAGCACGGCTTCGAGAAATGGGAGTATCCGATTCACTTGTTTGGTGC
This sequence comes from Terriglobales bacterium, assembly GCA_035567895.1. Classification (NCBI taxonomy): domain Bacteria; kingdom Pseudomonadati; phylum Acidobacteriota; class Terriglobia; order Terriglobales; species Terriglobales bacterium. The sequence goes on along the minus strand of DATMPC010000058.1, from coordinate 79,655 downwards.
GGATGATCAAATCCCACAGTGGCTCGAATTTCTTCCACGCTCCCGCGTATGCGATGTGGCGAAGACTTCTTAGCAAGGTTGGCTTTGCGCGAGCGCCGCGCAGGATGGAGCCCCAGCGATAGAAGTCTTCGTACGCACGCCAATATCCTTCTTCTAGTTCCTGCGGACGAAGTTTTCTGGGCTTGAAGACGCAGTGCCGCGTATCGTAGTCGTCCCAGTTGCTGTGAAGCAGCCTGCCATCCGCTGCCATGCGTTCGTACAACGCTGTGCTGGGATACGGCGTAAGGATATGAAAGGTCGCCGTCTCGATGCCCTGGCTGACCGCCCAATCAATCGTGTGCCGGAACACTGATGGATCGTCATGATCCATGCCAAAGACAAAACTGCCGTTCACCATTACGCCGAGATCGTGCAGGCGCTTGACTGCCGCATTGTAGTCGCGCCGGATGTTCTGCACCTTGTGCTGCTCTTGCAGATTGTCGGCGTTCGTCGTTTCAAATCCGACGAACAGGCTGCTCAAGCCGCAGGCGACTGCCTTTTCCAGCAGATCAGGCGCGAGCACAGAATTCACCGTGCCGGCCGCCTGCCACAGACGTCCCATGCCACGCATGCCCTCAAACAGCGCCGTTGCAAAGCGCACGTTGCCAAAGAGGTGATCGTCGAGAAAGTACAGATGCTTGCCCGGCAGACGTTCGATCTCGGCTAGCGCCGCGTCTACGGTTTGCGTGTAGAAAGATTTGCCGCCGCGAAAGAACGCTTCCTTGTAACAGAAGTCGCAGACGTAAGGACAGCCGCGCGAGACCACGATCGAGTTCGGCACCAGATATAAATGCCGTTTGATCAGATCGCGTCGCACCGGTGGCAACTCGAGCAGGCTCCTCTGTAGCGACTGATAACGCTTCTTCGGCTGCCGGTTGCGAAAGTCGCCCAGAAACTGCGGCCAAGTATCTTCGCCCGGACCAAGAAAGATGGTGTCAGCATGCTGCGCGGCCTCGTCCGGCAACGAAGTAACATGCAGTCCGCCCAACACGACATAGCATCCCCTGGCGCGATATGAATCGGCAATACGATACGCGCGCAATGCCGACGTGATGTAGACCTGGATAACGACCAGGTCTGGCTGATCATCCGTCCTGAGTCTCTCGACGTGCTCATCGGTAATCGTGACCCTGTCTTCCGGATCCGCATACGCCGCCAGCGTGGCCAATCCCAATGGCGGAAAGAGTGAGTACTTGATCGGACGGAACAGAGGGCTTGTGGCTTCGGTCAGCGCAGGCAGAATCATTCTGATACGCATGGCAACATCTTACTGTAGTGTACTTTGCCATGTAAAGTCTGCATTGGGAACTACGCGCCTCTGGTTGACTTCTGCGCAGTCGCATTCGGCTCGATTGACCGCTACGATTCTGCAAATCAGCGGTCCACCTCAGCAAGCACTCAGGAGTTCTTTGTTGTTGTAATCCTCGAGACAAAAACATATCCCTGTGCCGCGGCACGCATGGCGGGAAGCAGGTCCTGCGACAGCCGCGACTTTGCCACAAAAGCCATGGCTCCGGCCGCGATTGCAGCTTTGGCCAGTTCGGGATCGTTGTAGCCGGTCATGATTACTGCTACGGTTCTGGCGCCGGATGTTTTTAGAGTTCTCGCAACGTCCAGCCCATTCATTCCAGGCATGTAAAGGTCTAGAAGAGTGATGTCTGGATCGAGGCGGCGCACACAATCCAGAGCAGACATACCGTCGTGCGCAGTCGCTACGACGTCAAACTCCGTGCCCAGCAAAGATGCCACTTGATTCACAATCCCTAAATGGTCATCGGCGATAACCACTCGAGGGGCAGCCGGTTTGTCAGTCATTCGCCAACGACTCGGAAGGGATTAAACAAGCGCAGTCCTTGGATGACGCATTGCCGGAAGAGTGGACGCTGGAACATGGGCCTCGTTACCCAGAAATCGCTAATAGTACACCTTCGGTTTCTGGAAGAAAATCCATTGCCGGAATCAGGAAACTGCACTAAGATGCCTCAAAATTCGTGCTTGGCCGATTTTGGTCTTGCATGCACGTTCTCTCTGCTCTCCTTCCCCTGAGGTAGCTGCATGATCGGCCGTACGTTGACTTTGAGCCTACCGCGGGTGGGAGGTCCCAGACTTGTCCGGGATAACCACTCAGTCATTGCTTCCCTGTTAACAGGCTACCCGCGCCAAGTCCTGTTCTCTCTTCTGGTCGCGGCTGGCTACTTTATTGGCACGCGAATCGGCTTCGTACTGAAGCTGCACGACACGCCGATCTCCACGTTCTGGCCACCGAACGCGATTTTGCTCGCTGCATTTCTGCTGGCTCCTGTACGAATGTGGTGGATCATCTTGCTGGCAGTATTTCCTGCTCACCTTTTGGCTCAGCTGCCGGCGGGCAGACCTCTGCTCACAGTCTGCGGATTGTTCATCAGCAACAGCGCTGAGGGCCTGGTCGGCGCCGCATGCATCCGGCATTTTAAGAAACCAGAAGAGCTGTTTGAGGACGTGTCTGGCGTGCTCGTGTTCCTGGGGTTCGCGATCTTCTTTGCCCCATTGGCATCGTCGTTCGTTGATGCTGCCGTAGTTGTAAGCACTGGGTTCGGAAATGGGTATTGGAAGCTTTGGACATCGCGCCTGTTCTCGAACATGCTGGCTGATATAACGGTGGCGCCGACGATCATTGTCTGGACCCTGAATGGACGTCGATGGCTGCGGCATCTTACTCCAGCGCGGATAATCGAAGCGGTTCTGTTGGGCGCAGGAATCATTTCCGTGAGCAATGCCGTTTTTGGCATTGCGCACCCAACCATTCCTGCGCTCATGTTCAGCCCGCTGCCGCTAGTGCTCTGGATCGTTGTGCGCTTCGGAGTGGCTGGACTCTATCCGTCGCTTCTTGCAATTTCAACCATTTCAATCTGGCACGCTACGCATGGCCGAGATCCATTTATCTTCGCGCCTATGGCGGAGAGCATCCTCGGCATACAAATATTTCTGTGCACGATTGCTCTGCCGATGATGCTACTGGCAGCCGTGCTCGCCGAGCGGAACGCTGTAGAAGAGACATTGCGTCAAAGCAGAGGCAAACTCATCGACGCACAAGAGCAGGAGCGACGCCGCATCGCGCGAGAACTACACGACGATATCGGACAGCAGCTCACCCTGCTCGAACTGGAACTCGACCAACTCAGGGTTCAATCAAGCGAGGAATTGAAGCCAATTATCGACAAGCTGTATCGCCAGGCTGCCGACACCTCCGCCGCCACACGTTCACTTTCTCACGATCTGCACTCAACTCACCTTGAATTTCTGGGCCTTGTCTCCGCGCTTCGAAATCTCTGCGAGACCGTTACTCAGGAAACTTCGATTGAAGTCTCGTTCGCCGAGGAGAACGTCACGGCAAACCTGAATCCGCAAATCTCGCTTTGTCTCTACCGGGTAGCGCAGGAAGCGCTGCATAACGTTGCCCGGCACAGCCATGCTCACACAGTTCAAGTTCAACTACGCGGGAGAGGTGAACGGATCTCCCTGCATATCGCGGACGACGGAATTGGAATTCCCCCAGAGCGTGAGCGTTCTGTGGCCTTGGGACTTGCAAGCATGCGAGAGCGCGTTACTTTGGTAGGCGGAACATTCACGCTCTGCTCAGAACCGATGCGCGGCACCATGATCGAAGCTGACATTCCGATAAAATCGGCACAATCCTGAAGGGCAACACTCGCTGCCGAGCCGCTATCACGGCGCTTTGCCGCAGCTTTCGAAACAGCCTTGGTCGTAAGTCACGGTTCTCGAAGCTGAGCCTTGTTCCCAACCAGACAAACACCTGCAACAGAAGCTCAAGAGTCTATCCGGCAGCCTTTCGAACTCCCGCAACCTGGTCGCGCGTCATGCGCGCCGCGAGATCACTCTTGGCGACGTTCAGCCAATCGGCGGCGCTCCCGCGGGCGAACAAATCAATGTTGCGAGCGATGATTCCAGTCCATCCAGTCTGATGGCTGGCTCCCAGTCCTGCACCGTTGTCTCCGTGAAAGTATTCGTAGAACAGGATGTAGTCCTTCCAATGCGGGTCTTCCTGGAACTTCCTGGTTCCTCCATACACTGGACGCTTGCCGCTGGCGTCGCGGAGGAAGATGCTGTTCAGCCTGCGGCCAAGCTCCTTCGCCACCTCATACAACGTCATCTTTTTTCCCGAGCCGGTAGGACATTCGACCTTGAAGTCATCGCCATAAAACTGGTACAGGTTCGCGAGCGCTCGTATCAAGAGCCCATTCACCGGCATCCAGACCGGACCGCGCCAGTTGGAATTGCCGCCGAACATTCCCGTGTTCGACTCTGCGGGGAGATATTGCACTTTGTATTCCTGTCCGCTGAGATTGAACACGAACGGATGCTCCAGGTGATATCTCGAAAGTGATCGGACTCCGTAAGGACCTAAGAACTCATTTTCGTCGAGCAGGTACGCCAAAATCTGCTCGAGCTTCTTTTTGTTACACGTGGACAACAACGAGCGTCCCGCATATCCGGTGAACGTCGCATCGCCGGGGGCAATCTGCTTCAGTAAATCTGGATGCCGCTTCTTGAATGTTTCGATCAGCGCCTTCAACCGAGGACTTCGCGCCACAATGCCGGTTGGTTCCAGGACGGTGGACGCGCACAATGGCAGCAAACCCACCATCGAGCGAACTTTCAGCCGCATCGTCTCCCCATTCGGGAAATGCAGCAAGTCGTAGAAGAACCCATCCCTCTCATCCCACATGTCATCCTGGTTCTCTCCAATGCGATCCATGGCATATGAGATCCAGAGGAAATGTTCCAGGAACCGGAATGCGATGTCCTGATATACGTCGTCATATTCGGTCAGAATGAGAGCGATCTCCAGCATGCACTGGCAATAGAACGCCATCCAGGCAGTGCCATCAGCCTGGTCCAGGAACCCACCCGTGGGCAGCGGAGCGCTCCGATCGAAGACGCCGATGTTATCGAGTCCGAGAAAACCGCCGGCAAAAACATTCTTGCCTTCAGGATCCTTACGATTGACCCACCAGTTGAAATTCAGCATCAGTCCCTGGAATGACTGCTCGAGGAACCGCAGATCTGCCCGGCCCAGTCCCTTTTCAATGTTAAAAAGAAAGAGAGTCGCCCAGGCGTGTACCGGCGGATTCACATCGCTGAAATTCCACTCGTAAGCTGGAATCTGTCCGTTGGGATGCGAATACAGATTCCGCAGCATCAGTAGCAGCTGGTCCTTGGCGAAATCGAAGTCTACTAATGAGAGCGCAATCGTGTGAAAGGCCAGGTCCCATGCCGCATACCATGGATACTCCCATTTGTCGGGCATTGAGATAATGTCCTTGTTCAGCATGTGGAACCACTCGGTATTCCGGACCTTCCGACCCCTCCCACTCATCAGAGGGTGAGAATCGTGCTCATCCAACCAACGGTCTAGATCGAAGTAGTAGAACTGCTTGCTCCACAACATCCCAGCTAATGCCTGACGATGCACGCGGCGTTCGTCCTCACTCAAGGAAGGGGGCGTGATGCGATCGTAAAATTCATTTGCCTCAGCGAGACGCGTTGCGAAGATCTGGTCAAACTTGGCAAACGCATCGAGGCCCGATTTGGTACTCAGCATCAGCCGGACGACCTTGCTCTCGCCTGCGGGCACCTGCAGACGATAAACGGCGGCAGCCTTGGTACCCAGCTTCCCTGGATTCACTGCTGCGGTCTTGCCTGAGATCAGGTACTCATGAAAAGCATCTTTCACGTAAGGCGATCGATTGGGCTGTCCCCATAGGCGGCTAGCGTTGGATTCATTTTCGGTAAATAGCAATTCGGGGTGGCCATCACAGTGCAAGGTTCGATCACCCAGTTCCCCGTGTGATGCCACAATTCTTGCGCCATTCAATTGACGCAGCGTGGGCTTGGTCGTGCCGTCTTCCCAGGACCACGTGTTGCGAAACCAAAGTGTAGGAAGTACATAAATGTCTGCGGCCTCCGGTCCACGGTTGTGAACCGAAATGCGGATCGCCAAGTCCTCAGGGCTCTCCTTCGCGTACTCGACGAACACGTCAAAATATCGATCGTCATCAAAGATCCCTGTATCGAGCAGCTCGTACTCCAACTCTTCTCGAGAGCGGCGACGATTCGCCTCTACCAGGTCACGATAAGGAAATTCCCGCTGAGGATACTTGTACAGATACTTCATGTAGGAATGGGTCGGTGTGCTGTCCACGTAGAAGTAATATTCCTTCACATCTTCGCCGTGATTCCCTTCGCCGTTCGTCAATCCAAACAGGCGCTCTTTCAAAATGGGATCGCGTCCATTCCACAGGGCAACAGCAAAACACAATTGTTGCTCGTCATCGGAGATCCCGGCGATGCCATCTTCTCCCCAGCGATAGGCGCGGGAGCGTGACTGATCGTGACTGAAATAGTTCCACGCGTTTCCATCCTGACTGTAGTCTTCACGGACGGTCCCCCACTGCCGCTCACTTAAATAAGGTCCCCACTTCTTCCAAGGAACTTCGGCTTCGCGGGCTTGATTCAGGCGTTTCTGTTCGCTCGTTTCGGCGTAATTAATCGGAATTTGTTGTACCGGGTGCATAGATGTCCTTTAGCCGGGTTAACCCGACACAGGTGCGCCAGGATCGAGTTGATGCAAGCGTGGAAGAGCTACCGGGACAGACTTGCAAGTAAGCGCAACCTTATGTAAGCGTCAGGACGACTGCGCTACAACTGTCACTCTTTACAGGAGCCGGGTTCGAGTATCGAAATGACGCAAGATGAAGAGTCGTGCGGGGTGAAGGGGGCGTTAGAAATTGAAACGGACGAGCAGGTTCGCTCGTCCGTCCCTCGGCCAGGTCATATAGCAGGTTACGGGTTGCAGGCTGTCGCGTGTGTGTCGTCGTTGGGATCGGTGCAGAGTGGTCCCAGACCGCTCTTGGTCGGAAGACTAATCATTGCGAATGGTCCCGCATTATGTTCGCCGTTGAACGGAGTGGTTTTCGTTGGGTCACCGCATCCAGTAATATCCTGGGGGTTGTTGAACCAGAATCCGACGTGGAACGTATTGGTCGGAGGAAGAGCGACGTCCGGATCGAATCCGAAGATCTGATCCAGAAGAATCGTCTTGATGCGAACGTGACCGTCGTCGGTGTTCTTGCCAATTTGGATATCCGACTGATACCAGGCGAGTCCGAAACTACCCTTGAAAATGTCCTTGAATTTGGGGTCAGGACTGCCGTCGGCGAGGAATGGGCTGCGCTGAACCGTGAAAAGATCGAATCCCAGACCTGGCTTGATACCATCCAGATCAAGGACCAGAGTATCGTTCAGCTTGCCGCGAACCACGGTAGCGTGTGCTTTCGGCGTCTCGGAATCATTGGCCCGAAGGCAGTTGATCACCGCCGGGTTTGGGACTAAATCGAAGCTGATTTCGTCCACTTTGTCTTGAGCAATAGCAGCGCCAGAGAGTGTTACTACGGCGAGCGCCGCGAACAACCCACGAGCAAGTTTCTTTGTCACTCCATTATTCATGCAGAGTGCTCCAATACCTTTCATGTTCACCTCGGTCTCCTTGTATGAATTTGAGATTTCGATTTCGACGAGTGCTTGTCGAGCTCCGCGTCGTTCATGCGGCTAATCTAAGCAACCGGCCGCGTGCAGTCCTTAAGAAGGGCCAGCAGTTTTCCAAATGCCTTCTAAAGATCCACACAAGAGCTACTCTGGATGAATAAACCGAATTGATTGCAATCAGTTCGTCACCGGGCTGTAAACAATGAGGAGACGACATACTTCTGCGGGATGTAAGTGTAATTCCCGTTATGGGATGTAACTGCGATGCAGGTGCGCGGGGATACGCGCCGCATGGCCGTCCCTAAATGGTGTCTACATTCAGGAATTTGTGAGCGCTAGAAAAACGACCTTGCAAAGCCCTCATGCCGCCGGCGCGCCGCATTCATGAGTTCTTCATACTCTCTGTCGGGTCGGAAGGAAACTGTCAGCTGAGCCGAGCAGGATCGCAAAGTTCTCGAAGGTCTCGCGCACCTGATGAACAAATCCAGCTAGCTCTTACGGAGCGGCTTGCACTTTAAACCCAAACCCCGATGAAACCACGAAGGACACGAAGGGACACGAGGGAAAGCAACTTCGACTGCTAGAAGTCCTTTGTGATCCTTCGTGTCCGGAGCCTGCCCTGAGCGCAGCCGAACCGGTGGTTAGCTTTATGCCTTTCTCGGTGTTCTCTGTGTCTCCGTGGTGAAAAGGATTCTAATAAAACAAATATAAGGGGATGCCCACCTGATCGCCGATCACGTCCTGTCGCTTTTTGCCTCATCACGTCTCTGCTCTCGATCCTCTTCTTTGCATTTTGGCCCGTTAACGCCATGCTTTGCTCTGTGGCAACCTTGTAGTACTCTCGCTCGCGCGTCTGCAACTTCAACCTGGGAGGAACGAGCTCATGAAGCCGCGCTTTGCTCTGTTCTTTTTCCTGCTTTTCGTGGTGCCGGCGTTTGCTGCGGACGACCTGTTCGACATCAAGCCGGTGGCTGATGGCGTGTACGCGGCCATCTCCAAACGCGCCCACAAAGTGAACTGCAATGCCGCCATTATCCTGCTCGACGACGGCGTGCTGGTGGTGGACACGCACTCCAAACCCTCGGCGGCCCGCGCTCTGATCGAGCAAATTAAGAAGCTCACGCCCAAGCCAGTGAAATTCGTAGTGAACACGCACTTTCATTGGGACCACTACCAGGGCAATGAGGCCTATCCCAGTTCCTGGCCCGCCGGTGTCGAGATCATCTCGTCTGAAGCCACGCGCGCAAACATTGAGCGCATCGGCATACCCCGCATCAAGAATGAGATTTTGACGCTGCCTCAGGAAATTGCTGCCCTCAAAAGCAATTTAGAAAAGGCGTCCAGCGCCGAACAGAAAAACACAATTCAAGAAAATCTTCGCCAGGCTGAAGCGTACTTCGGCGAGCTTAAGCTCATGCAAGTGACTCTGCCGACCATGACCTTTGACCACAGCCTGATTCTGCACCGCAAATCGCGCACGGTAGAGATTCTGTGGCTCGGCCGAGCGCATACCGACGGTGACGTTTTCGTCTTCCTTCCCAAGGAGAAGGTGCTGTGTACCGGCGATGCGCTGCACGGCTGGACTCCCTTTATGGGCGACAGTTATCCGTATGACTGGATCAAGACGCTGGACGCCGCGGAAAAACTCGGCGCCGATTCCATTATCGCCGGGCACGGCGACGTGATGCACGGCGCGCAAAAGTTCGAGTTGTGGAAGGAGTATTTTCAGGAACTGATGGACCGCACCGCGTCGGCATATGCCCAAGGTGCTTCCCTCGATGACGCCAAAAAGACCGTCTCGGACGCGCTGGTTAAGAAATACGCCGACAGATTCGGCCCGACCTTCTCCGGCGGCGTCGCGGCGAATGTCACCAAGGCTTATCAGGTGATTGCTTTTCCTCGCTAATGCTGGCTGCCAAGGGTTCCTGAGGCCGCCCCCCTTTTTCTAAGACTGTCATTCTGAGGCCTCTTTTGCCGAAGAATCTCCCGCGATGTCTCGGAACTGAATTGCTGCTTACTGGCACTTCGGCCAGCCCCGTTTTGTGGGGTTGAATTTCAGGCCTCAGGCGACAGACAAAGGGTTCCTTGTGAAAGTGCCCTACTGGCGGCAATCAAGTCTGATGCATCGCGGGAGATTCTTCGGCCAACATCGGGCCTCAGAATGACAGATTTGTTGCGTTTCTTCGTCCGAGCAACTCGCGTTAGGAGCAAAAGGGGACAGCCTGAGAACCTGTCGGAGAGAACAATTCCCGAACCAGGAATGAATGACTTACAGACATCGAATGACGTGCGTAGTTGTTGATTCTTCGTTGAAGAAAATCTATCTCCGACAGGCTCTCAGGCTGTCCCCCTTTCGGTCCCCTTTTGGTCCGTGTTGACGCGAGTGATGAGGATTCGGGAACCTCGCTTCTTCAATGTTCCTCTTCGGATTCTACGGGCTAGTTAGGCAGCTTTTCGTCCCAGAGTCTTGCGGCGAACGGATTTCCCAGATTGAACTGCTGCGCTAGAATTTGTTTCCATGAGAATCACTCCGAACTGCCTTCTGTTGGGCTCGCTGCTCCTCATTGCGCTTCTCTCAGGGTGCGGGGCGAAAAGCTCCCAAGACTGCTCTTTCACAGCATTGAATATCTCACCGCAAAGTGCCAGTGCTGATCACACGGCTGCTCCTCCAGCCAACGCTCAACAGTTCTTGGCTTTTGGAACTGGGTTGCAGTCTGGTTGCTTTAGCACTCAGTCCAATCTACTGAACGTCACTTGGTCGCTTTCGGACTCAGTCAATGCCAAAATCAGCAATGCTCAAGATCAGAATTTTGGAGGAGCAACCTGCACGGGAACAAGCCCGACACCAATCACGGTAACAGCAACGCTGGATGCTGGACACAACAATGGAAAGACAGTTAGTGGTTCGGCTTCCTTCACTTGCAAGTGACCTTCGTCCGGCCGGGTGACGCACCCGCATTTTGGAATCCCCAAAAAAGGAATAAAGCAAAACAGAACCGAGGAGAAAGGGTGTGCCACCCGTCTACTACCGCGAAGAGGTTCTGAAAGACTGGCGTAAGGGCGTCATAAGGTGGGAGGAACTGTCGCCCATGATCCAGAAATACATCATCGACCACGGCATCCTACATCGTCAAAAATCACTTGATCCCTTGCTCTCTGCCCAATGGCAGTTCCCTCCATCTTGAAGTGAAAGGCGACACGATCGAAGGGACGTATACCCTCGGTGATGGAAGGCTGTGGCGGAACATCAGTCTCCGTAGAGCTGAGCACTGAGTCAGTACCGTTCGCGGTAGCGAATGGGTGCGGCTCTCTAGTACCAGCGGCTCAACCCAGCGGCTACCTCCACCCCAGCAACCGCAACAGCGGCGCTCGCCGCCATCCCAGATTGGGCAGAGGCGGCCCAATCCGGGAGCCCTGGTGCTGGGGACCCCGGATCCGCCGCCGGTACTGACCTCGGCTCGAGCGGCACTCAGCATTCAGGAATACCAAACAGCCAAAGTCAAGACCGATTTCCACAGCGAGCGACGGTACAACTCTTGACGCGCCGCTCACAATCGGGGTACCAACGAGAGAGGAGGATGGTGTGGGAGAGATCAGCCCTATGCCCGGTCCGCCGCGGCGGACAACACCTCACCCCACGAACGCCAAAAAGCAGGCCTTCGTGGGGACCCGAATCGGCGGTTGCCGGGGACCCCGTCTCACACCCCATCAACCGCAACAGCGCCGGGTGCTGGGGACCCCGTCCCGCACCCCATCAACCGCAACAGCGCCGGGTGCTGGGGACCCCGTCGCGCGATGGCGATGACACTGCGAGGGTCGTTTCGATTGCAGTCCCTGCTGATTCACTGCAAGTTCCCTGCCTCTTCGGGCTTGCCCCAGTGTTCATGCGGGTTTTATGCGGTGGAAAACATTCACTGTTATTTTCACTGATAAATTCGCTGTTCATTCACTGTTAGCCCCCTGATCAGTGAATGAACAGTGAATGGGAAACCTGGGAAGCGTGGGTGGCGCCACTTTTTAGAAATCGCAAGCAAGACTAGGACAATGGCGAAAGCTGCGCCACCCGCCCCCGATCGATCTATTGATTTTCGCAACTCACCTCATTGTTCCAGTCCACGAAGGCACCATTAGGATTGTCCCGCCATGCCCAGACGTGCAACTCGAAGAATGCCGGTATGCCGTAGCGGTTCGGACTGTTAACGAACTGGAAGGCTTGGCCTTCGAGCATTGGTGGAGCGCCGTTGTGATGGGCAAGCCAGGTGGCCGCGTCTACGATGTACTCGACGCCCACCAGCCGTCGCCGGTCTCCCACGGGCTCATAGATCAGCGCCTCCGGGTGCGCAGCATCGATCTCGCCATCGCCCACGAGCTTGCCGTTGATGTAGTGAATGCCCATGGCCCCGTGATCCGGGCCGCTCACGCAGCCAAACGCAGGTCCGTAGTCGGGGCCAGCATTGTTGACGTCAATGAACTGCCGCGTGGCGTCGCGCACGATTTGGACAAGCTTGGCCGGAGCGTCATGGTCGTGTTTGGCCTGGCCTACGGCTAGCGGCGGCACAGATGCGACAAGGCTGCTCAGCAATGCCAAACGGAGAATATTCTTTGTCGATGTACGAATGAGAGTCGTGAATTCTGATGTCATGGTTTTCACCTTCTGGATTTTTCAAATTCTTTGCGGATTCCCGCCATTTGCGAACCCAATCCTGCTAGAGCCATCCGTCGGCCTGCAATGGCGGCACCTGAAGATTTCCTTAAGCCGCATGAATTCGTAAGCTGCTGAAACTATTTGGGCTGCTTGGAATTACTGCAGCCGATGTAGAATTGCCGCCTCCCCTTGAGCGTGGATAATGGCGTCTGAGCTAGTCAACATCGCCGGCTCGATCCGATTTGGCGAGGATTTTGAGCTGGACTTACGTTCCTACGAGCTGCGGCGTGCCGGCCGGATGCTTAAGCTGGAGCGCATTCCCGCGGAACTGCTCGTCCTCTTAATAGAAGAGAGAGGGCAGTTGGTCAGCCGCGACCGAATCATCGAGCGCATCTGGGGCAAGGACGTCTACCTCGATACTGACAACAGCATCAACGCCGCCATGCGCAAGATTCGCCAGGTGCTGAAAGATGATCCCGAGAAGCCGCGCTTTGTGCAGACCATCACCGGAAGGGGATACCGGTTCATTGCGCAGGTGGAGGAAGTCGGACCCCAGCCATCCCTGGCCGCCTCACTGCCCGAGCAGCCCATTCACCAACCTGCTCCGCCGAAGCGCAACTGGAGTCGGCTTCCATTAGTTCTAACGCTGCTCGGCCTCGTGATTGCCGGCGCGGTCCTCTGGCTGGTGCAAAAAATTTGGCATGCGCCAAGTGCAGTTCCCCCGATACACTCTATCGCCGTCCTGCCACTCGAAAATTTCTCCGGCGATTCGTCGCAAGATTACTTTGTAGACGGCATGACGGATGAGCTGATAACCGACCTCGCCAAAATCAGTGCCTTGCGGGTGACCTCCCGAACCTCGGTGATGCGTTACAAAGGCACGAAGAAAGGTCTTCCGGAGATTGCACGCGAATTGAACGTCGACGGGATCGTCGAGGGATCGGTCACGCGCTCCGGAAAGCGAGTGCGAATTACAGCTCAACTGCTCTATGCTCCCAACGATCAGCACCTGTGGGCTGAGACGTATGAGCGCGATCTCGGCGATGTCTTCAGACTGCAGAGTGAGGTTGCGCAGGCGATCGCACAGCAAGTCCGCGTAGAGTTGACTCCGCAGCAGCAGGCCCGGCTCCGCTCTGCCCGTCCAGTGAACCCAGAGGCTTACGAACTTTATTTGAAGGGCCGTTATTACCTGTCAAATCAGTTCACCATGGCGGGACCGCTCAACATGGCGAAGAGCTACTTCGAAGAAGCGGCGCGAAAAGATCCTGGCTTCGCACTGGCCTATTCGGGGCTGGCAGATTCCTATATCTATTTGGGATTTTTTCGACAAATCTCTCCTGAGCTCGCATCCAGGTCCGCGAAGGAAGCACTACAAAAGGCAGCGGAACTGGACGATAGCATCGGCGAAGTACACGACACCCTCGGCGAGCTAAGTTGGCGGTATGAGTGGAACTGGGATGCCGCCGAACGCGAGTTCGATCGCGCGATTGCACTGGCGCCGAGTTACAGTTGCGCTCATGAGGATCGCTCAATCTTTCTTGCTTTCAGGGGCCGGCGCGACGAAGCTCTGGCCGAGCTGGCTAAGAGTAAAGAGATCGATCCTAGTCCCACTTCCGTCATGACCGAAGAGTCCGTCTATTATCAATTGCGGGATTATGCGGGCTTGCTCGAAGCAGGCCGGCGCGGAGTGGCTTCGGATCCGAATCAGTGGGTCCAACACTACAATCTTGCCATCGGCTACGAAGGTACAGGAAAGAGGCTGGAAGCTGTCTACGAGTATCAAAGAGCAGTTGAGATGTCGAATGGCGATGATGACGCTACTGCATCCCTGGCACACGCGTACGCCTTGATCGGCAAACCCGCCGCAGCCAAAAAGATCCTTCGTGATTTGGAGCAGAAATCGAAGAGTGCCTATATTTCACCATACATCCTGGCAACCATATATGCGGGACTTGGCGAGAAGGGCAAAGCATTTGAGTTCTTAGAAAGAGCTTATCGGGAGAGATCCCTGGAAATGAATTGGCACCTTAAAGCTGACCTGCGCATAGATAACCTCCGCTCCGACTCGCGCTTCCAGAACCTGCTGAGCCGCGCCGGAATCTCAAATTAAGCCGGGAACGTCATTAGACATCCTCGTGATCAGTTACTCAAGGCCGACTGGCCCGAACAGACCTGCGGACATGCTCCGAGTTGCTCACGTTCGCCCCATCGAACCGTCATTCCTGCAGTGCAATGAAAAGGCGATTGCTGTCTCTGTTGATCCTTGCCGGTTTTACCTTCCCGCTGCTCGCGGAACTGCCGTTCATCCAGGACAACTACAAGCAAGCCCTGGCGCAGGCAAAGCAACGCAAGCAGCCGATTTTTGTCGAATGCTGGGCGCCGTGGTGATCGAGCTGCCGCCTGATGAGGACCATGCTTGCGCATGCCGACCTCAACAGGTATGCCGGACAGTTTGTCTGGCTGGAAATGAACTTCGACAAGTCGGAAAACCAGGAATTCTTTTCCCATTTTGAGGCCAGCGGGACTCCCACCTTTTATGTGATCAACACCGAAGGCAAGGTCCTGGCCGATCAACCCGGAGCTATGTCGGAGCCGGAGCTCAGAGCATTTCTCGACCGAGGAGTGAGTCTCGCGCAAAACCGGAAGACGGCTGCGGACGCCGCGCTGGAACGGGCCGACGCACTTCTTAGCACCAAGTCGCCGGAAGCAGTCGCTGCCTATGAGGAAGTGCTGCGCCTCGGCCCGCCGGATTGGCCGCGACGTCCATTCGCGCAGTATTCGCTCGTGACCGCACTACAACTAAACCAGCAGAATCAGCAATGCGCGGAGACTGCCGCCCGCGAAGCGTCAGTCATGAAGCATGACAATACTTTCGCAAGCACCGTGGTTGCCGGAATGTGGTGCCTGGTTCAAAGCAAAGACGCCCAGGGTGACGCAGCCGCCTCGTGGCGGACTGCGGCTGTGGGCAAGTTAGAGCCTCTGGCGAAGCAAGCCCTTTCCTCTCCCGAGACGGTCCGCGATGAGCGTAACGAGCTTTACCGCACGCTCATGTATCTCGCTATTTTCCGAAACGAGAACGCGCAGGCCTTAATGTTGGAAGATAAGTGGCTCGGCGAGCTCGACGCAGTCAAGCCTGCGGACGACGAGGAGCGCTCTGCCGTGGACATCGCTCGCGTCGAGGCCATTCAGATCTACGGCGATCCTGAACGCATCCTTCCGGCGCTGCGAACCTCCGAACAGACGATGGCGCACAACTACAACGCGTCGCTGCGGGTGGCGCAGATGGAAAAGGCAGCCAAACACTACGACGCGGGCATCGCTGCATGCGATCGGGGGCTCTCACGCGAGCCCGGCGCACTAGGCCGCTCGTGGCTACTGCAAACCAAAGCCGACGCGCTGAAACAAAAAGGCGACCCTGCCGAAGCCCGCGCAACCCTCGAGCAAGCCCTGAAGGCCGCGCAAGAGATCCCCAGCCAGAGCCAGCGCGAGAACAACGTGAGAAGGATCAAGCTGGCGCTCGGAGGGGCGTAGTGACTACTTCGCATTTTGATGCTCGCTGTGAACAGGACAGACAGAACGTTCTCTGAAGATTGTTCCCAGACTAGGAAAACTTTCTGTCTGTCCACGATTTTCCCGCCCTGCTCGCAATCGGCTTCCGAACCAGACGTTCCATTGAACGATTCTGACTGAAGTTCCTCACTGGAACTCAGCCCCCCGACGTTACCAGCGTAATTTTGCGCTCTGCGGGGCACTGGGGTACCGTTGGAAGGCAAACCCTGAGCTTCTGTCTGAGGGAAATGTGAGCGTTGTGCGGCTAGTTCCGGTCGTTGGGTTGGTGTTGCTGCTGGGGTGCGCCCTGTGCGCCGGTCAGTCCCTGGGTGACGCTGCACGTCAGAACCGCCAGCAAAAAGAAACGCGCGGGGCGACTGCCAAGAAAGTCTATACCGCGGACGACGTGACCGATCCCGGGTGTGCACGTGCCCAGGAGCCTAAGGACCTGTCGGGCACCTGGAGCTTCACCCACTTTGATGATCGCTTCCAAGGATGGATTGCCCTATGCCAGTCAGGATCGACGCTACAAGGTACGTGGCATACCAGCAGCGGGAAATCCGAACCCGACACGTTGGTCACCGGTAGCGTCATCGGAACGGCAGTTACGCTTAAACGATTCCTCGGCCCGAACCAGCAGAGTTACGCTTTGACTCTCTCGTCGGATGGCAACCGGCTGGATGGTTTTGGCGAAGGTTATTTTTTGCACCACACAAATCTCAACATGACGCGCAGTGGAGACGCTAAGCCCGCGACGGCTGCACCCAGCACAACCTCCACGGCGCCGTCCGCAAAACATTAGATAAACAAGGACGGGTAACGCACCCGCCTATCAAACTGATTCAATCGACTCTGTAGCCATTGAGAGTTATCGCACTTCCATCAACCACTCCGTGGAATTCTTTGCCGTGTTTGACCACCACGAAGTGAAAGTTTATGGGGGGAGCACCCGGGCCTGTCGCGAGCGACCCCTTTCCTGTGCAATCCGCATTCATCTTGTAAGTC
Source organism: Terriglobales bacterium (assembly GCA_035567895.1). NCBI lineage: Bacteria > Pseudomonadati > Acidobacteriota > Terriglobia > Terriglobales > Terriglobales bacterium. The sequence goes on along the minus strand of DATMPC010000058.1, from coordinate 62,872 downwards.
CAGTTGCCGGGCCTCCACTTTTCCACGGGAAGCATTCCGTTGACCACGACATAGTCAACCGAGGTAACATTTCCTTCCCCATCAAAGTGGGCCATGGAGATGGTGCGTAGCGGCAGGTTTGGTCCGAGTATCGTACCCTCGATTTGCGTTACCAGATCTTGACGCGATCGTCAGGTCGCAGGGAGAGTTTATCGCCTGGCGCGACCTTATACGTGTCATACCAGGCATCGACGTTGCGCACTGTGTCGCTACGATATTCTCCCGGCGAGTGGGTATCGGTTTTGAGCTGCTGACGCAGCGCAGTTTCGGTCTGGAGTTTGCGCCATCTCTTTGCGAACGCGAGGAAAAAGCGTTGTTCGCCTGTCAATCCGTTAATGATGACATCATCCTTGCCTTTGAGGGAAAGAAGGTAGGCGTCATGAGCCACTAACAGCCCAGCCAGATCGGCGACATTTTCAGATGAGACGTGTCTCCCATTGACGCAAAGGTCGAGAAACGGACAGTACCGGTTGAATTGCCCGACAAGCTTCTCAGCCAGCTCGCCATACCTGGCGCGATCCTCTGCCGTCCACCAAGCCCCGAGGCGGCCTTTTGCGTCGTAAATATTTCCCAGTTCATCGAAGCTGTGTGTGATCTCATGCGCCATCGCAGACCCAGCTGAACCGTAGTTAGAAGCAGAATCACCCTCGCTGTCGAAATACGGCGGCTGCAGTATCGCGGACGAGAAGAACTCCGCATTCGGGCTGAACATGATGACTGCACCGGGAACCTGCGGATTGATTGGCCACTCGATCGGATTCACCGGTTGTCTCAACTTGGCCAAGTTGCGCGCACAATTAAGAGCCTCTGCCCGTCGCATATTGCCGAAGGCGTCACCACGCGCAACATCGAGCGATGAATAATCTATCCACAGGTCGGGGTAACCGACGATCACCTGAAGAGCAGCCAATTTAGTTAAGGCCTTTTGCTTTGTTTGCGGCGACATCCAAGTGAGATTTGAGATGCGCCCGCGATACGCAGTGACCAAGTTGTTGGCCATCTTCTGCGCTCTTATCTTAGCTTCCGGCGGAAAATACTCTTGCGTATAGAGCTGACCGACAGCCTGACCGAGAGCACCATTCGTGGCAACGATGGCCTCCTTGCTTCGGTCCGGCATTTGCCGGGCCCCTGACAGGATCGTCCCGTAGAAGGCGAAGTGCTCAGCGGCTATCGCCTTGGGCAAAACGCTCGCGTAGTGCTCCAATAAATGAAACCGAAGGTAGTCCTTCCACACGTTGATAGTCTCATCGCGAACGAGTGTGGAAACTCCAATCACCGCAGATGGTTGCCACACGATGAAGTCGCGCTGTTCGGCAAGTCCGGCTGATTGGAAGTACGCGCCCCAGTCGAGGCCGGCAGCCTTGGCATCAAAGTCGGCGCGCTTCCATGGGTTGTTCTGCTTAAAGATGTCAGCTGCGTCTGAATCCGGAGCGAAGGCTTGTGCAATCCGGGTCTCTAACGACAGAATCCGCACGGCCTTGTTTTCAGAATCTACATCTCCTGCGAGCGTCAGTATCGCCTTAATGTGCGCTTTGTACCGATTGCGCAACTCTCCCATTTTGGGAGACGAGTCGAGGTAGTCGTCACGATCGGGCATTCCCAGGCCGCCCTGCGAGATGTGGGGAAGATTGTGGTCTGAGTCCTCAAAACCTTGGTTGATCCAAATGCCAAAAACATGATCCGCGTTGGCAGTGAGTCCTTCGACCTCACTATTTAACGTGGTGCCGAGATACGCGGACAGCGATGTTTTGTCTGTGATGGCAGCAATCCTGCCCATCTCGTCAGCCAGCGGGGAGAGTCCTTTGGCGTCGATACCGCTCTGGTCCAGGTAGCTGGCGTAGTAGTCGCCGACTTTTTGTACAACGGTGCCCTTGGCGGCGTGAGCGGAGGCTGCGCCTCGAATAAGGTCTCGCACTTGCTCGTTTGCTTTCTCCGCCAGCATTGCGCGCGTATCGTAGCTTGATTGACCGACGGGTATTGTGTTCGCTTTGAGCCAGCCTCCATTTGCGTACCGGTAGAAGTCGTCCCCTGGATTGATGGAGATATCCATGTCATCTGTCGTGGGATTCTTAGTGGCAGATCGAGCGATTGCGACTGCGAAGGCGACCAATGCGAGCAGGGCTATTAGGCGTCTGCTTGGAAAGCGGAGCCGCACATTGTTTTCCATGAATATCTATGCGCTTATGTGATGGGTTATTGCTGTCGGTGTTTTATGCAGCCGCCAGAGGGAACCTGTCAGATTCCCTCCGGCTCCTCTCTCAAAACACGAACCTAGCTGTGAGATTCACCTGCCGGTTCCCTCCACTAAATATCTTGGAGTTCAGAAAATTGGAATCGGCAATGTTCACATATCCGGGATTTGAAGTTGCCGCTGTTACTCCGGATGCGCTGAACACATTGCCGTTACTGATGGTGTAGTTCTTGTGATTGAGTACGTTGTTGAAGTCAGCTTTGAGCTGAAAGTAAGCAGACTCCGTTATCTTTAGTTTCTTGCCGAGCGACAGGTTCGCCACTCCGAAACCTGGGGATCGGAAACTGTTTCGCCCAAGGTTTGCTTTTACGTCGGGCCCTGCGATTACAAATTTTGCGGTCGGATCTGCTGCGAGATATCCAATCGAAGCGCCAGGACAAGATCCGCCGTTCCCCACCGTATCGCCGGCCAAAGAAGTAGTGCCGTTTGGATTAGCACATACAGGGATCACATCGGAACCCTTCAGTGATGTGCCGAATGGATTCAGCACGCCACGATCTCCAGCCGTATCTCCGTTTCCATTCGAATCGATACCCGCCAGACCAGACTGGAGAGTTACCGGCTGGCCAGTCTGAGCGAGGTAAACTACTCCGAGACTGTATCCGTTCAGCAATGTCTTAACAGCCCTATTGTCGGAGTGGATGGCAGGTGTTTCATAGCTTGCGGATAAAGCAAACTTCTGACGCACGTCTAAATCAGAGTCGGAACGGTCCTGCCCGATCTGATTTGTGTCTTGCCCTCGCCGCGGATTCAGAAGACTCGTAAAGAATTCGTTCGTGGCATCGTCAATCGCATGCGACCAGGTGTAGTTCGCGTTGAACGACAGCCCGCGCCATGCCCGCTGTGTATAGTTCCAGGAGAGTGCATGATAGACACTGCTTCCTAATGGCGGATCCGACGTGACATTTGCCAAGAAGCCAAAAGGGCGATAGATATTGTTGCCGCCGCTGGCCAGAAAGGCGTTGAATGCGGCGTCTGTGGGCGTGCCGGCATTCCAGGTTGCCGGGACATCGGATGCTTTGAAGAACGTGGGTATTGCATTGACTCCTGCGTCAAACGCGCTAATACGGTTACGGCGGAATTGAACTGGCAACTCCAAGCCGCGCGTTCCCAGATAGCGTACCTCGAATAAACCATTGCGGTAGAGTTCGCGCTGGATGCCGAAAGACCACGTAAGAATCTTCGGCATTACGGTATCGTCGATATACGCCGTGGTTAGAGCTCTTGCTTCTTGCTGATTTGCGGGAGGCAAGTACACCGACGGCAACCCACCGGCTGCGAGGAAGGGCGACCCGGTTCCATTCGATCCCGGCTTGTTCCCAAAGTTGGCACACCAACCCGGCGGAGTGCTTAGGCCACACGCCGACGCGGGATCCATTTCGCTCTGGGTTTGAGGAGGAAGCGTAATGGCAGCGAAGTTCTGGAACTTCCATCCATAGGAAATGCCAAAACCTCCACGAACCGATGTCTTTCCGCTCCCGAACGGATCGTAAGCAAAGCCAATTCTTGGAGCGAAGTTGTTGGTATCCGTCTTCGGTTTGCCGAATGTAATGACGTTGGGAACACTCGATATGGCATTGAGTGCTTGTGTCTCGCCGCCTACCGGATTCGTCCAGTATTCGTACCGGAGTCCCAGGTTCAGCGTCAGTCGCGGGGTCAACTTCAGATCGTCCTGAAGGTATCCTGCGAACAGACTTTCTGTTCCGAGGAAGCTGCCGCTGCCGGCGCCTCGCAACGTACGTCCTGGTACCGAGGCCAGGTTGTCGTTCACGAGGTCCTGCGCTGTCTTGTACCAGTAGTCCCCATTGCTCCGCGGCAGAAAGAACTGAGGATAGATGTAATGCGTGTATTCTCCTCCAAACTTCAGCGTGTGCTTGCCCACAACCCGGGAAAGACTGTCCTTCACCTGGTAAGAATTCTGCTTCTGATGCTGGTTATCTGAGGGGCCTACAGTCGTACTGCCCAACTCCTCAATCGTGACCTCTGGCGGACAAGTCGTGCATGGGTTGACCGACGCCAGGGAGAAATACGAATACTGTAGGCGAAGGTCATTCACTGTGTGGGCGTTTAGCGTCCACGTATCATTCACAGATATCTTGCGACTACGTACCGGCTGGTCCTGGTTGAATTGTGATTGCGTTGAGTTCACCGGGACAATGAACTTAGTCTGGTTGAGAAGGAAACGGAAACCAACCTGGTGCTTACTCGCCGAATAATCGATATTGGCAATTGCATCGTGCTCCCGCTGTAAGAGCGGGCTGATAAGCACAAGCGGACCTACAGGAATCGACTTTCCGTTTACTGTAATCGCAAGGCTTGGATCCGCAGTTGGAGCTACGGGATAATTCTTTAGAACATCTCTTACTGCCTGATCGGCAGCCAGGCTTTGCATGGTCGCCAGTCCAGTTGCGGTGGGAGCATCCAGGAATGTGGCATTTCCGTCGCCGTGCAGGTCCGTGTATTCGTAATTGCCGAAGAAGTACAGCTTGTTCCTCACGATTGGGCCACCAAGATTCGCTCCGAAGCGATTGTTGTCATACGCGGGCTGGCCCGGAATCGTCTTGGCTGCAATAGCAGCCTTGGTCAGGTTGTCCATTGCGTTCAGGTTTCGATTCTGGAAATACTCGTACGCCGAGCCGTGAAAACTATTCGTTCCCGTTTTGGTAACCAGGTTGAATTGGCCGCCGGAAGAGTGTCCTGTGTCGGCGCTGAACTGGTTGGTTTGCAAGGTAAATTCGGCCACGGCGTCGGGAATCACCGTTGAATTTGGTCCCGTAACACCGAGATTGTTGTCATCCACTCCATCGACGCTGAAGTTGTTCTCACGAGGACGCGTGCCACCAACTGACCCGCCTACTCCGGTAACGCCGCCCGGCTGTGCCACAACGTTGGGGACCAGCACCGCAAGATTTAGCGGGCTGCCGTTCAGGGCTCCGCCAGCGTTGGGCAAGTTCAGTACGTCCTGGGAGTTGAAGTTGTTACTTAGCGAAGAGGAAGACGTCTCAACTGCTGCTCCGGCGGCAACAACTTCAACGACCTCTGTCGCTGCCCCCACCTGCAACTGCGCGTCGGCTGTATTGTCACGGTCCGCAAGCACGACAACGTCTTTCCGCACAAATCCGCGGAAACCCTGCGCCTCGACGCTGACCGAATATTTTCCCGGGAGCAGGCTGGGAACATTCCAGGTTCCGGCTGATGAGGTAACTGTATTGGAGACGACTCCGGTCTCCTGATTCGCAATCTTTATCTTCGCATTTGCGATGGTCGCGCCTTGTTGGTCCAGAACCTGTCCACGTAGTGTTCCGGTTGTGCTTTGTCCCAAAGCGATACTCGTCAGCAGCAACGATACGCAAGCAAGAACTGCGGAAGAATAGAGATATTGCCTGGAATTTCTGTTTCGCATCTTAAGTCGATTCACTTCGAACCTCCGTTTTTTCAACACCAACGCAATGCTGGAGACCAGCAAATAAAAGCAAGCTGAGGAGCCAGTAACCTCAGGATCTTGTTCATCAGCATTCCCATTTGGGGGATTGTGTCAGGACTATTCGACACGTGAAAGACATGTGACGGACGTGTATCGGACAAAAAGCGACAATCGTTTTCGGGAGCACCTTCGAAAACAGATCTGAAGAGAGGAGAAATTAGAACAAATCTGGGTTAGCGGCAATTCGACTGGCGGAGACGTCGTGTTCTGTTTCTTGAACGCTCAGCAACGCGAGGATGGCGATGTCTTTTTTTGTCCGGTAAAGGTCCAACGCATGTCTTTCGCCCATTTGCGGTCACTGCAACAATCGCTTTCAAGGAGAGGGATTTCGAATGTCCAATTCTGCAACCGCACTTCTTGTCGTTGACGTGCAGGAATCATTCCGTCATCGTCCCTACTGGCGCGACTCTGAGCTACCTTTCTTCGTTGAGTGCCTGCGATCTTTGATCGCCGGGGCCCAGTCCCGCAAAATCCCAGTCGTCCAGATTTTTCACGTCGAGGATTCCGGACCATTCTCTCTGGAGTCGGGTTACGTCGTTCCATTACGGGATTTGTCGTTCAAGCCGGATGCGGTTTTCAAAAAGCGCTGCCACAGCGCCCTCATTGGCAGCGGACTCGATGTCTGGCTTACCCAACATGGCATCCGGCGTGTCATCGTCTGCGGCATTCGGACGGAACAATGCTGCGAGACAACCACACGCCATGCTTCCGATCTGGGATATGAAGTTGACTACGTCACGGATGCAACATTGACATTCCCGATGACTGACCGCCACGGCAGAGAGTGGACGCCGGAGCAAATCAAATCAAGAACTGAACTGGTTCTGGAGACGCGCTTCGCACGAATAACCACTGTTGAAGAGGCGCTTGCGGCAGCATGAGACAACTTGTAGTCTCATTCAATGGATTAGCACCGCTCCCATCTAGTTGGTCGGAAATGTCCGGTGCAAACGTTATGAAGGAGTCGTTAATGCCGCCGACGAAAACCGCAGTATTCGGCGGTAAGGATGAAAGGCTCCTCCACCATGCCGCCCCAGCTTCGGGTTCTGATCAACCTCGCCGCATCCCGGTCTTCGTCGTAGTCCCACCACGCCTGCTTTTGCTCGATATCGCTGGTCCACTTGAAGTCTTGCGCCAAGCCAACCGCGTACAAAGCTCTGTACGTTTCGAGGTACGTTACATCGGGCCAACCTCTTCACTGCGAACTTCGATTGGCATCACTCTGGCAGGAATCGAACCGCTGCCCGCGGAATTGCCACCGCAGTCGTGGGTCGTGCTTGCCGGCGATGTCGAGCACATAATGCTGTGCGGAGGGGCACCTGGTCCGGGAAAGTCAGCCGATGATGAAGCGGCGGAAAGAGCCATCGTGACGTGGTTGAAAACCACCGTCCGTCCCGGCCATAAGTTGGTCTCTATCTGCACTGGAGCGTTGATCGCTGCCCGCGCTGGTCTTCTTGACGGATACTCCTGTACCACTCACTACCTGAGTTACGATGAGCTCCGTGCGATCACCCCGCGGGCTCGAATTCTGGAAAATCGTCTCTATGTTGAAGACGGTGCGCGGTACTCGAGCGCCGGCATCACTGCCGGCATCGACCTTATGCTGCACCTCGTTCATCAATCCACGGGACAATCCTCCGCAGTCGCAGTCGCGCGCTATCTCGTTGTCTATTTGCGCCGCAGTGGTTCCGACCCACAGCTCTCGCCCTGGCTGGAAGGTCGCAATCACATTCATCCGGCTGTACATCGTGTGCAGGATGCGATCGCCGCAGATCTTACCAAGCCCTGGAGTCTGAGGGCGCTCGCGCGCATCGCGGGCGCCAGCGACCGCCATCTTTCGCGCCTCTTCCACGAACACGTCGGGATGAGCATTCCCGAATACAGCAACCGTCTACGAGTGGCCTACGCACAGCAACTGCTTCGCGAGACCAGGTTCGACATGGAGCGCGTCGCCGAACAATCCGGATTCAGTTCGACGCGCCAGCTTCGCCGCGCCTGGGAAAGGATCCACAAAACGCCGCCACGCGAAGCTCGCATTCACTGGCACGCCAAGGCGGTTTCGACCCGCAACAATCACAATCCTGGCGTTTAGATCACTGTTGCGCAGCGGTGCATGTATTTCCTTTAGTTCGAGCCTTGGCGACCAACTGGTTCGATAGTTTTTTGCTTATCGATGGGAGAGGCAATCTGCTGCGCCGGCCATCATGGTCGTATGACGGGCCACTCGGAAACCAGCTGCGATCGTTCTGCATTAGTACAGCGGTCTGAAATGCGGGTGGTTCAGGGTGGTTAGAACACCTGGGTTTCGCGCAGTAGGCAGGGCGCGGACCTCTGTGTGGCACGTTTTAGGACCCAGACCTGAGAGATCAGATTTTCATTTTGGAGAATTTGAAGGTCGATGCGCTGACCTGGAATCAACAGTCCAAAATTGTGCTCGTAACTGCTTGAAAGACTTGGCTGCCCCCCAGGGATTCGAACCCCGATATGCTGATCCAGAGTCAGCTGTCCTACCATTGAACGAGGGGGCAGTGTCTTAGAACGACGAACTGCCGGAAACGGGATCAAGCCATCCCGTTCGGATGGAGCTATTCTGTTGATTCTATGATGCGTTCCTGGGCCGGTCAAATGGCTACTGCAAAGGGCGGCCATCGCCTGAATCTGCGCTCGAACTCTTTACCCGCACTACCACAATCTTCGAGAACCCTTCCTTGAATGAAGGCGGACGAAGCTTCTCGGCCATGCGGCGCATTACATCTTCCTGAACACTGCGCTCGCGGCGGCGGTTGCGTTCCAGGCAGACCTCGAGTGGAACGTCGAAGAACAGTGCCTGCACTTCGTAGCCGAAGCTGCGGGCCATCTTGATCCATTGACGGCGCTCGTGCGGAGAGAGGTTCGTCGCATCGACATAGTTCCATGGCATCTTGGCGATGAGGCGCGCACGCAATAGTGACCGCAAGGTGGAGAAAACCAACCCTTGATAGCGCTGCTCGGTAATGTCGTCGAACAGGATGCTTCGCAATAAGTCGCTCGAAAGAGGAGTGACGCCGCGGCGTTTGAACCACGTTGTTTTGCCCGATCCGGGAAGCCCAATTGCCAACACCACCACTCCCCGCGGCGCTCGTCTCTCCTGCGGCATTGCTGCCTGGCCGGGGCCGGCAGTCGGGACTGTGGGCTGTCGGAGAATCTCGTCAGCAGATGCTGGTGGAATCGATGGCGACTCGGGCTGAGTAACGATCTGCATGCGATCGTCCGAAAAGGATCGCGATTCAGTCCGTACAGTGGGCTTGTTTTCCGCACTTGACTCCGGTCCTGTGTAGTAGGAAGGTTGGAGGGGAGCCGGCTGATCGGCGGTCACCGGCGGCTTTTCCTGACCCACTTTGCCCGTGGATTCCGACTCGTTCTTTGCCTTCTTGCCTCTGCGGCGCATTTTATCGCGCACCCAATTGCGCATTCGAGGCTTGTAACACAATTTGCTGCGACGAGCAAACGGTGTGAATCCTTTTCACCACGGAGACACCGAGGACACGGAGGAAGTCATTGCAAAAAATGTATTGGGTTTACATCCTTCTACGGGTACCTTCGTGTCCTTTGTGGTTAGGGGTGTTCGTCTCGCCTCGTGTTCTTTGCCTCCTTGCGGAAATGAGTTTTGCGCCATTTCTCTTTGTGATTTACGATTTTTGTTTCATCTGTACATGCGATCTCAGCAAGAGCTGATCGCGGCGTCTTCATTCCACAATCAATCGCGTTCGCGTGCTCCGGCAGCGAACACTCGGAGAATTAATGGCAATTAAAGTTGGTATCAATGGATTCGGACGCATCGGTCGAAACGTCGTCCGGACCGCACTCAACCATCCAAATATTGAATTCGTTGCACTCAACGACCTCACAGACGCCAAAACGCTGGCGCACCTGCTGAAGTACGACTCCGTTCTCGGCAATCTTAAAGAGGATGTAAGCGCTACTGACAATACCATCAGCATCGGCAATAAGAAGATCAAGGTCTTTGCGGAAAAAGATCCGGCGAACCTCAACTGGGAGTCGGTAGGAGCACAGATAGTCGTAGAATCGACCGGCAGATTTACCGAAGCAGAAGCGGCGCGCAAGCATCTACGTGGAAGTGTGAAGAAGGTCATCATCTCGGCTCCGGCGAAAAATGAAGACATCACCATTGTGTTGGGCGTGAACGAAAGCAAATACGATCCGGCGAAGCATCACATCGTCTCCAACGCCTCCTGCACCACAAACTGCCTGGCTCCGCTGGCCAAGGTTGTGCACGACAAGTTCACGATTCAGAGCGGCACGATGACCACGATCCACTCCTACACCAACGATCAGGTGATCCTGGATTTCCCGCACAAGGACCTGCGTCGAGCTCGCGCCGCGGCACTGTCGATGATTCCAACGTCGACTGGAGCCGCCAAGGCTCTTCATCTTGTGATTCCGGAACTCAAAGGCAAGCTTGACGGCTTTGCCATGCGTGTACCGACTCCAATCGTGTCGGTTGTCGATCTGGTCGTGTTCACAGAAAAGAAGACCACGCCTGAAGAGGTGAACGCGGCGATGAAGGAAGCGGCGTCTGGGTCGCTAAAGGGTATCCTTGGAGTCGAAGATGGAGAGCTCGTGTCGTCTGACTTCCGCGGCGATTCCCGCTCTTCGATCGTCGATTCTCCGATGACGCGCGTGGTGAATGGCAATTGCGTCAAAGTAATTTCCTGGTACGACAATGAATGGGGGTACTCCTGCCGTGTCCGCGACCTCATTGAGTTCATGGCCAAGAAAGGTTTATAGACCGGAGCCAGTTATGCATAAGCTCTCGATCAAAGATCTGCCGCTTCGAGACAAACGAGTCTTCGTGCGCGTCGACTTCAACGTACCTCTTTCCGAAGAAGGACGTGTCACCGACGATACGAGAATTCGCGAGACTCTTCCCACATTGGAATACGCGATTCGCAATCGCGCTAAGCTGATCCTGGCATCGCACCTTGGACGTCCCAAGGGAAAGCCGAATGCCAAGATGAGTCTGAAGCCGGTTGCGGAGCGTCTGCGGATGCTGCTCGACAACGTCCTGGAGAGTAGCTGCAACGTCGGCTTCTCTCCGGACTGCGTGGGAATCGAGGCGGAGGAGCTTTCAACACGCCTCGAGAGCGGACAAACTCTGCTGCTCGAGAACCTGCGCTTCCATCCAGAAGAGGAAGCCAACGACGAGAGCTTCGCTCGTGCACTCGCCAAGCTGGCCGATTACTACGTAAATGACGCCTTCGGTGCCGCACACCGCGCACACGCATCCACCGCGGGCATCACGAAGTTCGTCGGCAAATCCGCGGCCGGATTCCTGATGCTGAAGGAACTCGACTATCTCGGGCAAGCCTTGCACGATCCCAAGCGTCCATTCATTGCGATCCTGGGTGGCGCGAAGGTCTCCGACAAGATCGGAGTGATTCGCAATCTGATGGGCAAAGTAGATGCGTTGCTCATTGGCGGAGCTATGGCCTACACCTTCCAGAAGGCTCAGGGACGCGATGTAGGCAAATCGCTGGTTGAGCACGACAAGCTCGGACTAGCAAACGAACTGCTGCATGAAGCCAATGAGCGCGGCGTCGCATTTCTACTTCCAATCGATGACGTCGTCGCCATGAAGATCGAGAACGACATACCCACCAAGACGATTGATAGCGATCAGCCGATTCCCGACGGCTACATGGGGCTGGACATAGGTCCTAAAACCATCAAGCTCTACGCGGAGCAAATCGCTGATGCCGGGACAATCGTCTGGAATGGTCCGATGGGGGTCTTTGAAACGCCCTCGTTCGCTCTGGGCACAAAGAAAATCGCACAAGCGATCGCTCGGAATGAAGACGCTACTTCGATCGTGGGCGGTGGAGATTCAGTCGCTGCCGTCCACCAGGCCGGCGTTGCTGACAAAATTTCACATATTTCTACGGGCGGAGGAGCATCGCTTGAGTTTCTCGAGGGCAAGAAGCTGCCGGGAGTTGAAGCACTCAACAACAAGTAACTATTGCTTCATGATGCGAGGATCGAGCTGGGCGGGTAAGTTTGATGCCAGCTTTTCGCTCAATAACTCTGCTGGCAGCACTTCATTCAGAGCCCATTCGATACGGTTTACGGCTTGTCCAATCGCGGTGACCGTTTTCGCATCGGATTGTTCGTCGGAGTAGAGGGAAATCACCTGAAGCGCATTGCGGATGTGGTGGTTCATCTCGGAGATCGTGTGCAGGCGTTCGCGAACGAATTCGCGGCGTTCGCGATCAAGGCGCCTGGCCTGCCAGAAGAAGGCACCAGCGACGATGCCGGTGAGCGAATTGGAAATTGCCATGAGGTCGTAGCGCGGAACGCCTTCGCGCAGTAGCAATCGATCGAATAGCAGTCCTACAACCGAAACGACGGATGCAGCGACGATAATCGTTGCCCAAGATCTGAACGTAGAGTCTTCCCCGGAACGATCACTCATCTTGAACCCAAAAATCGAGGAGAAATTGACGCGCATTCGATTCTAGCCCATGCGAAGAAAACTAATTGCAGCCAACTGGAAGATGTACAAGACGCCGGACGACGCACGAGCCTTCGTGCGTGAATTCAAGCCGCTGATTGCCGGGCATGACCGCGACGACGTAGCGCTTTGCCCTCCTTTTATTAGTATCCCCGCAACGCTGGAGGCCGTCGCCGGAACCCAGATTGAAGTGGGTGCCCAGAATATGCACTGGGAAAAGCAGGGCGCATTTACCGGGGAAGTTTCCGCCGAGATGCTGAGGTCCGTAGGCTGCAAACAGGTAATCATCGGCCACTCCGAACGAAGGCAGTATTTCGGCGAAACCGACATCGGAGTGAATCGGAAGCTCAGAGGCGCCCTGGCTGATGGTTTGAAAGGCATCGTCTGCGTCGGTGAACTGTTTGAAGAGCGCGAGTCCGGATTAACTGAGAATATCCTGCGACGCCAAGTCGGCGCAGCTCTACGTGAGATCTCCGGCGGGGACGTGGACAAGTTCTGCCTCGCTTACGAGCCGGTCTGGGCGATCGGCACCGGAAAAACTGCCACGCCTGAGATTGCCGCAAACGCTCATATCTTTATTCGTGGCGAAGCGGCAAAGGCGATCGGGTCAGACGCAGCCAAGAAACTGCGCATCATTTACGGCGGCAGCGTCAAACCTGAGAACGCCCACGCGCTCATGTCGCAGGAGGAAATTGATGGCGCCCTCGTAGGCGGAGCCAGCCTCGATCCAGAGTCGTTTGCCGCGATCGTAAAGTGGTAATGCCTTTGAGTCTGCGCGGCTCGAGGGCTTCCAAGCCTCTGCTATACTTCACGTAGCCTCGCGTCACCAGTGTGCGGAAGTGGTGAAATTGGCAGACACACCATCTTGAGGGGGTGGCGCCGAAAGGCATGGGGGTTCAAGTCCCCCCTTCCGCACCATAAATTCTGTCCCACCTTGCGGGATCCGCGCGGTAAACACCTCTCAGCCCTCAGGGATCGGCAATGATGGGAACATAAAGGCTTCGTTTAGAAAAATGATCTATCTGATTGTAGCTATTCACATTTTGGTTTGCATTTTCTTGGTCATTGTCGTGCTTCTGCAGAGCGGCAAGAGTGCCGACGTAGCAGCGGCCTTCGGTGGAATGGGTTCGCAGACTGCGTTTGGCCCGCGGTCAGCGGCTAACGTTCTAACCAAGGCGACCACGTGGTCGGCCGTGATCTTTATGGTCACCTCGATTACGCTCTCAGTGATGATGAGCCGAAGAACTGGCAATTCCGTGATGCAAGGTGTAAAGCCAGCTAGTCAGACTACGGCTCCGGCACAACCCGGAGCTCCGGCTAAGGGATCGAATACCGAACCTCAGCCTGTAACGAAGTAATTCCTCCTTTAGGATGGATTAAGTTCGCTTGTGAAAGCCTCCTCTCGGAGGCTTTCAGCTTTTTGAGGAGTGCGCTGTGATTCACGAAATCTTTCCTGTGGGAATGTTGGGATGCAATTGTTCGGTCATCGCCGACGAGAACACACGGGAAGCGTTGGTCATCGATCCTGGTGATGAGATCGACCGCATTTTAGAAATTCTCAAACGGCATCAGCTCAAGCTCAAACAGATTATCGTCACGCACGCCCATATCGACCACGTCGGCGGCGCGATGAAGCTGAAACGCGCAACCAATGCGCCAATCCTTCTGAACAAGAATGATTATGCGCTGCTAAAGATGCTGGACGTACAGGCGGCGTGGATTGGCACGCCACCTCCAGGCGCAGTAGAGATAGATCAAAGCCTGGAAGATCAAGAAACGATTCAGTGTGGCGCAATCCATGCCGTTGCCATGCATACACCCGGACATACGGAGGGAAGTACGTGCCTCTACTTCCCTTCTGAGCAAAAGCTCATAGCGGGCGATACCCTGTTTGCCGGCAGCATCGGACGCACAGATTTACCCGGTGGTTCGTTCAACAAGATCATTACTTCGCTGCACGATAGAGTGCTGGCTTTGCCGGATGAGACGGTCGTGGTTCCCGGTCACGGCCCTTTGACGACGATTGGCGAGGAACGGCAAAGCAATCCGTTTCTTGTAAAGCGCTAGTCGAAGTCAGCGCTGCGCCTAGCCGCCTTCGCGCCTTCTTTTCCCAAAGAGGTACGCGTGGATTTCGGCAGGTGTGCTGTGGTTCGTTTTCGTTTTGCTGCGTTGGCCGCCTTCTTGATATGCCAGTCTTACTGGTGCTTTTGTTTTGCTGCTGGCGATAGTTGTCTCCGATCAGTGGCGGCTTGAAATATTGAACTGCGCATTCATGAGCCTCGGCTTTCTCTTTCGAGGAGAACGTACCGAGATTGCGCCGTTTACCCGTCTTGGGATTCTTCTTTCGAGAGTACAGGCGATACTCTCCGGATTTCAGTTCGCGGATCATAGTTCGTAAGATTCTTCAGTTTTGAATTACGTGGTTTGGATTCCGTGGTTCCGTCCCCCCTCGGCCGAGGAACGTCAAAAGTCCGGCCGAGGGCGGCCGGAACCACGTTAAAGCTCCAAACTAAGCCACGATCTCCAGAACCGACAGGATTCCTTTTCGGAATTCTTCTTCGGGCGTAATCAGGCTCACGACAAGGTATCCGTCCCTCTGGAAGTCGTAGAAGTGGCCCGGATGGACAACAACTCCAGCGCGGCGTATTAGTTCGATTGCCACGTCTTCGTCGGACTCTCTCGCCGGGATCCGCAGCACGGCATACCACCCACCTTCCACCTTAAGCCGCTGGATACCTGCGGCCGACTTGAGCTGCTCATCGAGGAATTTTAGGTTGGCGCGTGTACGCTTCGCTAATTGCGGTTGAACTTGATGCCGCTGCGTGAGCAATTCCCTTAGCGCGAGCTGAATCGGCGCGTTTACGGAAAGATAGGTGTCGGCAATCATCTGAAGTCGGGCATGAGCCTGGGTGCGCAACTCAGCTGGGCCGTTTACAACAATCCACGCCAGCTTCATCTGCGGCAAACAGGAGATCTTGGACAATCCACTCAATGCAAACGACAGACACTCGCTCGAAAAGGCCGCGCTGACGTCAGCAACACCTTCGACCTCGTAATCCAGAAACACCTCATCAGAGATCAGAGCGAGATTGCGCGCCCGACAAAGAGTGGCGAGCTGCTCCAGCTCCCGGCGGCGAACAAATGATCCTGTGGGGTTGTTCGGATTAACCAACAAGATCGCCCGCGTTCGCGCTGTTATTGCCTTTTGCAATCCAGCTATGTCGATGTGCCACCCGTGGTCATAGAAGAGTTCGTAGGAACGGAGCTGCACATCCTCTATGTCTGCCAGAAACTCGAATAGCGGATAGCTTGGCTGTGGTGCGAGCACCTCGTCGCCGGGATCACACAGCAGCCGAAAGAGAAAGGAGTAGCCCTCGCTCGTACTTGTAGTAAGAAAGATTTGCTCGGGCGAAATTATGGGTGCGTTCGCGCGCAGCTTGCTCGCGTTGTAGTAGTCCGCGACGGCACTTCGCGCAGAGCGTAAACCTTGGGGATCCGGGTCGTAATTGAGTGATTCAACATGCGCAAGCGCGGACAAAATCGCTACTGAGTTAAGTTCGAAATTGCAATGCGTCGGATTAGATGCCGTGAGATCAATCAATCCTGTCCCCTCAGCACCCGCCTTACTCAGAGCAGCCGAATAGCGATTTTCTGCGAGCCTCCATCCCGTTCTGCGCGCAAACATGCGCGTTCACTGTAACAAATCGTGATTCAACGTGGATCGGTTTCTCAGCTCTTCATAACGCGAGCGAGGCGAAAAACGAAGAGCCACAGCCGAGCGTGGCTGTGCCACATTTCTAATTGGACTATTGGGCTGAGGCTCCCAAAGCGCTGCGCGCAGGCAATTGGATGATCACGGATTGGCTTAGTACCAGCACAATTCCCAAAATCTGCCATCCCCGGAGTCCCTCCCCCACGAAGCTCCCCGCAAGCACACTCGCAAACACGGGCTCCAGACAACTGGTGACAATCGCGCTGGTCGGATCCAGCAATCGCAATCCGCCAAGATACAGCGCGAACGGAATCAACATCGAGACCATTGCGAATCCGAAAAGGAACAACCATTCTCGGCTGGAGTAGTGCTGGGATAGGACTCTCCACGGTGGATTCACGATCAACCAGAAGATTGTCGCGGCCAGCAATGTGTAGAAGAGCACCAACCAACGCGAAGATCGCGCGAGTAGATCAGACCCGATCACGTTGTAAAACGAATAGGAGAACGCTGCGCCCAAGGCTGCGAGAATACCGATCGTGCTACTTCGGAACTGAGCTTGAGCACCGGTAAGCGCCACAAGTCCACATCCGAGGAAGGCGAGTATTACGGCAACGCTCCGCAGCCAAGTAGCTCGATCTCTCCCCACCATAACGCTGTATGCGTAAACCCATACTGGAGCGGTGTACTGAACCGTGATTGCCGTGGCAACCGTGCTTTTCGCGATAGCGTAGTAGTAGAAGAAGTTGGCGCCGCAAATCCCCAACACTCCCATGGCACCGCACATGACCAATGTGCGACGGCTTGCCTTGAGCACAGCCGGCCCGCGGGAGATGAAAACAATCGGGACAAGAACCAGCAGCGCGAAAGTTGAGCGTGTTTGCGAAAGAATCAGCGCATCGATGCCCGCCCCGCGCACCCAGTGCGTTCCATTGAAGACAGCCTTACCCACCGCTGCCGAGGCTCCGTAGCAGAATGCAGCGGCAGCGATGAGTAGATAGCCTTCTAACTTTCGGGCATCAAGGTTGAAGCATTTTTTCCAGCCGCTGCGGATCGAAGCCAATCATCACCTGTTCGCCAACGACAATTGTAGGAGTAGAGCGGCTCTGGTACTTCTCGACCAATTCCCTTGCGGCCGAAAAGCTGACGGAAACGTCGCGGACCTCAAATTCGATTCCTCTCTCCGAGAGGAAGGCCTCAGCAATGCGGCACGGTGGTCAGCCAGGCTGACTGAATACTACGACTTTGGGCTTATCCATATCTTTATTTGATTCATCCTCAATCGCCGTTGTTCACGAAAATCGCGAGCGCGACGACGGAGCTGCAACGCATCATCGCCGATTATCCGTCAGCGGTTCCGTATGGATCAGTACCTTAAAGAGTTCTGGAGCGGCTTGCTTGAAGCGAATTTCGAGCGCTGTCGAAATGTCATGAACCCGAGAGAGCGAGAGATCATCCGGCAGAGTCGTATGACAAGAAAGGTAAAGCCTGTCACGCACTCGCTTGAGCACTACTTCGTGCAAGTCGATGATTTCTGGAAATTCAGCAACGATCTTGCGCAGCTTGTGCTCGAGTGCCGTGTTGCGAAGTGTCGGGTCGCCCGGTTCGATAGTAGCGGAGTCGCTCTCAATATGCGTCAATATGGAATCGATCTCCGGCACTTCATCGCGTATCTCGGCTTCGAGCACAGTCACAAAGTCATGAGCATTTTTGAGCGAAAGGCGTTCATCGAGTTCCAGGTGTTGCTCGACGTGGAGCTTTCCATTCAGGTCCTGAACATTCACGTCATGCACACTCAGATTGTGGCGAGCCGCGACCGCGCGGATTCGGTCAAAGATACTTTCACCACCAGTCGCGCGTGGCAGAGCACGAATGGTGACATCGGCGTCGGGAAGAACACGGTGCACGGCGTCGGTCACGGAAGTAGACATGTGTTCGGAGTGCTGTAAGGTCGCATTGCGGTTTACGGCAACCTGCACTTCCGCGAAATAGCGATTGCCCGCACGGCGCACGCGGACTCGGTCTACATCGAGGATTCCAGCAATGCCTTCCACCTCGCGTACAATTTGGCCGCGAACGCCCCTTGGGGCAGCATCGAGCAATGCATCCACGGTCTGTCTTGCGAGCCGCGAGCTGACATACATGATCACGCCAGCGACGGCGAGAGCTGCAATCGGATCGGCCAGGCGTAACCAGGAAATCCCGAGCCGGTTCCCGATCCACACCAACCCAAGACCAACGGCAACGACTCCACTCGACCAAATATCCGTCGTGAAGTGAAGCGCATCCGCCTCGAGCGCCTGGCTGTCGTACCGAAGCGCCGTCTTGCCAAGCGCCCGCGAACGCCAGAAGTCTACCGCCATTGAAAGAAACAGCACTCCAAACGCGGTCACCGATGGCTCGATCACAGAGTGATGATGGAAAAAAAGCCGCCGGGTCGCTTCAGTCAGGATCCACACGCAGGTGATGAGTAACAGGCCTGTCTCAATGAAGGCCGAAAAGTTCTCGACTTTTCCGTGACCATACTGGTGATCAGCGTCCGCAGGTTTGTCCGATACGCCGACAGAAAAGAAAGTGATAACGGCCGCGATTAGATCAAGCGCGGAGTGCGCGGCTTCCGAGATGAGGCCAAGGCTCCCAGTCGCAAATCCGACGACGATCTTCAGACCGGTCATAGCGATCGCCGCCAGCACGGAGTTTCGCGCCACTGAGCGCTTCTCCAGCCGCATACTTTCCGGCGAAGAGATGTAGGAAGCAGCCATTAAATCTCTGTCATCATCTTATCGCGACTGCCCGAACTAGAATCTGAACACTCTCCCTTCATGTGCTAGCATCGAATGCTTCCCTGTTTTAATCTTTTGGAGGTATTTGTTGATTCGTTCCAAGCTATTCATCTTCTTTCTCCTGGCGGTTTCAAACGGTTCTGTGATCGGCGCGGCGCAGAGCGAACAGCCGTCCGCAAAGCCCGCACCTCCGAACACGGGTGCCGCTCAAGCTGCCCCGCCGGCAGCATCGTCGACTACGCCCGACTCGTCCGTTCCCGCCGATTCCCCGGTGATCACCATTAATGGCGTCTGCGATGTTTCGCTCAATGGTGTGCCCAAACCGGCACCCGGGCCTGCAGCCGCGGGAAAGGCGTCTGCGAGCGCGGCAGCTCCAGCGTCCCATCCCGACTGCAAAACCCAAATTACTCGGGCACAGTTTGAGAAGCTGCTGAAGACCGTCGCTGCCGGCGCTCCTCCCAACATGCGCCGCCAGGTCGCCGCCCAGTATGTGCAATTCATCACCGCCGCAAACGAAGGCGTAAAGCTGGGAGTCGATAAGGATCCAGATTTTTCTGAACAACTGGCGATCATGCGTTTGCGGTTGCTGGCGCAGGACGCAGAGCGCAAACTCCAAGCTGACGCGTCGAAGGTAAGCGATGGCGACATCAAGACCTACTACGATCAAAATCCCACAGCGTTTGAGGAAGTTACTCTCACACGAATCTTCGTTCCTCGCAGTTCAGCAGGGGCAACGCCAGCCCAGCCCGCACCCGACGCAAAGGCGATCGCCGACAAGGCTCGCGAGCAACTTGCGAGTGGTGGAGATCCTGAGACTATTCAGAAAGCAGTGTTCGAGCAATTAAAGAACTCGACTCCACCTCAAAGCACAAAGGTCGGCGCCAAGCGTCGCGGTACTCTGCCTCCTGCCCACGAGCAGAAGATTTTCTCTTTGAAACCGGGAGATATCTCCGACGTGATACAGGATTCCGTCGGATCTGTAATCTACAGAGTCGATGCAAAGCAGCAAGTGCCGTTGGAGCAGGTCAAGGAGCAAGTCAAACAGCGACTCACGCAGCAACGCATCGAAGACGCGCGGCAGAAGATCATGGGAGCTAGCAAGGCCGATTACAACGATGCCTACTTCGGCTCCGAAGCTTCCGGTGCGAAGCCCGGCCAGCCTGGAGGCGCTCCAACTCTGAAGCCGAAAGCTGAAGCGACTCCCAGTTCGTCGCCCGCGACTGGAACGAATCCATCACCTACTCAATCGGCAAACCCGAAAAAATAATGGCTTCGACGAAGCCCTCATTGCTGGTGACAGGTGTCTCCGGAAGTCTTGGCACGAGCCTGTTGCCCCTACTTGAGGGCTTCAATGTCATTGGACTCGACACTCGCCCCCCGGCGAATGCTTCAACCTCGATCCAGTTTGAAAGTGTTGACCTTGGGCAAGAGTCCTCCTGCTCGCGGATGACCGAAATTCTTCGTGAAACCAGGGCAGTCGGTGTAGTCCATTTGGCTTTCATCCTTGATCCCGTACGAACGGGTGTCCTTGATCGCGATCGAATGTGGCGAATTAACGTAGCTGGCACCGCTCGCGTGGTCGAAGCCGTTGCCGAAGTGAATCGCATGGGTGGACACGTTGCCAAGTTCATCCATCTCAGCAGCGTCGCAGTCTACGGACCCGATCTCAAACGTCCGGCGCGGGAAAACGATCCTCTTAACGCGCACACGCTGGCGTACGCCATTCACAAACGGGAGGCCGATCTCGCCGTGCAGGCGCGTGCGCGTGATTTGGGCCCATGCGAAGTCTACATTCTCCGGCCTCATATCTTCGCCGGAGCCGCTGTCCAGAACTACATGATCAATTGCGTGCGCGGCACGGCGTATGGTCGTGGGCGAATCGCGAAACGGCTGGAGCGCCGCGGAAAACGCCTGCCCATGCTCCTTCCAAGTGGGCGGGCGTATTTGCGAAACGAGTTGCAATTCGTGCATGTGGATGACGTGGCCAGAGTGATCGCCTGGGCACTGCGACGGCCGAAGTCGCGAGAAACTCTCACCGTCCTCAATGTAGCGGGAAGCGGTGAATCCCTGACCGTAGAACAATGCTCGAAACTTGCCGGGACTGGCTTGAAGCGTTTACCAAGCGCGGCTCTATGCCGAGCAGTGGTCAATTTCATGTGGAATTGGGGAGTAACCTCAATTCCACCAGACGCCTTTCCTTATCTCATCGGCTCCTACACCATGGATACTTCCAGACTGCGGACTCTCACAGGCAACGAATACGAGCACATCATTCGCTATTCGAGCGAGGCCGCGCTGACCGATAGCGTATCTGCCGTTCCCATGGAAGCCTCGCATGCGGAGACAGCCAGTTAGGAAAGTTCAGCCCATTTCGGGATGTGTAGTCCCGATCAACATCGCCGGCTCTCCATGAGCCGGTCACTTCGAAACTCACCTGCTATAATCTGAATTCTGCTCGTACTTTTTCCTCGATATGGTGGGTGTAGCTCAACTGGCAGAGCACCGGACTGTGGCTCCGGACGTTGTGGGTTCGATTCCCATCACCCACCCCAATTAATCAATTACTTAGCTAGTGTCCCGTGCCGTTTCCGTGCCGTTATTGTGGTATTGCTCTTGCTGCAACCTTCGCTGACGCTTCCCGCAACCCGTCACCAATAGCATCTCCATAGTTCATCGTTACGCGGATGTCTCCGTGACGCATGGCGCGTTGCTGTACAGTGATCGGCGTTCCCACTTCATCAAGCCACGCACGATAACTGTGCCGAAAGCTGTGAGGTGAAACGTGGACGAGGCCCGCGTCCTGACATGCGCGTCCCAATTTCTCCCAAAAAGATGTGTAGCCCCGTGGCAGCTTTCCATGCTTCTCGGGCGAAGCGAAGATCCAATCTTCCGGCTCGGTGAAGATGCTGTTCTGTCTATGTTGCTTGAGCAGGTCTAGAATTCGCGGGTCAAGTGCAAGTGGTTTGCTCGAGTGAACGGTCTTCACTTCGTCTTCAACTTGCTTCACAACTGCGCGTTGAAGTCTAAGCTCCCCGTTAATCCAATTTATGTCCTGCCACTTCAAGCCCACAAGTTCCGACCATCGAAGGCCGAGACATACGGCGACTGTTGCCATCGTTCGGTACGGCTCCGTGAGAACGGCAGAGAGCCGGTGAAACTCTTCAATGGTCATGGTTCGTGGTTTTCGTACCCGCTTAGACGCATTCCTGATTTGCACCAATTCCATCGGATTCCGCTGTGTGGCCACGTCCCCGCACCACATTGCGTAATCCCACAAAGTTTGAATGAGTCCCCGGATGTGGACCTTGGTTTTTGGGGCACGAGCGAGAGATTGAATCCACAATTCAACGGGCCGTGCTTGTAGCTCCGTAATCTGTGAATCTTGCCATTCAGGGAGAATGTAGTTGCGGATGAATGATTCGTATCCGCGCCTTGTGCTCGCCCGCTGTGGCATCTTCTCAACCCGGTATTGCTTAACCAATTCCCCTACCGTTATTGCGGATGGTTTGCTGAGCGCCGTAGCCTCCACCGCATCCCGGTATGGCTTCGCCGCCGCCCATGCCTTCGTTTTGGAAGGAAACCGGCCCAATGTCGTTGCGTGCCGTTTGCCGTTTTCCCACCAGTAAAAGCGCCAACACTTATCGCGCTTGTCCTGGTACAACACTTCCATTTCTCGTTCTGCTGCTCATTGAGTCCTCCCATGCTCGGCAGCAGATGGCGAGGCAAGCATAGCATCCAACTCGGAGCGGAGAAATCTCCAGGTCACGCGCTTTGAGCCGGACAGCGGGTGTGCGGGGATGCGGCCTTCCTTGGCCCACTTAAGAACTGTGCGGGTTTTGACGCGGATATGTTGGGCAGCTTCGGCTGCATTGAGCCATTGGAGTTCCACGGTTTTTGAATTCCATTTTCCGGGTGCTCCCCAACACCCTAGAGTGCTTAATAATGCGCTAGACGCTGATAACTGCTTTGTTTACGCCAATTTTTTTCGGATTCAATAGTTACCATTCATGTCGCAAAAACAGTTGCGGCGGTCTTTTACGAAACCGTCCTCAAGATTTGACCCGCCCCTCCCTCTTTGCCTCGGCTTGCTTAGCCTCTTCTGACCTACGAATCCCCTTGACCTTACGCCGTGCCTCATCCGCAGTAGCGGCAACACAGATGATGCGTTCATCCTCATCCAGACCAACCCACACATGCTTGCCGTTGCGACTGATGCTCTCGCCATATGGCACGGAGTCAGCCCGGACCTTGCGAAGTGTGGTCGGGCCCCGGTCCGGGGTGTGGCGGCTTATTCGGTTATCGTAAGTGGCAATGTGACCTCCAACATTCCGACGATCATCGCCGGGGATGCCATAGGCGGTTTAGTTGGTGGACCGCCTGGTGCTTTTGCAGGCGCAGTATTTGGCAGCTTGTTTGGAGTTGGCGGAACCGCGTCCTACGTACCGTCCACAAAAAGCCTGTATGCTGGGCCAACCCTGGTGTTTGCACCCGCACTTGGCGGAGGTAGCGGCTTTAGTGGAAACGTGGTTTCTGTTCCTGCTGGACAGAACCCAAATGCAATCGCAAACGGTTTGAGCTACTCCGTAACGTTCCAGCCTATGCCACTACTAGGCTCAACTGTCACCAAATCCCCGGGAAGCGGCCCGCCAGTGGTCGGTCCATCAGTGGGAACGCGTGTTCCGGTCTCATTTGGAGTGAGCTATAACGTTCGTGTGAAGAAGGGTAGCTGCGGATGATTAGCATTGTGGGTGCCTGCATTGCGGTAATCGTAGGTGTGCTGATGACGATCAACGCTGCTTTCATGCTGGCCTCGCCTCGCGCTTGGTTTCACTTGCCAGTCTGGCTAAGAGCGCAGGGGTCACTTACCGAGGACAGATACTCCAGCGGCTGGGGAGCCGTCCAAATTCGAGTGACAGGAGCACTCATTCTTGGAGCTAGAGCGTGGGTTCTCTACGACATGTTTTTGAGGCGGTAACAGAAATCCGAACGGCAAGGCTGGGCGTAGAACTTTGACTGCTAAATCAACCGCCGTGAAGTACCGACAATGCAAGTCGGTGAATCGCCTTCACTAGAACAAAGCGGTTGTGCGGAGGTAAGCACAACTAGTACTCACGCCCATCAGGTCAAACTGATAGGGCTCAGGTTCTTTAGTGAATTCGAGTGTGAAACGGTGCTCCCGCCCGCCCCGCCCGCAACTCCGTGACCGGCATACTTAGCAGCAGTCTTAGCAATCGCCTGATTCCGAAGACTCTTCTTGTGCTTAATCAGATTATTGTTGATGCGCTCTAACAGGTCATCCGCGGCCTTTTATTTAAAGACCGGGAGGATCACTGGTCGCAGTGATCCAGTCGGTAACTGATGCGTTTGGAAATCTGCAGTGTCCCGTGCCGTTTCCGTGCCGTTCACACTGCCTTAGATCTAAAACAGCGTATTTTGTGCCATCTGCTGCGCTTTAAGTTGTTCTATTTACGTTGCGAGTGAGATTCGATTCCCATCACCCACCCCAACCGACGGATGTAACCCATCCGGAAGAGAAAATACTGATTGGTTATTAATTCATTGGCGCCGTAAGCGGCCAAGTCTCGAATTCCTCCTAGTGCGAACGGAGGAACGCCGGTGTGACTGTCGTTGAAGGTCGTGCCGCCTGCAGCCGTAAAGAATAAGGAAGAGGGCTTACTGAGCCGCTTGAAAACGGCAATCTGCACTGGCAGTTTTGCCAGTTTCCCATTCTGGCGCCAAGGTGGTCCGCGATGCTCTGTCGGGTCCGGCGAAGGATCTCAGCCGAGATCCATCGCTGACATGTCGCTGCGGTTTAGTGAACGCACGGACTTCCAATCGTGGCGCTAAGTGCATTGTTCCTAGTAGGCCTTAGCTGCTGCAATGTGTTATTTGAAACCCATAGCGTATTTACGCAGCTTCAAATAAGCCCGTTTATTGTTTGTTCTGTTTGTTGAGGTCGTCGTCCTTGTAGTACTTCGTGCCTTGCAGCGTGAGCTGGAGGGCGAGACCCTTCTTCGTAATCTGGTAGACCCACACACCCGGTGCAACCTCAGCGGCTCCCGAGTATGCTCCACCAGCCTTGCTGGTCTTCGCAGCAGCGTCCGCTTGCGCCGAACCGGACCAGCCGGAGTCCAGGAAGTGTGTCAGCGCGTCATTGTTCTCGAACATGAAGATCACTCGATAATTTTTTACGCCAATGCCCAGACCGGCACCGGCCGAAATCATCTTCATGAAGGTCTCCTGCTTCGTCTTGGGGTTGACGGCGATCCCCGCGCCACGCGCTGTGCTCAACACAAACAGGTTCGTCCCCATGTTATTGAAGACAGCGTACCCAGCAGCGTTTTGGATAGCTCCCTGAGCAGTCGGCTGCAGCTTATATAGGTCTTGTAAGGTTTGGGATGCCATCTTTCGACTCTTCTCCCGCTTCTCGTCAGGGGAGTCGGCATTCGCCAGACCGGTAGCCAGCAAGATAATAACGATAACTCGTGTGATTGTTCTGGATTTCATCACCGTTCTCCTTACCACTGAATGCGGCCACGGTCACGAGGTCGAGAGCTGCCGCTCCGCTCCGATATTGGAACAGAGCGTGAGGCGACCATAACCTGTCAGAACTGTTAGTTGTTGTCGGATGCCGCCACCCATCTTCGCGGTTGAAGCATTGCCATTATGGAAGTTTCTTCGAAGCAGACTCCTGGCTTAGACCATGCCGAATCGGGCACGTTAGGCTGCTGCGTCCTCGGGGACCAAACAAAGGTAGCACCTTACTGTGTCGAAACCGGAAGCGTGGGTTGCGCGACTAGCGCGCAGCCGCTGCGCGCACCACCGCTGGTTCGGCGGCGCCAGCGAATGCTCCGTAGGCAACGCCGGCGATCGCTGCGCCCACAATGGGAGCGACCCAGAACATCCACAGTTGTGCCAGTGCCCAGCCTCCGACAAATAGCGCTGGTCCAGTACTCCGCGCGGGATTCACAGAAAGGTTCGTGACCGGGATACCGATAAGATGGATTAGCGTCAAGCCGAGTCCGATCGCGATTGGAGCAAACCCTTGCGGTGCGCGCTTGTCGGTTGAGCCGAGAATGATCATCAGGAAAAAGAACGTCAGCACTACCTCGGCGACCAGGGCGGCGAGCAAGGAATATCCCCCGGGCGAGTGAGCGCCGTAGCCATTCGACGCAAAACCTGCAGCAGTCGAAAATCCGTCCTTCCCGGAGGCGATCACGTACAAGACTCCAGAGCCCGCAATCGCTCCCAGCACCTGGGCGACAATGTACGGGATTAGCTCGGAAGCTGGGAAACGCTTGCCCATCCACAAGCCGACAGAAACGGCAGGATTGAGATGACACCCAGACACGTGTCCGATGGCGTAGGCCATTGTCAGAACTGTCAAGCCAAAGGCCAACGCAACTCCGAGTAATCCGATTCCCAATTGAGGAAATGCTGCAGCAAGGACCGCGCTGCCGCACCCGCCAAACACCAACCAAAAAGTACCCATGAACTCAGCGAACGCGCGCTTCGATAGAGGCATTGTGACCTCCCACTCCAAGATTTCTTGAAGACCTGGATTAAAGTTGCGACTCACTTGTAACATCGCTGCTGACGCCAGACAACCAGCAATATAGACAGGGCTTGAACGGCCGCCGAATAGCCGCCGACCCGACCTTATCGTTCTGCAAGCCGCGCTCTGTTTGACTAGCCCACGCTCAGCCTCCGAGTTCTCTCTTCACGCGCTTTCTTCTCATCTCTGTCGAAGCTGACAGTTTTCACAAGCCGTTCTCACCTCTACGATCTTGGTGCTGAAGCGAAGATGATATGCAGGCGCAAATAAGACTGATTTCACGTTTCGGAGAAATCATTCAAGGAATCATTCTGTTGATCGTTCTTCTTTTGGGTCTTGTTCCACGAGAATCAACAGCACAGTCGATCAGCCCAGAACCAGTGACCACGGCGCCCGAGACTCCAGTTAATTCTGGGCTTAACCACCTACCCAGTGCGACGAATGCCCGGAATAAAGACATATCCCAAACCTCCAAGTCAAAGGCAAAGTACGACATTTCGAGAATCGGAGATCGGGGTATCGGTCGTGGACTCGACTTCTACTCCGCGGAGCAGGAACGTCAACTTGGAGAAGAATTAGCAAATGCCATAGAAAGCTCGTCGCGATTAATTGCTGACCCGGTCGTGAATGAATACCTGAATCGCCTCGGTCTGAACGTAGTTCAGAATTCTGATTGCAAAATTCCATTCGTGATCAAAGTCCTCGACGACGACGATCTAAATGCATTTGCTTTGCCAGGGGGATTTCTCTATATAAATCGAGGACTGATTCTCGCGGCTGACAATGAAGCCGAATTGGTTGCAGCCATGGCGCACGAAGTTGGCCATGTTGCGGCTCGACACGGCACCAAGAATGCTACTCGCGCGCAGATCTTCGATGCGGCTTCGATGTCGCTCATTCTCGTCGGCGGTCCCGTGGGACTCGCTGTTCGGGGACTGGCAGGTCTTGCCCGTCCGATGACCTACATGAAATTCAGCCGCGATGCCGAACGCGAGGCTGATCTGCTCGGTTTGGAATATCAATACACGGCGGGATACGATCCGCAGGAGTTCATCGCGTTTTTCGAGACGATGGGCGCAGGAGAAACCCAAAAGCGCTCGTTGATGAATAAGGCATTCGCGACTCACCCAATGACAGTTGATCGAATCAAGCTTGCGCAGCATGAGATTGCTACGTACCTTCCAGACCGTGGTGAGTACATCATCGACACGAGCGAATTCCAGGAGATCAAGGCCCGCCTCAGCAGGGGAGAAGGACGCCTGCCAAAGTTGCGTCGCCGTTTGGACGGCATTAGATGAACTAGTCGCCCGTTGTAATCACTAGGCGCTTATGACGTGCGCGCGGATCGCGAAGACCATTAAATCAGAGTTGGTCCTCAAACCAAACTCGTCCATGATTCGATACTTATGGAAGGCGATGGTTCTCCGCGTGATGTGCAAGATGTCTGCTGCTTCCTTCATGTTCTTTCCTGTGGCCAGGAGCTGAAGAACCTCGCGCTGCCGCGGAGTAAGTTTAGCGGTGTGTTCGGGGCCTGGATCCCGAACGAAGTGATCGAGTAATTGCTGAGCCAGCTTGGGTGTGACGTACCAATTCCCTTT
Source organism: Terriglobales bacterium (assembly GCA_035567895.1). Taxonomy (NCBI): domain Bacteria; kingdom Pseudomonadati; phylum Acidobacteriota; class Terriglobia; order Terriglobales; species Terriglobales bacterium. The sequence goes on along the minus strand of DATMPC010000058.1, from coordinate 34,942 downwards.
TAGCACTTCCCTGATTGCCTTGATCAACTCGGAAGCTCCCGATTTCTTAAAGACATAACCAGAAGCCCAGTGCCGCATGGCATCGCTGGCAATGTCGGTATCTTCCTTAGTTGCAAGCAGGATGAACTTAGTGCTGGGTAAACGGCTCTTTAACTCTTGCCCCGTGTGGAACCCGGCTCGAGCAGCCATTCTGATGTCTACGAGGATTACGTCTGGTCTCAGACTGGGAGCGATGCCAAACAGAGTATCGCCGTCCCCCGCCCTGGCCACCACTTCAAAGTGCGGTTCCAGGATCTTTTGGATCCGTTCGACCGTCAGCGCGTCGTCATCCAGGATCAGTATTCGCCGTCGCCCCATCCCCTACTCCCACGCTCGCAGACTGCCACAAACTATGGTCACAGTAGCTGCCCCTGATTGATGGTAAAACTGGCAAAAAATGCAGTTGTTCACTACCAATGGAGACGCACGAGAGCCGGCGGGACTTGACGGCCGCTTACATCGCAACGTGCGCCTCAGTGAGAGGCTTGTGCCCGTTCCCACGACCTAACCTTCAGCCGTGCGGCGTCGAAAATCCGCTCATAGTTCTCTTTACGAACCTTCGTGCTTGCCTCCTTGTTCAACAACTGCCACAACGGACCGTACTGGTAATAAACCCTCAGATACTTTTGTTGATCCTGCGGCGCAACTTCATCTGTTCCAAAAAGGAACCGGTCGGGATATCGGTTAATCAGGTCTACAGCTGTCCTGGTCGCTTCCGGGCTTGAGACGATATACTTGGCGACCTCATCCCACGAGATGTCAAAGTAAACGTGATTGAACTCGGGATCGGCCAGGATCTCTGCAATGTTCGCGGCATGATTCTTTATCGGGCGGACTATTCTGCCCATACCCGTGTGGGCCCAGATGATGGTTGTCTTTGGATGCCGCTTGAAAAGGGCCTTCATTTCGCCCAAGTACGCGGGCTGAGAGCCTTCCTTAGCGAATGGGACATCCATGTCGTTGTGCAGGAGTACGACAAGTCCGACTTCCGCACAAAAATCAAGAATCTTGTCGAGCGCCGGATCCCGGAGACTCGCGACTTCTCCTGCAATTTTTGCTGACACGAATTCTTTGTGGATCGAGAACTCTCCGATGCCCGAGAAGACGCCTGGAAAAGCCTGAAGCACGCGGCGGATATGGTCCACGGCATACATATCCGTAGGATTAAAGCCCGTAATCATGGGATCGAAGCGGGCCTGCTCGGCTGGTGTGAGGGATTTGTAAGCCGTCGCGATCCATGCGTCTGTGAACGAGTAGTAGTAGAGCGGAGCGTCCGTGTTCAAGTAGTAAGTGGGAGCGCGGTCGCCGTCGACTCGGTAAGACCATTGCTGCTGCAGCGGAATGCCGAACAATGCGACGCGCCCAACCTTGTTGCCCATGATCTCGAGAAATTTGTGAATGTCAGTTCCCTGCTGAACATAATTGGTGAGGTGAAAATGCGTATCGTTCAGTTCGAACTGAGTGGGCGTGGCTGGTGCCGATTGAGCTCTAACGTTGCTGCCGCACAGCAACATCAGCGCGATTACAGCGACAGTCACTTGAGAGATGAGACACTCCCGAAAATTCTGTTCGCTCTTCAACAGAGTCCTCACACCTTGTCTTCGCTCAGTTAATCTTCCGGTACTGGCGTCCAGGATTTATCAGGGTTATAGAGTTCCATCTTCTTGAATTGATCGAGGGTAGAGGGACCAAAGTCTTTCTGGTAAACCACGCCGTCGTAGCCGACCAGAAGAGTCATTATTCCTGTCTCGCCGTATTCGGCTGGAGCTGCCGCCAGTGCAAAACCGCCGATCATCGCGCCGTTCACTACAAAGTCCATCGCTCCGAGCGGCGCGGCTTGACCCTGACCCTTTAGAGTTTTGAAGAAATAGCCATGATAGGGCTCGCTCACGTCGGAATAACCTGCTTGGATAGCACGCGCAACGTTTTCGCCAGCCGGACCATGCCAGGTGCCATCCGGATCTTGCCAAGCCAGTCCATCCTGTTTTCCCGGAGTGCTGACGATGCGTTGGGCGAACTGATTTACGTCATACCCTTCGCGTGGCTTGAGGGCATATTCGTACTGTGCTTCTACGTAACCGCGACACACTTGAATCGCGTCGAGTTCGTCTGTGCCAATGCGGCGGGCAAGGAGTTCGTGGCGACCTGCTTTAGCATCAAACGACCATTTGTCGTTTTTCTTCACGATTGGCAGCGGGAAAGGCCAATCGTCTTTGCCGAGTAATAGGAACGCGCGGGTCTGCGTTGCTCGATCTACTGACACACTTTTCTTCTCACGCGCCAGGGCTGCGAACTCTTTGGCTCGCTGGCGATCTTGTACAAAATCGTGGGTAAGAATAAGGTCCGCATCCGCAGGACCAACAATTCCAATGAGAGTACCAACGTCGAATTTCTCGGCTGCATTCACTAGGGCATCTGCCGCCTGCTGTGGAGTTGCGAAGCTCGCGATACCCGACCCCTGGGCTTTCGAAGTAGTAGCCGCACTGGCCGACTGCGCTGAAATGCCAACGCCCGTGAACAAACATACGACAACGATCGCGGCCAAAATGCCGGCAACGATCCATGCGCACCGTAATAGAACTTCACTCGCGGATTTGGATCTCATGTCTTCGCTCCTATCACTGTGATTCCAATCTGCGTCCTCACCGACGTCTTCCTCCTCCTCGACCTCCGCCTCCGCCGCGGGAACCGCCACCGCCGCCTCCACGAGATCCCATACTGGAAGAGCCACGGCTGCCGCTGGAACGGGCACTTGAACCGCTGTAGCTTCCCGATCCTCCTCCAAATGCGCTTCGGTTCCCGCCGCCGCCGCTGCTACCTCGAGATACATCGCGGCTACCAATGCTGTCGGCGCCTCCGCCGCCTCCGCGGCTCCCGCCGGCGCTGCGATCGCTGACTCCTGCTCGGCTCCCGCCGGCACTGCGGTCACTGACTCCCGCTCCCCCGCCCCGATTCCCTGAGCTGACTCCTGACGCCCGATTTGAAACATTGCCCTGCTGGCGTCCTACTTGCTGTCGCGCGCTCGATTGGCGATTCGCTAACGAATCACCGCGCGTCGTCCCGCCGAATTTGTTAGCCGTGCCTCGGTCTCCATAAGGCGTGCCACCGCGATGACTGGGATTGTGCTGCCAGCTATTGCCACCCCGGTTGCCGTTACCGATGTTGGTGCGATTGCCGCCACTGACGTTCGTGTTTCGATTGAAGCTATTGTTGCGGTTAATCGTAATATCGTTGTTCCCGCCCCAACCGGCTCCCCAACCCCAACCTCCGCCCCAGGCGGCTCCCATAGCTATCCCAATACCAAATGAGATCGCCATTCCTGCTGCGTAATACCCTGCTGGTGGATAGTAGATTGGGGGATAAGGGTAGACTGGCGGACCATACACCACTGTTGGGTTATAGGACGGCACATACACCACTTGCGGCTGCGCCTGCTCCACCACGATTATTTGTTTGCTCTCGACAACCTTTGTTTCCACCTTCTGTTGTTCGCTTGACTTAAGATTGCCGGTATCCTGCGCTTTCTTTCGCATCCGCTGCACAGCGTCCATCACTTCGCTCTGCTGGGCCAGGAAGGCGTTTCCCAAATCAGTAGTCCACTGAACGTCATCCGTCAACCGTTTTACTACGTCAGGCAATGCGGCCATCGCCTGAACGGCCGGGTCCCAGGGCTGTTTGGAGACGGCGTCCAGCAGGGCTTTATCTTTCAAGCTCTTGTTCTTTGTTAACCACTGTTGGAGCTGGATGAGTTCGAGTGGATACGTTGACGCTGCCAGAGTCTGGGCAAGCATAGGATCCGGATAGAGAGCAATGGGCGCAACCAGCGAGTCCAACTGGTCTGGTGGAATTTTGGCGGCTGGTTGCGTTGTTGATGATGCCTGCGACGAAGTTGTCGGTTGGTAGGAACCATATGCAAATATCTCCCCCGGCGCCAAGAGAACGCAGCAAAGCAATGCCAGCAGACTGCGAATTATATTTCTGGAGACTATGTGTTTCGAATTCATTTACTGACTCACGGCCTTCCTGGCCGGTCTCCTCTCTGCCAAGCTAGCGCTATCTAAAAAGGCTCGGTAGTGTTAATTCTTGAGTCCGTCTCAGCCTGCGAAATACGCTCAGAAAGCGATTTCCCAATTCGAGTGAAAAGCCCATCCCTTACCGCCAAGTGTGAAAGGAATGGCGGTGTAACCTACGGGAGACTTGGCCATATAAATTACTTCGTTATTCCAGCGGACCACGCGGTTCTTAAATGGGAAGAAGTTCGTTCCAAGGCGCGTGTCCCACGGATCCCCGTGACTTCCAAAAATCTTTGACCCGGTGAGATAGACCTGCCACGTCCTCGGCACCACCATCGCGGATGTCTGCATCTGGAATCCGTGATCGAAGAAATTAGGAACTATCGAGGTGCCTGGCCCTTTGTAGTCGTCGAGCCAACGCATGAAATACTCGCCTTCCACCGCCTTGCCTTTGTACTTAAATCCGCCGTCGATTGTGCTCATGCGCAAGCGAACGTCAGTTACCGTTACCCCTGGGCCGAAAATATTATCTGTAAAGATGATGGTTCCATCCGTAAGCCGGATCTGAGTGTTTTCGAATGCATCCGTGGCCGGCTGGCTCTCTTTGTTCTCGTCGCTTCGCGTGAAGTGTATTCCGACTCTTGTGGCTAATTTCTGATGGTCTTCGTAATCGCCGAAGCCGGGTCCAAACTCGCCCGTGGTGGGCTCCCACACCACAGCGCTGGAAAAAGTATTGAACTTATTGTTGAACTGAGCGGCATTTACGCCAAGGGTGCTTAGATTGTTCCCCACCATCACGTGGTATCGAAGCTTGTCGGTGATATCTCCCTTTGCCCATACTCCCTGCGAGTATGAAGGTCGGAAAAACTCGTCGGCGCTCTCACGGGCGTCTACTGAGAGCCAGAACGGGAAATTGCCTTCGATGCTGCGTGTACCTGGAAGACCATTTAAGCCTCCCCACAGTGAGAAGTGCTTGTTGAAATTGAACCCTGTATAGCCTGCGAGCGCGATGTAAAAAGAACGCCCCATTGCAGCATTGTTCGTCCACGCATAAAGGAAGTACCTGAGCTTCTCGCTTAACAGCCAACCGAGAAACTTGAATTGCACCTTGTTCAGCTCTACGTCTTGACGTTGCTGGATGTTACTGACAGTGCCAAACGAATTTGTAGAAGTGGGGGCGAGCAGACGCTGGTTGAGATAGCGGACGTAGGCAAAAGTGCTGAGGTTTAGGTCCCCATATTCAGTATTTGCAAGCTTGAAGCCAAAGTTAGGAGTATAAGTGCCCCATTTCTTCTGCGCTTGTGGAGTAGTTTCTACACTTGCGGCGGCACTCGCTTGTCCATTGCTCGCCGCATCCCCTGCGTTGATATCCGGGCTCTTGGCGAGCACGTCGTGGGTCTCCGGTGTGCCGGCCTCGGGTTCCGCCTGCTTTTTAAGTAGTAGCCGCAAAGACTCGATTTGTTCCATCAGTTCTTGGTTTTGCGTTTCAAGTTTGCGGTTTTGCTCGATCACACGATCCAGATCTTTTAGTACTTCTGCAGAGACAATCTTCTCGGGAGCCGGTGAACTATCGGCGTTAAGAGCTGTTGCCTGGCAAATGCCGACACTCGAGAAGCTCTCGACGACCAGTAACAATACAAGGAATCTCAACGCTGCTCTCCAGATAGCTCGTTTCACGCGAATATCCTCATGTCATGCTTCTAGTCGACGGAGCAGCCAAGAAGCCTGCGTTGAGCCCAAAGAGCTCTCGCGTCAACTGTACTGACCTAAGAGCTCATGCGCCTCTTATTTGAGCCCCACAGAACTGGGTGAGTAGAGGTTGTAGTTAAGTCTCTGCGTCACATAATCAATTACTTTCTGCGCCTTCACGCTGTTCCCTGCCTCATCGAGCGGAGGAGCGAAGACGGCGATGGCGCCCTTGCCAGGGGCGATAGCCACTATGCCGCCACCAACTCCGCTCTTTGCGGGTAGGCCCACATGCCAGGCCCACCCGCCGGAACCGTCGTAGAGCCCAGCCATAGTCATGGTGGCGAGAATGTGAGGAATGTCTTCGGCCTTGATGACCCGTTCACCAGTGGCGGGATTAATGCCATTATTTGCGAGCATGGCTCCCATGCGTGCGAGTTGGAGCGCGTTCACGCCGACGGAGCATTGCTTGGTGTAGATGTCGACCGACTCGAACGGATCGGCATAAATTCGATCATATTTTGCGAGCAGGTAGGAAAGAGCCTTGTTGCCGGTGTTCGTGGCTGCTTCTGATTTGTACACCTCGTCGATCAGTTGCAGCTTCTCTCCTGCTGCTCTGCTATAGAAATCGAGGATCTTGTTCCACTTGGCCGTTGCATCGCTACCAGAAATCAAGCTCGTAGTTGCAATCGCCCCCGCATTCACAAGGGGGTTTCCAGTATGCGTTTGCATATCCACAACGGCCAGGGGTGAATTAAACGGACGGCCGGTAGGCTCAGAACCGACTTTCTCAAAAACCTTGTCTGATCCTAGTTCCTCCATCGCGAGTGCGAGAGTAAAGACCTTGGAAATCGACTGGATGGAGAACGAATACTTCACGTCGCCGATCGTTACGGACTGGTTATCGGTCGTTACGACCGCGATTCCGAATAGCTTGGAATCCACTTGAGCGAGGTACGGAATGTAGTCGGCATTTTTACCGTTGGTATCGGTGCTGAACTTCGCGTAAGCCTCTTTGACGACGGATTCGACTAACTCACGTCTGGGAGCGACTGGGCTCACTGCCCGTTGCGCGGCGACGTCGGTAGGGAAAATACTCGTTGGTATCAATGCCAGAACCGACAACAGTGTTACTAGCGCAATCTTCTTCACATTCATCTCTAAACTCCTTCTTTCACCATTTCACCCTCATTTGCTACCTAGAACTCTGGCGTTGAACGTGTATTTGAACGAGAACTGTAACCTGTAGTCTTCTGAGTTAAACCCATCTCTGGCGTTCGTACGCCGGCCCCACTGGAATTCGCCGCCGTACATAACGTTCTTGAAAGCCGCGTACAACAGGTTAATGCTCGAATATTGCCCCTCGTGATACGCGTTCGCGGCCTGCAGACTCGTATTCTGGATCTGCAAGTCCGAAAACCCGAGCGAGGTAGTTAACTTGTCTGACCAACTGTGATCGAGATATGCGACCATGCTCCACATGGGCAGAGGTTTTCCTTTGATGGGCCGCGTTGGATTTCCGGGATTGGGAATCGGAGCGACATCGAAGGGGGCGTCATTCATATAGTTTTCGATTCCGTTACCGACGGTATACTGTAGGTGGAGGGAATCTTTCTTTGCCTTCACCAAGGAACTTAGGCTAAAGCCCCACCCATTTATGCTCTGGTTGAGATTGAATGCGTCTGCCAAGGTATCGTCCAGCTTGACATTCCGCCAGATCGCTGATCCCTGGAGGTAACCCAACCTTCCGCTGTACCGGTATTGTCCAGTCAAGTCTGGAAATCGGAATCGCGCTTTTACGTTCTGCACCGGGTCGCGATCTGAAAGAAGGCCTTGATCACCGGATTGGCCAGGAGCTTCTAGGGCAATCCACAAATGCGTGTCTCCCTGGATCGGCATCCAGCGCAACTGCGGATTACGGAGAAACACCATTCCGTTTGGCCCCCAATACTCCACAGTGTTAGGAAAAACGTCGATATCCATGAACGCACTATTGGTTTGACCAGCCAGGAACTGGCCTAACTCGCCGTAGTAGTGACGTGGACGGATCGTAGTTACACCGGCATCCTTACCGACACCGAACATGTCAAATTCGAACACCGCTTTTAAGTCTCCCCAAGGTGTGGGCTGGACTCCTTTGACCCCGAATCGGCTCTGGCGTACGCTCCAATACGTGTTGCCGTTCTGCCCGAACTGACCAGGAAAGGATGGAAGCTTCCCGGGTCGAACGACATCGAACCAGGTGGGATCATTCGACTTGAAGGAGTAACCCGCATCCACCATTGCGAAACCATAGACATCGAGGGATTGTTCCGCCTGCGTTGGAGTGGACGCCGTTTGCGGAGCTGCGGCCGGCGTTGGTGCCGCAGCCACATTCGCGGTCGTGACTCCAGCGTCCGCCGTTGCGGCTTCCGAAGGCATCGGCTCAGTCGCCGCCGGAATTGCAAATGTGGCATTCCGAACTGAAGGCTTACGCGCTTCCTGAAGTGTCCTGACCTGATCTCTCAACTGCTCCATTTGCGCTTGCATCTCTGCCAATTGTTTCTTCAGTTGCACAACGTCCGAATTGGCCGTGTCACTTGACTGTCCTTGAGCTGACTGCACACACAACGCCGCAAATACACAAATGAGGAAAGCTGCGTAGCTAACTGATTTCGAAATAACCGTACAAGGAACGTTCATGAGATCCATTCTCCTTCTGCCATTTCTGCTGGATACTGCGGAGTTCCCATTGACCCTTTTGCTTCTGGACAACCATGTTCCCGGTGCGGTGTTCGCGACCTAGCCTGGACTTGCGATGCTGGTATTCACCACAAGATGGCCTTGTCGGTGTTGTGACTTTCGCGTGATATGAACGTACGGACAACTGTCAGTACGTACAGTTTCTGACAGGCAGGGATTCGCTTCACTTCATGCGATACCAACTCGGAACGAGATGGTTTTAGCGTGGGCTGCGCGCTCCGCAGTGATAGAGAACAATCGCAGTCAATGCGCAACATACTGGTTGGCCTTATCGGAAATAACAGCGGATGTCAGGCAGTTGTGTATGAAGCCTGGAGAGCCTGTCTTGGCGAACTGTATGTCGAGTACCGCGGTCTAAGTTGCGACATCCACTAGATTTGACAGTAGCTTTGGTACGACACGGCGCATAAAGTCAAACCACTTATTGCTGCTGTGCAGCGCTAACCGCCGCGAATTTTGTCTGCTCGCGTTGCACCACTTCGTGCCATTGCCGGCTTTCCGTGTCAGCAGTCAAGGGAGAGATCGTGTCAAAGGCGAGCATACTTCTGGCCGACGACAACCCCGAAGTTCTGAGCTTGGTTGCCGAGATCCTCGAATCTGACTACCACATTGTGGCTTCCGTGCTCAATGGTCGATCAGTCCTCGAAAACTGGTCGCGTCTCACGCCAGACGTCATTGTGCTCGATATCTCCATGGGCGAACCGAACGGTATCGACGTAGCGGTCGCCTTGCGTGACTCAGGATGTGAGGCCAAAATCGTCTTCCTCACCATTCACAGCGATCACGATTTCGTGCAGACGGCGATGGAGGTCGGTGGTTCAGGTTATGTCGTCAAATCGCAATTGCGCAGCGACCTGGCAGAGGCGCTGACGGCGGTGCTGAGCGAGAAGCGCTTTGTTTCACCATGTCTGCGATATCAGGAGTAGTAAGGGGAATCGCACTGTGCTGCGCGCCATTCGCGTGAGGATGAAGATTGGAAAAAGCATCCACAAGTATTGACGAACGTCTTCCCTTGACATCAGCCGGACGGTCGATTGGATGGGAGTGGAATGTCAAAAGCGGAGTGGTTCACTGGTTTGGTGATTTGCCAACCGTGCTTGGCATACCGTCGGAAGCATATTCCGCAGATGTCCAGGACTATCGCCGCCGCATACATCCGGAGGATAGAGAACGGGTGTGGGAAGCCATCTCAGAGGCGCGGAAGAAGAACAAATGCTACACGGCAGAATTCCGAGTACTCCGAGAAGACAATAGGGTGCGCTGCCTGAGGGTAAACGGGATATTTCTGTATTTCGATAACAGTGAGCCTGAGCGGATGCTGGGGGCGGCGGTCGATGTCACTGATGCAAAACTCGCCGAAGAAGCACTGGCTGCTGTTGGAAGCAGATTGATCGCGGCCAACGAAGGGGAGCGCACGTGGATCGCAAGAGAGTTGCACGATGACGTGAACCAGCAGATTGCTGTCATCGGCATCAGGTTGGATCGACTCAGGCAACACCTCTCCGAGTCCACGGTCGATGTCCAAAATGAGATTGCTGAAGTTTACAGGCGCGTATTGCAACTCGGAAAGAACGTTCAAGCGCTGTCTCATCGCCTGCACTCCTCCAAACTCGATTACCTCGGGATGGTGGCAGCAAGCCGTAGCTTTTGCGAAGAATTATCTGCGGAATATCACCTGGAGATTGATTTCCGCCATAAAGGTGTACCGCGCAAACTGCCTGCAGAGATTTCGCTTTGTTTATTTCGCGTCCTACAAGAATCGCTTCAGAATGTGGTGAAACACAGCGGCGTTCGAAGATTTAAAGTGGAACTAAATACAAATCAAGGTGAAATCCAACTCACGGTCGTCGACGAAGGTGTCGGCTTTGACTCGCAAAATGCCATTGCTAGTCGTGGTCTCGGCCTGATCAGCATGCGCGAAAGATTACAGCTCGTTAAGGGTCAACTTTCCATTCATTCGGAAAAGGGCCACGGCACCACCATCTGTGCGCGTGTGCCGATCCACGCGATTGACGCCAATCGATTAAAGAGTGCGTGAAACAAGAGTTTTGCTATTGAGCAATTGCACGATCGCTCGGAATCAGCAGCAGTCTTTCAGAGCTGAAATTGAATACGTGTCTGGAAGAATTGAGTATTGCCTTTGAGGTCGAAACGGTTGAGGCGTCCATAACCGTAGGCCATTTCCAGGCGCACGTGTTCGGATAGATACCAATTAGCCATCGGTGTAAACCTTACGAACCTGCCACCCTGCACTGGACCACTATTAAGATCGGTATGGGAAAGTCGAAAGACAAATTCCCAGGCTCCCGGGCCTCCCTTGAATACAGGCCTCTTAGGATCTATATCCAGGAAATATCCGCCGACCGTGTTATATGGGCGCGTCTCACCAGTGGCTAACCAGGTTACAACCACGTCTCCTCCATGAAATACGGGATCGCCCTTCGATTGTGAGGAAACTTTCTCCCACCAATACTCGCTTCCGAACAACCACGAACCTTTTCGGTAATAAACCTCAGGACCGGCCATGCGCGACGCTGTTGCGTCAAACGTCCCGGTATCGAGAAAGAAAGGTGCAGGAAAGGATTCTGGCCGTGACTTCAGGCGAAGTTTGTCATCTACCGGCTTTCCGTAACGCAAGTTCGCTCCGATGTGGAAAAGGGTACGCGTCTCTTCCGAGTGGATCGGAAGCCAGATGAGCCTTGCAACCTCCTGACTCGAATAGGAGGAAAACGACTGGCCTTTTGACATTATGTCGTTGAAGTAACCGAGATTCCAGCTGAAACCGTGTTTGGGTGAGTAACCGAGCCACTTGATGCCATCGGCCAGAAGAGGGACTGTGGCATCGTTCATCGTGGACCTCTCCATGGTCCAGCCATCGTATCCAGCCATAACTTTGTTGAGAGAAAATCCCTCTTTGGCACGACCAATAAAAAAGTTGCCCCACAGTTCTGGAACCGCAATCATGACTCCGGTTTGTCGCACGAACCACTTACCGGTGGGACCGTCGTACATGAACCCGGCGCACCATGTAACGGAACGATCGAACTGGGGAAATCTGCCTCGAAACAATAGACGTGAATCGCGAACCTTGAAGGCAGGCGACATGGAAAACTGTTGTTTACTCTCACTATCTTGAGAATACGCATCAGCCTCGTACAGAAAGCCGCCGCCTACTCTGATGGTGAAATACGGACCATGGTACTCGTTGAAATGCACAAGCTGGCGTCTGGGACCATCGTCGGACTCGGCTGCATCAACTGTATTCTCAAGAGTTGAGTCGGGAGATGCTTCGTGAGGGTCCTGTGCCTCGTTGGATCTGGTCGAGGCCTGGCCAGTACCATCTTGGGCCTTGGTTGGAACATCGGCAGATGCCGATTGATTTTGGGCATAACCTTCTTCAGGATTAAGAGCTAGAGGCGTTGCGACAGCTTCCTGCGCGAGCAAGAGTCGAGACGCGGCCGTAAGCACAATGAATCCCGCCACTAAGCGCAACGCCTTCATCACTGGGTCCGATCGCCAGAATCTCCGTGGCTCAGTAGCTATAGAACAGCTCTTGGATCTGAGAAACCGGACGTTGCTTCAGCAGCGCCAGTGACAGCAGAATTCGTGATTTCTGCGGATTAAGCTCATCGGAAGCGACGAAACCCATATCGTCGTCTTTTACTTCTACGTTGCGGCCCACCAACCCTAGCGCGACGCGGCTGCTGCGGACCACGATCACTCCTTTCTTAGCTGCTCTTTCTGCCGCTTCCAGCGAGGCTTTGTTCATATTCCCATTTCCTACACCGGCGATGACGATACCTTTCGCGCCGTTGTTCACGCTGGCGTCGATCAAGTCCGGCGACATATCGGCGCAGGCGAAAACAATGTCGACTCGCGGCAGCTTGGTCACATTCGCGACGTCAAATTCGCTCTTGGTCGTGTGCTTCCAGGGAGGCGCGTTGTAGTAATCGTTGTGGCCATATGCGGCCACGCCGACGAGTCCGCGCAAAGGCGACATGAAGGTTTGCACATCGGTCGTGCTTGTCTTGGTCAACGAGTGCGCCGCGTGGATCCAGTCGTTCATCACCACCAGCACGCCCAGGCCTCTCGATTTGGGATCAACGGCGACGCCGACTGCGTTATAGAGGTTCAGCGGACCATCAGCGCTGACCGCTGTGGATGGCCGCATGGATCCAACCAGAACCACCGGCTTGTCGCTCTTCACAACCAGGTTCAGGAAGTATGCCGTTTCCTCCATGGTGTCGGTGCCATGCGTAACGACAATTCCATCTACATCCTTTTTGGGAAGCAGTTCATTAATGCGCTTGGCCACCTTCAGCATGATGTCGAAAGACATGTCCTGCGATCCGACGTTGGCGACTTGTTCGCCCTTTATATTGGCCAGGTCCTTGACTCCCGGAACAGCATCCACCATGGCATCGATGGTTACCGCACCGGAGGTGTATGCAGATTGTGTGCCTGTTGCGCCGGCGCCTGCGATGGTTCCACCAGTCGCCAGAATGACGATGTTAGGTTTTTTGTTTTGATTCGAGGAAGCACTCTCGCAGCCGACGCTGACAATCAGTGAGAGGAATACTGCTACCGAAATTCTGTAGGATCGTTTCATGACATTTCCTTCCAGTAGTCGCGTGCGGGGCTTCCCTGCCCCGTCGCGCTACTTCCTTGCATATTTGCTTTTGTTGAGGTTCGTGAGCTTGGCCGGGTCGAGCAACTCTTTAATCTGCGGCTCAGTCAGGATCTTTTTCTCCCGGATGATCTCGAGTATGCCTTTGCCGCTCTTGTAAGCCTCTTGCGCCAACTCCGTGGACTTGTCGTAGCCCAGGATGGGATTGAGCGCAGTAACGATGCCAACGGTGGTCTCCATGTAGTGAGCCAGTACTTCTTCATTGACCGTGATTCCGTCAATGCACTTTGTCCGGAAAAGGATCGATGCGCGGTACAGCAGATGCTGTGATTCGAGCACCGACAAACCTTCGATCGGTTCGTAGGCGTTGAGTTGAAGCTGTCCACTGTGAGCAGCCAGCGTCGCAACATAGTCGTTGCCCATCACTCGAAAGGTGACTAGGTTCATCACTTCGGGAACAACCGGGTTTACCTTGCCAGGCATGATCGAAGAGCCAGGCTGCAAGGCCGGAAGGTCGATCTCCGAGAGTCCGGCGCGCGGTCCCGACGTCAGCAGGATGAGGTCACCTGAGATTTTTGAGAGCTTAATGGCGAGGCTTTTCAGCGCCGAGGAATAGACTATGAAGCCCTGCTGATCCCATGTAGCGGCCAGCATGTCGGTAGCCGGCACAATCGGCTTGCCGGTAAGCTTGGCGAGATGTGCGGCACACTTTTCCGCATATCCTTCCGGAGCGTTGATGCCGGTACCAATGGCGGTCGCCCCCATGTTCACGGCATAGAGCGACTTTTCCGCGTTCTTCAACAACTGTATTTCGCTTTCCAGCGATGCCGCGAAGGCATGGAACTCCTGTCCGACTGTCATGGGCACGGCGTCCTGCATTTCCGTGCGTCCCATTTTGACAATCTCTAAAAACGCATCGCCTTTCGTGCGGAATGACGCCACGAGTTTTTCAAGCTCAGCGACGAGCTTGTCGTTCCGCATGAGAATCGCCACCTTGATCGCCGTCGGATAGGAATCGTTCGTCGATTGCGACATGTTGAGATCGTCGTGCGGCTCAATGAACTGATACTCACCTTTCTTGTGACCGGATGCCTCCAGTGCGACGTTTGCAAGCACCTCGTTGGCATTCATGTTCGTCGACGTGCCGGCGCCACCCTGATACCAGTCCACCTGAAATTGATCGTGATATTTGCCGGCCATCACCTCTTTACAAGCCTTCTCGATCGCGTCAAGCCGCTCTTTCTTCATGGCACCTACGTCGGTGTTGGCTCGTGCAGCCGCGAGCTTGACTATGGCCCACGCTTCCACAAACCCGGGATAATGATTGATCGCCACGCCGGAGAGCTGGAAGTTCTCCAGTGCCCGCGCGGTCTGCACGCCGTAGTAGGCGTCGGCGGGAATTTCTTTTTCTCCGAGCAGATCCTTTTCAATTCGCGGCTTGGATTGCTGCGCACTTGCTGACACACCGACCAACAGCATGATGAGTGCAAGGGCGAGCGTGAGCGTTCGGCTAAGAAATAGATTCATAGTCATTGCATTACCTCACGCTCTTGCTCGCCCACTGGCCTCATCTCTTCGCACACGGGAGTGTGACCCTGATGTTTGCGCAGAAACCTGTCAGCTTGTGGTCGACACAAGAGTGATTTTTCAAATCCTCTCTTGACTTATATTCCGGCCTTGCCTTTTTTGAACTGTCAAAACTGCTGGAGGAAGGTGTACTCGGGCCCCTTACTTTCCATTAGGATCGGTTCGGAGATTTGCTATCTAGATCGGTGTTCGATAGGAGGTGTTCGATGAGGAAGATAAACGAACTAAATGTGATTCGCCTCCGGCCAATTTAGGATTTTGGTAGCGCGGCAGCACGAAGAGCCGGCAAAGTCCCTGGTGGTTCCTTGATAATTTTGTGAATCTTTCGCGAAATCAGGCCAAGCAATTGTGGTCGCAGAGCTTAGCCGAATTTGGTCAAAGTTCGCTGTTAATTCCCAGCCTGGGAGCGAAATTTGCCGATTTCCGGCAGAATTCCAAGCATTTTGCCGTTGCGGAGAATTTTCCCCTGTAAGTCTCCCTGTTTATCTTCGCTTTTGCATCCCTGTGGCCGACTGTTAATTCTGCGAGTAGGGCAAGCAAGCAGCACCAGTTAGGCTGACGCTCCGAGGTTTTGCCATGCCCCTAACTGGAAACCGTCCTCGCGTTCTGATAGCCGACGATCACACTCTGGTGGCCGAGCTATGCAAAAAAATGCTTGAGCCCGAATTTCAAGTTATTGGCACGGTGTGCGACGGGCGCGCTCTCGTGCAGGCGGCTGAGGAATTGAAGCCGGATGTAGTTGTCCTCGACATTGCAATGCCAATATTGAATGGCCTCGATGCCGGCAAACACGTAAAGAAGGTACTTCCCTGCGTCAAGCTCCTCTACTTGACTATGAGTCTCGATGCGCAGCTCGCAACCGACGCTTTCCGATGCGGAGCCTCTGGTTATCTCTTAAAAACCTGCGCTGCCTCCGAACTCGTCATCGCGGTAAGAGACGTATTGCGCGGTAAGCGTTACATGTCCGCTAGCATCGCCGAAGAGACGTCCAACCGATTGCGCTTTCAATCTCCAAAGCTGATCAGCGAAGAAGACCGGCTTACTCGCCGACAGCGCGAGGTTCTGCAACTGCTCGCGGAAGGAAAGGCGATGAAGGAAGTTGGCGATATCCTGCACTTGACTACGAGGACAGTCGCCTTCCACAAATACCGCATCATGGAAACCATTGGGGCGAAGAACAATGCCGACTTAGTCAAATACGCCATCAGAAATCACGTTTCTACCACCTAACTAAGCCGCGATACCAACGTGGTGTGTGCCTGTCATCTCTAACAGCTGTGCCGGTGTGATGAGAGGGTCACAATGACAGCCTGTCTTAATTGTCTACTGAAGTTATGCACTTCTGACAGTTCCTGCCGGATTGTGACGACTCCATAATCCGAGCGCGCCCTCAGTAATCCAAATTTCAAACCACTCAAAGCCAATCAACGCAGAATCAACCGATAACTAAACCCGAAAAGGAGAACGTAATGCCAGTTAACAATCCTAAGGAACTTTTTGTGCGGATGCTTAGCGATCTGCGCCAGGGTAGTGAGCGATCCACAAAGATCTTGCAGGAGATCGGCGATGCTGCCCAAAATCCAGAGGTCAAGGCGGCCCTGGAGGCACGGGCATTCGTCGCAGAAAAGACCCTTGCCACCATCGATGAGTGCTTCAGGCTGATCGGCGAAAAACCTGTGAAGGCCAGTGGACGTTTTTACGAGACATTTGTGGAGGACTTTCGCCGCGAGCTCGCCGAGATACAGCTTCCAGTGGCGAGACATCTATTTGTCCTGGCCAAGATGAGCCACCTAATTCACTTCCGGATTGGCGAGTACGTCGCTCTGATCGCAGCCGCCGATGTGACAGGGCATCCTGCCGTCGGAGTGCTGCTGGAGAGCGCACTTGCAGACAAACTCGCATTCCTCGAGCGAACCAAGCGGATGCTCCGGAACATTGTCCAGACCAAGATTGCTGAGAGAATAGCTGCATAACAGTAATGTAGTTCCATGGCCCGCTCCGGCCGAGCCTGAGCGGGCCCACCTTACAACAAGGAGATTACCGATGAGGCTTGGCCGGTACTTGCTCTTGATAGCTGCACTATTCGGCGCTCCTTATCTCATTGTGAGTTCCTTTTCACAATCAGATAACTCAGTGGTTGGCGACCTACAGAATAAGCAAGGCTCCTATTTCACTTCCAGAATCGAAAACTTAGGCGAGAAATTGAATTTGACCTCCGATCAACAAGCAAAGATGAGGCCGATTCTCGAACAGGAAATGGGACTTCTCGAACAGATCCGTGCTAATCCGGTGCTTTCGAAAAAGGACAAGGTGAAGAGACTGCAGGCCATCGTGGGCGGGTCAGACAACAAAATGAAGTCCTTTCTTTCCGCAGAACAATGGCAGAAGCTGCAAGCGTTGCGAAAGGATCAGAAGGCGGAATTAAAGAAGTACGCGGAGGCAAAGTAGGAAACGTAAAGGCTACTTCTGTAGTTCGTATGCAGATTCGAAAATATTCCGCCTGTGTAGTCATCATTTGCTGGACGCTACTTTTCGCAGCCAGCGGCACAGCCCGGGAACACGACTGGGACTACGGTACGTCGCACGGACCAGGCCACTGGGGCGACCTGAAACCGGAATATACTTTGTGCAAAAATGGGCATCGCCAGTCGCCGATTGACATCCGCAATCCTCAGAAGGCCGATCTTCCGCCGATCCAATTCGACTACAAACCTTCCTCACTGCACATAATCGATAACGGTCACACGATTATGGTGAATTACGAGCCAGGAAGTTCCATCTCGGTTAACGGGAGAAGCTATGCCTTAAAACAGTTCCATTTTCACCGGCCAAGCGAAGAGCGCATCAACGGCAAGGGTTATGAAATGGTGGTGCATCTGGTACATGCGGACGAGGAAGGAAGTCTCGCAGTAGTCGCGGTGCTCCTGCGGCAGGGAAAAGACAACGCCCTGGTGCACGAATTATGGAAAGATTTGCCAAAGGAAAAGGAAAAAGAAGAAGCGGTTACGAACGTCAGCGTCGACGCAGCCGGCCTGCTTCCGGTAGACCGGAGCTACTATACCTTTTCAGGATCGCTTACTACTCCGCCTTGCAGCGAGAATGTAACTTGGTTCGTCCTTAAGCACCCGGTAACCGTTTCTTCCGCCGAGATCGAGCAGTTTTCGAAATTGTACCGACACGACGCGCGACCGACTCAGCCGTTGTATGACCGCGTTGTGCTTGAAAGCAAGTGAGTACCGGAATAGACACACTCATTGACGGCGGTCAACTTATCACGAAGCGCTTCCTGATATGATCTAGAGAACGGCCATTTGATGATGGCCGATTTTTTGCTGGAGCGTGAGTTGCCGTTGTTGTTACGAAAGAGTTTTTTTGCGTGTTGCGTATTCCTCGTCGTTATTTCTTCTCCATCCCAGGCGACGGAGACTCCCTCTTCATCCGACGTCAGCTATCGGCTGCACTTGTTTCATACTCATACGGGGCAACGGCTCGACATCGTTTACCGGCATGGGAACTCATATGATCCTGAGGCTCTGGCGCAACTCAATCGTTATTTGCGCGATCATCGGACAGGCGACGTTCGTGAATACGATCCCCGGGTTTTCGACCTGCTGCACGACTTAACGGTGGCGCTAGGTCGTCCCAATTCTGAGATCAACGTTGTCTGCGGCTACCGTACGCCTTGGAGCAACCAATATCTCAGAACCCATGGTCATGGCGTAGCCAAGCACAGTCTGCACATGCAGGCGATGGCGATTGATATTCGCGTTCCGGGAGTCCGCACCTCCGAACTTCGCGATACCGCGCTGTCATTGCATCGCGGCGGCGTGGGCTACTACGCTGGCTCTGATTTTGTTCACGTAGATGTAGGCCGTGTGCGGCGCTGGTAACTCTAGTTCCCATTATGGGTAGGGATAACCCTTAGCTAACGCCTGAGCCAGCTTGGCGTCGTGTCCGTAAATATCTTGGTAGAAGTGCACTTCGTTGTTCTCGTAGGCGAGAGCCGTCCCATACACAATGAATACTGGCACGCGACGGCTTAGAGTCACGGTCACATTGTCCTTGCCATTCTGCATGCCTTGCTGCACCCGCTCGACGGTCCAACCGGGATTGTTGCGCAGTGCCCAGGCACCAAGTTCCGCGGGCTTTTCGACGCGAATGCAGCCGGCACTGAAATCGCGTCGAGTGCGCGAAAAGAGCTCCTGCGTGGGCGTGCTGTGCAGGTACACGGAATACTCGTTAGGAAACATCAATTTGATGAGACCCAGCGCATTCGTGGGCCCCGGCTTCTGTCGTATGGCAAGTTTTCCCGCCTGCAGCTGGGCCAGCACATCGTCGGAGACCGCTCCTGCAGTCACAACTCTGCCGTCGCGCGTGGTGATCTCAAAATTCTTGTTGGCCACATAGCTGCGATCTCGTGTGATCGCAGGCAGCACGCTTTGGCGGAAGAGTCCAGGAGGAACGTTCCAATAAGGACGCAGCACCACGAAGGTCATATCGCGCGAGAAAACCGGGGTTTGAGAGCGCATTGCTTTACCAACTACAACCACCATCTCGAGAGCAACGTCGTTGTGCTCATCAAGGGCGCGGAGGCGGAAGTCGGGAATATTGACGACGATGGGAGGTGCAGAGAATTCGCTCGGGAGCCAACGCCAGCGCTCGAGTGTAAGTTGCATCTGCCGGACTCGAGCCGACAAAGGGACGTTCAACTGCTTTACCGTGCCCGGACCCAGGCGACCATCCGCGTCAAGCCCGTGGCGGCGTTGGAACCGCTTTACCGCCTCGGCCAAAGCAGCATCATAAGTCGAAGAGTCTTGCGGCGTAGCGTCGGGCGGCAAGTCGCCGACGAGATGAAGTAGTCGCGTTAGTCGAGGCACGCCAGCATACTGTTGTCCGACCTCAACAGGCTTTGATGGAGTCGGAAGCTTCTCGCCATCGTCATCGCGAGCAAGTTGCATGTATCTTACGAGTGACTGCTGCGTTCGACGGTACCCTGCAAACGGAGGCTCCACGCTGTCGATCACGCCGGATACATCGGATGCAGCCAGCAACCGATCGCGCACAAACTGAGCCAAGTCGTATTTCTTCTCAGCAACACTCAGTCCGAATTGGAAATGCCGGGGATTGATGCGTCCGATGTGAAGGTCTGAGACATAGCGCATTGTGCAGACGGTAAGGGCTACATCGAAACCTGCCGGATCGGCAGCTTGATCTTTCAAGCCATGGAGACGGCCATCCCAGCGGGAAGCGTCATAGTCTTCAGGCTCCAACCCTTTTTGCGACGCGTTCCGAAACAGTTCGATCATCGCAAGAGCTTGCGCCGATGGAGTGCTCCCCTGGACCCACACTGGAGCATATCCGGCAGGCTCATAGAACTTCTGTAGCCAATTTCGATAGTCGCTGAAGTTCGACCAGCGCATGCCTTCGAGACTGCCCGCACTGACGAGCACCTGAATCCGCGAAGAAGCCTGTGCATGCCCTGGACAGCACATCGCCACGAAAACAAAAAAGTGCAGCCAGACAGAGCGATATCGTCCGAGCAGATGATGCAATTTCATTACTTTGCTCCGCGCGCAAGAGTCTTCAATGGGCCCGGTTGCGAAAGCGGAAGGTCGACACTGATCGGAGCGTGATCGGATAGCGGCTCCTCCAATGCTCCATTCAATTCGTTCATCGTGCGGGCAAAAGTTGGTGCAAAGCGATAAGACTCGGGAATATTCGTATCCTGTTCGAGATATCCCTTCACAAAGATCCAATCCAGCTTAAATTTCCCTTTCGCTCCAAGCGTTCTAGGCAAAGCAAAAGTCGTAACGAAACCTTTGCCGGCCCGCTCATTTGAATTTCCCAGTGTCCCTCGGCGACCACTCACCGATAATTCGGCATCACCACGAAAATCGACTCTTGTTCCGTCGTCAAAGCGAAAGTCATCCAGGTATTCGAAAAAACCTTTCTCAGGATTCGCGGCCAAGAAGGGCACTCCGGAGGTCGTAGGGTCAGCTTGAAACTTCGTGCTTTTGAAGGCAAAGCTCGCGATGTCCATGCCGATGCCTACTCCTGTCGCATACTTAATGCCTTTGGTGGTCCAGAACTGTGGATCCATCGCCTTTTTCTTAGCCAGAGACTTGATATCGCTGACCGATCCATCCTTGCCGGTTGTGTTCATGTCTCCCGCCACAACCACGGGATTGCTAATGGGACGGAGCAGTTCCAGCAGTTCTTCAGCTTCTTTGCGTCGGCCAGAGGGCGTGGTTCGGTTCTCCAGATGAGCTGCGACGACAGTGAGCTTTCCTTCGGGAAGATCGGGAACGTCCAGGGTTGCGATCAGGTTCGTGCGACCTCCGCGACGCACTTCCCTCAAAATCTCTTCCCCAAACGCCAGGCTTGCACCTTTGCGCTTTGTGGACTCGGTAGTTCCGTAGCCTTTTTCGCCCTTGTACCAGTCATAAGCCTGATATTTGAAGGGCAGGAGCTTGGCTTCCCGGATTGGATATCGCGAGAGAATTGCAGAGCCGTGCAGTCCCAGCACACGGTTTTGATCAACGCTGAACAGCTCCTCCAGCTCTTTGCGCTTGACTTCGTCCTTGACGTCAGCAAACGATTGACGGCCTAACACTTTGGGATCTACCTCGACAAACTCAACGCCATAAGCCCAATTCATGTTTAGAGCGTCGCCAAGCTCCTTCACCACGGCTCGGTACTCGGTCCGCTTCATGCCCCAATCGACTTCATTGAGCACGATTAGGTCGGCAGACTGCAGGATGTCGATTTGGGCGCCAAGCTTCTCCCTGTCAGCGGAGACTGCGCTCACCTGCGGTGCGTCCTTCTCTGCCGAACTTTTCGGTATTGCGTTAGACAGAAAGCCTGATTTGTTGGTGAAAGCAAGTTTGATTTCGTCCAGTTGGAGTCCTCTCTCGATATTCCAGGCAATCAGCCGGAGACATGGATTCTTCTGCCGACAGACCTGCCGGATCGGCTTGGCGCCACGATGAAACGCTTCGTTGTTCACAAATGGGGTAGTGAGGAGCGTTTGAAGTTTTTCGGCCAGTGTGGAATCGATTGGGTCTTGCTCGCTGAGCGTTACAAGTTCAGCGTAATTCAGCATTGGTGGACGGGAGTTACGCGTGTACTCCGTGCTCATGCCCTTCTGAGCGAACGCAAGCGAGAGAAAGACCGTCACCCAGATTGGTACCAAGGACGTGACTGCCTTGCGGAATGTGTACATTGGAATGCGCCGAATGGGTCACAGTATTTCTGCAAAACCCTTCAGAGACCACTGTCAGAATTTGCTGGTATGTGAATTATTGAATTCAAGGATTTCAGACCCCCCGTCTGGCAGAAGTACTAGTGGACTAAGGACTTCCTCGCAGTAACCTCAGGATAGGGTCGGTGTCCTCACGATGGCACCCGATCTAACACTTCGCGCTATGTCTGTGCCTCTTGCGGCCCAACTCCATCGCTTGAGTCACTTCATAACTAGATCTGAAAGATTTTGGAGCCGCTGGATGATTCAGACATCAAATTTCGCAATGAAACGCAGGTTGACAGGCGCTGTCGTTCTCGCTCTTTGCGCAACAGTTGCCTGGGCTCACGCAATCCTGGTGACGTCGAGCCCGGAAGCAAACTCCATTGTGGCTGGTCCCAAGATCGATATCACGCTGAGGTTTAATGTACGCGTTGATAGCACGCGATCGCTGGTACGGCTCCTGAGTGCTGACGGAACTACGAGGACGATTCCCCTGTTGCCGGAAAGAGTCTCCAATGTAATCGCAGCCACGGCTACTGATGTAAAGCCGGGAAAGTACAAGTTGGCCTGGCAGGTACTCGCCTCCGATGGGCACATCACTCGTGGAGAAGTCCCGTTCTCGGCCAAATGATCTTGCGGGATGTTGCTCGTGCAGAACTTACTCGACGTTTTCGGATTCCTATCTGTACTCCTGCGAGGGCTGACGCTCTCCTTTCAATCGTTACTATTGGGAGGAATTGCGTTTCGGGCACTTGTATGGAGTCGCATCCGAACGGAGTCACAATTCCAGTTGCTGCCGCCGATGATCTCGCTCATTCGGGTTGCGGCTCTCGGACTTACTGCAACTCAACTCGCATCCGTGTCAATGAGCTCAGCAATCCTCATGGACACGACCTCATTTCGCTTAAGGGACATCGCAGGCGCTAACTTCTTCATAGCGGGTGTAGTGTCCACTGTCTGCGCATTGCTGCTGATAATTTTTGTGACGGCTGACAGAGATTTCCCAACGATCTCTAGTCTGCTTGTTCTCGCTATCCTGTTGTGCAGCGTCGTAACCAGCCACGCCTGGGCACGGGTGGATCACCGTCTGCTTTCAGCAGGTTTCACCTTGATTCATTACTTGGCTGCCGGCATTTGGATTGGTGCCCTTCCGTTTTTACTGATTGCACTCAGACACTCACAGACTCTTCTGCTATCGAGCGCGATTGCCCGCACCTTCTCCTCCATGGCTGCTTCTTCCGTCGCTGTGGTTCTTCTTGCTGGAGGGGCTCTCACTTTTTTGTATATGGACTCGCCAAGTGCGTTATATGGCACCTCCTGGGGCGCAATGCTGGGAGCGAAGATTTGGCTGGTCGGGGGAATTCTGTGCATCGGTGCGTTGAATTTCTCGATTGTTCGCAACCTCGGCACAGATGCGGGCAAGGGTCTCCGTTGGCTGCGGTGGTTAGTCGAAGCCGAAATCGGTATTGGCTTTACGGCAATCGTCGCAGCTGCCTCGCTCGGGTCGCAACCGCCAGCCATCGATCTGCCCAACGGACGAGTAACCGCCCACGATCTGGTACAGCGGTTTACACCACGCTTTCCTCGCTTGTCGACACCGGCTCTAGGAGAGCTCAGCAAGTCTGACGAACTGTTGCTCAAGCAAGAAGCGGAGAACCAGGGAGTTGCATCCGCGTATATTCCGGGCACGCCTGCATTGCGTCCGAGTACTCCAGGAGACATCGCGTGGTCAGAATACAATCACCACTGGGCTGGCATTGTTGTTCTCTGCGTTGGTCTGCTGGCATTCGCGAGTCAATCGGGCAAAGCGGAATGGGCCAAGCACTGGCCTCTGCTCTTTCTCGCCTTGGCAGTCTTCCTGTTCATTCGCGCCGACGCCGAGAATTGGCCCTTGGGACCCAATGGATTTTGGGAAAGCTTTCGCGTAGCTGACGTTCTCCAGCATCGTTTTTTCACATTCCTGGTTCTGGGCTTTGCCATTCTTGAATGGCGGGTGAAAAATGGCCGCAACGCAGCTTGGTGGGCCCCGTACGTTTTCCCTGCCGTTTGCGCACTCGGCGGCGCCGTCCTACTGACCCATTCGCATTCAGTAACGAATGTGAAAGAAGCAACGTTGATCGACCTAAGCCATATTCCCATTGCAGTACTAGCAGTATTTGCCGGCTGGGCGCGATGGCTCGAAGTTCGTGCTCACCCAGTCAGCGTAAGGCTATTCTCATGGATCTGGCCACTGTGCTTTGTGGCTATTGGTACCACTCTCATGCTCTACCGTGAAGCGTGAGCTGGACGTGGCCTTCACGCTGCGCACCTGTCATTACTGACACTTCTGTATTCATTCCCCCAATCCTAAAGTTGATCTAAGACCTTCGCTAAGTCCTACGCAATGCGGACCCTCGCCAAATTAGCGCCATGAATAGGATCTACAGCCTGGTCATTTCCACTTGCGTTTTGTTACCAACCGTTAGTCCGCAAAATCTGCCGAACGCTCCCAGCACACAGAGAGTAAAGCTTTCCACAATCAGCAACGACACCGGATGGCCGCGCACGCTTAAAGATGGCACCCAGGAATTCGTGATTTATCAGCCACAAGTTGACAAATGGGACGGCAATCGCATTTACCTCTATTCGGCAGTCGAACTGAAAAAAAGCCCGCAAGCGGCTTCCCAATACGGAGTCGTTTGGTTCAGTGCCCGGACCGAAGTGGACAAGATCAACCGTCTCGTGACGCTCGACACTGTGGATGTCAGCAAAGTCCGCTTCCCGACCGCAGCCCATAAGGACGCCGATATCCTTGCGATGCTCAAGGCGAAGATGCCCGGGAAAACCAAGACCATCTCGCTCGATCGTCTTGAAGCCGGAGTGCGAGCAGCGAGTCCCCAGATTCAAGGTGTGACTGTAAAGAATGATCCCCCCAAGATCATCTTCAGCACGAAGCAGTCTGTGCTCGTCACGGTCGACGGCGAACCCAAACTGGCGCCGGTCAAGACTACTGACTTGCAGCGCGTGGTCAACACCAAATCCATCTTGCTCGTTGCCGACGAAAACAAAAAATACTACTTGCGGTTGACAGATTGGTGGCTCGAATCTTCGCAACTCGACGGACCATGGAAGTACGCGTCTAATCTTCCCGCCGACATGAAGAAAGCG
Organism: Terriglobales bacterium; assembly: GCA_035567895.1. Lineage (NCBI taxonomy): Bacteria > Pseudomonadati > Acidobacteriota > Terriglobia > Terriglobales > Terriglobales bacterium. The sequence goes on along the minus strand of DATMPC010000058.1, from coordinate 9,858 downwards.
GACCAATACATCGCGGAGCAGATGAGCACGCAAGGTCCACAACCTGATGCAGCATCGGGCCAGCCGTCCTCAACAAATAGCCAGGCAAAGCAGCCCTCATTGAAACATCCCGGCGAGGGAGCTGAGATCCCCGCCGTCTACGTCGTGTATGGACCAACTGAATTGGTTGAAACGAAGGGTGAGCCGCAGTACGCAGCCATTCCGGGCACTTCCATTGAATACATTTCAAATACCACCGGCACAGTTCTGCGTTATGGCGGCGAGTACTACGTCCTCATTTCGGGACGATGGTTCAAGAGTCCCTCGTTGAATACCAATTGGACGTTCGTTGATGGCGCCGCCATTCCAGCAGAGTTCGCGAAAATTCCGCCGGACAGTCCTAAAGCAAGCGCGCTGGCTTCGGTGCCGGCAACGCCGCAGGCCGAGGAGGGTCTAATCGCCAACTCGATTCCACAGACTGCAACCATCACCCGCTCACAAGCAAAACTGACTGTTGTCTACGATGGCGAAGCGACGTTCGTGCCCATCGAAGGCACGACGATGAAGTATGCGCGCAATACTTCCGCTCCCGTTATCAAAGTTGGAGAAAAGTACTATTCCGTGGAGGCCGGCGTCTGGTTCTGGGCGCCTACTCCTCAAGGACCCTGGAACGTCGCCGATAAAGTACCGGAAGAAATCTATACGATCCCCGCGAGTTCTCCGGTGCATTACGTCACGTATGCAAAGGTGTACGGGTCAACACCCGAGGTCGTTTACGTTGGCTACACACCTGGATACTACGGCACGGTCGTGTCATCAAGCACCACGACGGTTGTCTACGGAACCGGCTGGTACTATCCGCCTTATGTTGGCTCAGCTGTCTGGTATGGCTATCCGTACACTTATGGCGTCGGCGCAGGATTTACGTGGACTGACGAATCCGGCTGGAGCGTTGGATTCGGCTACGGATACTACTGGTATTACCCGTGGTACTCGCCCTGGTGGGGCCCGATGGGCTACTACCCATACGGCTGGTATCCGTACTACGGCTGGGGAGCTTGGGGCGGCGCTGCGGTCGCGAACGTTTATGGTCGCTGGGGCAATGCGGCATATTCGCGAACCGCTGCCGCGTGGGCAAATCCTTACACCGGAAACTATGGTGCGGCCAGCAGGGGTGGCGCCTACAACGCTCAGACTGGACGCGTCGCGGCTGGCGGACGCGGCTACAACACCAACATCTACACGGGAAACACGGTTGGATATCGCGGCGCTGCAGCTTACGACCCGAACACCGGCATCGTGGCGGGCGGAGGAGCGGGCTTTGCAGGCAATCGTTACACCGGCGAGGGCACGGCCGGCCGTGGCGGTTTCGTTTACAACACGAATACCAACGCGGGCATTGCCGCTGGAAAGAACAACATCTACGCCGGCAAGGATGGCTCTCTATATCGCTATGACCGTAACAGTGGCAGTTGGTCACAGAACACTGGAAACGGATGGCAAAGTGCGCAACGACCAGGCGGTACTCCGACGCCACAGTCGTCAATGCAGCGCCAGCAGGAAGCGCGGTCACAGGGAGCGCAGCGCTCTCAGAACTTTAATAGCATGCGTAGTTCGCCCAGTTATCGCTCCATGCCGCGGATGGGCGGCGGCCGGAGAAGGTAGGACGGCCCGAGAGTCCTTTGCCAACTTGGGAAGAGGAGCATTTTTTGATGCAATTTTTCATCCCCCCATGGCTGTTTGCTCTGCTGCTGTTTCTCGGCATGTTGATGATGCTGGAAGCGGGCCGGCGAATCGCTGTGAAGCGCCGTGCGAAGGAATCGGAAAGCGAGCGAGGCAGTCTGGGCATCGTTGAAGGCGCGGTTTTTGCCCTATTCGGGTTACTCATGGCATTCACGTTCTCGGGAGCATCTACGCGCTTTAACGAGAAAAGAATGTTGATCGCCGAGGAAGTCAACGCGATCGAAACCGCCTATCTGCGGGTTTACTTGGTACCGCGCGAAGCACAGGCTTCACTTCGGGAATTATTTCGCAAGTACGTGGATTCGCGGCTGGAGACCTATCGCAGACTGCCCAATATGCAAGCTGCGGAAACGGAGATGGCAGAATCCAAGAAACTCCAGCATGAAATCTGGACTCAGGCAGATGCAGCTACCCGACTCCCGGGCGCTCATCCCGATGCAGGAAAATTGCTGCTTCCGGCGTTAAACAACATGATCGATATGGCCACAACCCGGACGATGGCCCTGCAAAATCATCCGCCAGGCATTATTTACGTCCTTTTGTTCGGCCTGGGACTCATCTGTTCTGCGTTGGCCGGCTATAGGATGGCAGTCGGCCCAAACCGGAGTTGGCTCCACATTCTCGGTTTTTCAGTCATGACCGTGATTATTGTGTACGTCGTCCTCGACATCGAGTACCCGCGCGCCGGCCTAATTCGCCTTGCCCACAGCGATCAAATGCTGGTCGAGGTTCGCGAGAGCATGAATTAGAACGCGCTGCGTTTTCCCGCAACATCTTCCCCACCCCTGACAGTTTTGCTAGGTCTCAAACTCGAATCGCAGCGTTAGATTCTGTGATGACGTGCCAAAGGAGTCGCATGACCATGAAAAAGACATGCACGCTTATCTCTGTCGCCCTGATTTTCTGCTGCGCATCGTTGACCTCGGCGTACGCCCAAAATGAAACAGAAGTGAAGGGCCTGATCACCGGACGCTCAGGGGATAGCATCACCGTGCGAAACGCGGATGGTACTCAGGTCATCACCCTCACCGACGCAACGAAAGTCCAGACGCCCAAGGGGCTCGGCCTTCGCAAAAAGCAAATGTCCTGGGCAAGCCTCATTCCCGGGCTCAAAGTCGGCATTAAAGCCATCCCGGGTACGGACGGCAAGCTTCAGGCAAAGACGATTACTTTCAGCAAAGACGACTTGCAGACCGCCAGCATGATCCAGGCTGGTTTGGAGCCCACGCAGGAAAATGTGGAAGCAAACCGCCAGAACATTGCGGAAAACAAAGAAAACATCTCTGCCAACAAAGAAGACATATCGGTAAATCAGGCCAACATCGCCGCGAACAAGGCCGCGATCTCAGCAAACGACGAGGAGGTCAACCGGCGCTTCTCGGCGTTGTCAGATTACGACGTTAAACATGAGGCGGTAGTGTACTTCGCATCGGGCAAGTCCACGATCTCTAAGAAGGACGAAGCCGCTCTGTCAAAATTGGCGACTGACGCCGCACAACTTTCCGGCTACATCATTGAAGTGAAGGGATACGCGGATGCGACTGGAAATGCCTCTGGGAATCAGACCTTGAGCAAAGATCGCGCATACGCAGTAGTCAATTACCTGATGCAGCATGGCAACGTTCCACCTCGCCGCATCGTCTCTCCGGGTGCGATGGGCATCTCAAATCCGGTTGCTTCGAACGAAACCGCACAAGGACGATCGGAAAACCGTCGAGTTGAAGTGAAGGTGATGGTAAACAAGGGAGTCACAACTGCCACTAACTAACAAGAATTCTTTAGGCGAGTCGGTCACTCTGGACCAATCCGACGCGCCAACGGTCTCTCCTTTGTCATCCCACCTCGGGAAGAGCGCTCTTGCCAAACAGCTTAGTGCTCTTCCCTTCTCTCGTGTTTAGGCTTTCTGTTTCTAGCTCGCTTTGGCAACAGCCCGGCTCGTGCCCATCAGCGCAAAATTTCTCCAAAACTTTGCAAGACTCTCTGTGCCGCCGAAGAGGTGGTGGAGCAGGCCGTTCCAGGCCTGCCTTCAAAGCCCCATATAAGATGTCCGGGGCTTTAGCCGCTGCGGTTAGCTTGCTGAGGAGCTGAATAGCTCTGCGCATTAGAGACCTACAGTTTCACGTTGGGAAAAGCAGTTATTCCGGGGATAAAGCCCAGATACTTGAAATAGGACTTTGCACGCAGGCCTTCAAGGCAACCAGTCGGCCTGCTCCACGCAAAGGCAAACGGCTACGCGCAGCCGGCGCGGTCCCGCTTCAGAACGAATAGATGAGCGCCAACTGTCCGACCCGCGGATTCACTGCTGTAGCGCTGATCACACCGAAGGTAGACGATGCGAAATTGGTGTCGGGATTCGCGAACTGGGGATGATTGAGTGCGTTGTAAAACTCCGCCCGAAATTGAAGTTTGCTTTTTTCGTGTAGCCTGTTCAGTGGCACGGTCTTGGAAGCCGCGATGTCAAGGTTTGCTTGCCCAGGACCGTCTACGATTCCCGTCGCGCTGTTGCCAAAGCCGGTGCCGATGCCATCCGCACCGATAATCGGCGGTTTTGTGAAGCAGGCCGCATTAAAGTAGCCACCGAGCTTTGACTGCACCGAGCCGCCCTTCACCACTTGACTCGTCAAACATGTGGGGCTCAGTTGCGCACGGTCCTGGCTGATGCCGAAAACATTGGTGGAGTTTGTATTGGCGATCGTAAGAGCCGTACCCGACTGAATGGTTACGATTGCCGAGCCAGACCAGTTGCCCAGGATCGCTCGCAAGAGGCCGCGAGGCGGCGTTGGCGTTATCCACGTGCTGCTAAAAACAAAACGATGCGTGCGATCGAAACTCGCTCTTCCCCATCTCTGGTGAGGAGAATTTTGGTCTCCAAGTGTCAGGGCATTGCCTGTGGAGGTTGAGTTAACATCCGCACCATCGGTGTCCAGGACTTTTGAGAAAGTGTAAGAAGCCAGGAATTGAAGGCCGTGGCTTAAGCGTTTTGTCAGACTTGTCTCAAAGCCGTTGTACCAGGAGCTGCCCTCAGATTCCTGCTCACGAAGAGAGTCAGCTCGTATTCCTGGAATGGGAACTCGTAATTGGATGTTGGACAACGTGTTAGAGATTGCGCCATTGATCGGATTGCCAGGGGAGGCATTCAGCGCCTGATTCAAGGAAAGAAAGCGTTGCAGGTGTATTCCCCGCGTACCAACGTATCCGGTCTCAAGCAGCCAACCATCATGCAATTCTGCCTGGAGGTTTACGGAAAACTGTTGAATCACTGCAGGGCGAAAGTGGGGTGACAGAACAGAGACCGCTCCGGCGGTGTTCGGAGAATACGGTACAAACAGCGGAAAAGAAGCCGGAGTTGGAAAGGGCTGGGCGAACGGTGCTTGAAATGTCGCTCCTGCATTCGCGGGTCCGGAGACGAATCGAGTTAAGGCAAAGGGCGCGGCTAGAATGGACTGACCAGCCGTCTGGCCGATCGGACGAGAGTAATAGGTGCCATACCCTCCCCTCAGAGTGAACCGACTGGTGCTTGGCAGGATCTGCCATGCAAAACCGATTCGAGGTGCGATGGCGTTTTGCCCCTCACCATACGTTCCAAAGGTGTTGTTAACCTGAGTGACTCCCACAGGTACAGCGCCCGGAAAATTGGAGGGAACGATGTAGCCATCGAGAGTTCCACTGGTTGGTGGGTTTCGATTGGCCTTGCTGACATCGAAGCTCGAGTTCCGACCCAGCTTATCTCCGAATTGCCCGATTCGTTCGTAGCGCAAACCGACGTTTAAAGTGAGTGCTTTGGTAATCCGAAAGTCGTCCTGTGCGAACGCAGAGCCTTCCCACACCCTGAACTCGCGATTAAAGAGACCAAAAGCATCGGAAGACGCAGAGACATTGCTGAAAGTTCCGGTGCCGTTGCTGTTTCCATCGAGGCCGAGGAGAAAGTCCGGCCAGCTGAGAAACTGGACAAAGGAGCCGAAACCCGCAAAGTCAAGGTTAGTCTGCAATCGCGTAAGTCCCCCCCCGAATTTCAAGGCGTGGGGCCCTTTCAATAGGCTAAAAACGTCGCTAACCACGAAGCTGTTCTGCGTATAAGTTCGAGGAAGCACGCTGGCCATGCTGACGGAACCGAGAATACTCAAGCTCGGCAGTTGGTCATTTCCATTCATGGCACTTTCCAACACGCCGACGTCCGACCATTTGAATGGAGCATCGGCCCCCGTTTTGGTGCTTATGCGAACGAAACCAATTCTGGCCTCGTTTAACATGGCGTTACTCAGGATGTAGGTGTGAGCCAGCGAGGAAACAACAAAATCGGAATTGCCCGGACTAGTGAATCCCCGAATGTTCCCCATCGGGTTCAGAGCCCCGCCGGGAAACGTAACCGACTGGTTGCTGTGTGCAATAAAAAAACGCCCGGCAAGTCGGCTCTTCTCCGAAATGATGGAATCTATATTTCCTAATCCCTGGTCTTCCACGTAATCGCAGGGTTGTGCGAAGGTTGAAAAGCCACTGCTTGCAAATGGCTTCGAGGGGTTTACCGTCTGTGGTGTCGGAATCAGGAAGGTGCCATCAGGAAGTTTGAAATTCAACAGTGCCAAGGCTGCGGGGTTGATATTTGAGCCGTCTGGCATGAGCGCCACACCTCCCAAGGCCCCCTTCATTCCACCGAATAATTTTCCCAGGGCTGCCCGCGATCTGTCATCGGTTATAGGCGGCTCGCTTAAACTTGCGGTACAGGCGATCCTGGTTTGACCAGAGGCTAGGCCGTTAACCTGCCGCATTCCCTGGTAGGATGCGAAGAAAAACAGTTTGTCTTTTTGAATCGGCCCACCAATTGCGCTCCCGAACTGGTTCTGCTTGAGCTCCGGACGCCGCTGACCGGTTTTGTTCAAAAAGAAATCGTTCGCGTTTAGAAAATCGTTGCGCAGGAACTCGAAGATCTTGCCGTGGTAACCGTTGGTGCCCGTCTTCGTGATCACGCTGACATTGGCCCCCACTCCGCGCCCGAATGCCGCATCGTAGAGCGCAGTTTGCACCTTGAACTCTTCCAGAGTGTCGGGGTTCGGAATCGGGATGCCGCCGCTTATTGCGCCCGCGCCTTGGACGTCGCTGACGCTGATCCCGTCTAATTGCCAGTTGTTGTCATAGGACCGTGCTCCGTGCACGTAAACCCCGTCGGTAGACTTTCCCAGTTGTGAAAGGGCGGTTCCCCCATTCCCAAGTTCTCCGGCGTTGTAAACACCGACGTTAACTCCCGGAGACAGTCCGGTTATCTGAGTGAAGTTTCTTGTGACCAATGGCAGGCTGCTGATTGCTGTGTGGTCGAGCAGTCGTCCTAGCGCAGAAGTATCCGTCTGGACCACCGCTGAGTTGGCAGATACTTCGACACGCTCGATGCGTCGAGCGACATACATGCGGACTTGAACTCGAAGTGTTTCCGTTACGACTATGGGAAGGTTGGAGAGTGTCAGCGGTTCGAAATTGGATTTCTCAGCTTTTAGATCGTAGGCGCCCGGAGAGAGTAGGAGGACTCCAAATCTTCCTTCGTCGTCAGAAGTGGCCGATCTCATTTCGCCACTATTTTCCCTGGTTAACGTGATGTTCACATCCGGCAAGATCGCACCGGATGAGTCCGACGTGATTCCAGTGACTGCGCCGGTGGATGCGGTCTGGCAGCGGCCTGGCGCCGCGAGCGCAAAGGTGATAACGGTCACAGCAACGCAAAGACAAAAATGCTTCCATGGGAGTCGCAGACTGAAGCCCTCGTTCATCTCGTCTCACTCTGACCGCCGGGCGGTGCTGTCCCGCAAGTTCGTGCAGTCGGGGGACTTGAAATATCGATTCAGTAAGTTCCGAAAGAAGGTACCTTATCGGATTCACCACAAAGCACACACCCGTCAATTTTGACAGGTGGGGATGCCAGACTGGGAAGTATGAAATTAGGGATTTCGATGTGAACAGCACCTCTTCGCAATTCTTAAACTGTTACTGTCTAAAATTGTGGTAAAACGAATAACCTTCAATTTTTGACAGGTTGAAAAGGCAAACTGAGTAACGCGAATCTGTTTTGTCGCGCTTAAGAGATCGCAGCAATAGAATCGCGCGGCCCTGAAACTGCGGAGCACTGCCAAGATGTACGGATGTCGATTTCAACGGCGGGCCCAACGCTGGGTGCGAACGAATCATGGTCTCGCCTCGCCCACTCAAGTTTCGAATGAAGCGCTCGTAAACTTGAGACTGGTATCGCTGCTTCTTGGAATCTTTTTACTCCTGCAAAGCGCTGCCGCAGCCCAGACTAAACCAATCCGTCGGATTCTAGTTCTGAACGAGACGGGTACTTCGTCTCCTGGTATCAACCTTATCGACCAGGGGATCCGTACAAGTTTTGACAATTCACCATACAAGATCGAGTTCTATCTCGAGTACATGGAGACGACGCTGTTCCCCGATCCAGCGGACCAGCGGCGATTTCGCGAGTTCTACCTTCGTAAGTATGCAAATCGCAGACCAGACGTGATCATCACCGTCGGGCCGGCTCCACTGCGCTTCATGATCGAAGCACACCAGAGATCCTTTCCCGGTGTTCCAGTCGTTTTTTGCCTGCCTAATAACGTCGTGCCTGGGCGTCCCGAAGTGGGTTCTGATTTTACGGGGGTCGAGGGTGCTATCGAACCCCTTGAGACCCTGGACGCGGCAACGCGCCTCAACCCCGCCACAAGGCGTGTCGTCGTGGTTGCGGGCACTTCCCCTTTTGATAAAGAAATGCTATTGGCAGTCAAAGAACGACTGCGCAGTTATACGGGCCCCCTTGAATTTTCATACCTTACAGACCTCGATATGCCCACTCTACTGGAGCGCCTGAAGCATCTGTCGGGTCAAACTATCGTCCTCCAACTTGGTGTGGCACGGGATGCAGCAGGCACACGGTTCGCTAGCGGGACCGAATCGGCCCCGATGATTGCCGCGGCGGCCACTGTCCCGGTGTTTAGTTTGGTTGATGTCTTCTTCAATCATGGCGAAGTAGGAGGTAAGATCTTCAGCCTCGCTGAGGACGGAAAAGTCGCCGGAGGCTTGGCGCTGAGAATACTGAATGGCGAAAGGCCTCAAGAGATTCCCATTGTTCAGGGCGGAAGTAGATATATGTTCGATTGGCGAGCCCTCAAACGTTGGGGCTTGAAAGAGAAGAACCTTCCGCCCGGCAGCATCGTAATCAATAGGCCGCTCTCGGTTTGGGAAGCATACAAGTGGTACATCATCGCCGGCATTTCTCTTTTCCTATTACAGACTCTGCTAATCGTGGCGCTCCTGTGGCATCGTAAGAAGAGGAAAAGAGCGGAGGCAGTCTTGCGCGAAAGCGAAGGGCGCTTTCGTCGGGTAGCGAACTCCGCTCCTGTGTTCATCTGGATGGCTGGTCCCGACCAATCGTGTACCTATGTCAACCAACAGTGGCTTGACTTCACCGGTCGGAAGGAGGAAGAGGAGGTTGGCACAGGGTGGGCGGATGGAATTCACACCGACGATTTGGAGAATGCTCTGGCTACCTATAGTGAAGCCTTCCACCGGCGGCAGCCATTCACCATGGAGTATCGCTTGCGCCGCCACGACGGCGTGTATCGCTGGATATTGGATACTGGAGCACCGATCGTCAATCCAGACGGCTCGTTTTCCGGCTATATCGGTTCGGCGATCGACGTTACAGGGCGCAAGCTGGCGGAAGAAGCTCTGGCGAGTATCGGTGGGCGCCTGATCGCGGCACAGGAAGAAGAGCGGACTCGAATTGCGCGCGAACTGCACGACGACATCAACCAGCAAATGGCATTCTTGGCGATCTCACTCGATGAAACCAGGCTGCATCCGCCCGACTCTGCTGTTGAAATGCGCAAGCGCAGTGAAACTTTCTTAAAACAGGCCTCTGACATATCAAAGAGTATTCAGGCTCTTTCTCACCGGCTGCATTCTTCCAAGCTTGAGTACTTTGGCCTGGTGAATGCCATGCAGGGATTCAGCCACGAGTTTTCTGATCAGCATCACGTTGAAATCAGGTTCTCACATGAACAAGTGCCGGATTCTGTGCCGAGGGAAGTCTCGCTATGCCTGTTTCGGGTGATGCAGGCTGCCTTGTCGAATGCGATGAAACACAGCGGCGTAAAA